>DATJGR010000217.1:0-19332 GCA_035494855.1 Pseudomonadales bacterium | reverse complement strand
GCAACGTCCGAGCGGACGGTTCGATCATTTGCCGGCGAATCCGGCGGCAGTAGGGCGCCGCTAGGCCAGAAACACCGTGTTCAGGGTGCTTCAAAGCGGCGACACCGGCTTGCTGCTCGCCGGCGTGCTGCTGGCGTGCACACAACTCGCATCCGCCGCAGCTGGCGATGCGACGATGTTCGGCACTAACGACATACTCGAGGTGCGGAAGGTAATGCCGCTGACTCGCGCCGACGACGCCACTCCGATCGAGATCGATGGTCGTCTCGACGAGGCTGTGTGGCGCGATCTGCCGGTGATCTCCGATTTCGTGGTGATCGAGCCCGATACGCTGGCGAAGCCGCCGTACGCCACCCGCGCAAAGCTCTTCTACACCACGCGAGGTCTTTACGTCGGCTTCGACCTCGAGCAGCCGCCGGCAACGCGGCTGATGCGGCTGTCGAGTCGCGACTTCGGATTCCAGGTCGCGCGCGACGAGGTGAGCTTCACGATCGACACGTCCGGCGAAGGGCGTTACGGGTTCTGGTTCAACGTCGCACTCGGCAATTCGCACAGCGACGGCACGATCCTCCCGGAGCGACAGTATTCGAGCAATTGGGACGGGCCGTGGTACGGCGTCACGCAACTGACCGAGAAAGGTTGGTCGGCAGAGTTCTTCATTCCGTGGGGCACGGTTGCGATGCCGTCGAGCGGACCGACGCGACACATGGGTTTGTACATGAGCCGGCGCGTCGGTTCGCTCGACGAACGCTGGGCCTGGCCGGCGCTGCCGCCCACCAAGCCGAAGTTCATGTCGGTATTGCAGCCGATCGAATTGAACGAGGTGGCGCCGCGGCAACAGCTCAGCCTTTACCCGTTCGCTGCGGCGACGTGGGACGAAGTGCAGAACGAAATGAGCTATCGCGTCGGGGGTGACGTGTTCTGGCGGCCCACCACCAACTCGCAGCTGATGGCAACCGTGTATCCCGACTTCGCAGCGGTGGAGACGGACGACCTGATCGTCAACCTGACCGCCACCGAAACGTTCTTCCCCGAAAAGCGTTTGTTCTTCCTCGAGGGACAGGAGGTGTTCGTTGCGACGCCGCGGGCGGAGCCGCGCAACCGCGACGTTGGCAGTCCGCCGGCGCCAATGACGATGGTCAACACGCGCCGCATCGGAGGCGCGCCGCGTTTGCCCATCGAGCGCCTCAATACGATCGTCAACAATCGCGATCTGGTGCAGCCGATCGACTTGATCGGCGCCGCCAAAGTCACCGGTCAGGCCGGTTCGATGCGTTATGGACTACTCGCCGCGGCCGAGGATGACGTCGTGTTCCATGGTGAGCTGCCCGGGGGCGCCAACGAACGCTGGAAAGAGCCCGGCGACAACTACGGCGTTGCGCGGTTGCTGTACGAGAACAGCGACGACGGCGCGTATCGCGCGCTCGGATTTCTTTCCACCGCGGTCGACAATCCCGCGCGCGAAGCGCTTGCACAAGGTGTAGACGGCCACTACCTGTCTTCGCGCGGCAAGCTGAAAGTCGACGGCCAGATGTTCACCTCGAACGTCACCGGCGAGAACACCGGTTACGGCGGTTACGTCGACTTCGAGTATTTCGTTCGCCAAGGGGTGACGACGCGCGTTGGGATCGACTACCTCGACAGCGCGATCGATATCAACGACCTAGGCTACCTCGAACGGAACGACAGCGTGAAATTGCGCGTGCAACACACGCGCACGGTGTCGAATCTCAGTTGGGCGCACGAGAACCAGTTCGACATCCGCGTTGCGGCACAGGAAAACCACGAGGAACTGTTCACCGGCGGCGTCGTCGCGCTGGCGAATCGACTGATCTTCAACGATCGCTCGAAATTGGTGACGCGCGCGGCGTTTTCCCCGAAGTCGTTCGACGACATCAACAGTGAGGGATTCGGCACGTACCGGATCGATCAACACTCGGAGTGGTTCGTGCGCTGGGATTCCGACGCGGCGCTCGAATGGGGCGTCGGTATCGGCAGCGGATTCATCGGCGAAAATCTCGGCGGCAACACGTGGAGCGGCGAAGGGCAGATCGACTGGCGTCCGAGCGATCGGTTCCACGCGTCGATCGGCACCGCGTATTACGACACCAACGATTGGCTGCTGCATCAGGCGGGTCCGCGCATGGCGACTTACGACGCGATTCAATGGGAACCGAAGCTGACGGTGGAGTACTACATCAGCGCAGACCAGCAGTTCCGCACCTCGCTGCAGTGGGTGGGCATCAAGGCCGATGCCGATCAGGTGTATACCGTGCCGTCGAAGCCGGGCGATCTGGTGCGCGTGCCGAATCCCGCGGTGCCCGGCAACTTTTCGGTATCCAACCTGATCTTTCAGGCGCGCTACCGCTGGGAAGTTGCGCCGTTGTCGGAGCTGTTCGTGGTGCTGACGATCCAGGCGAACCAGACCCGCGCGCTCGGCGACTCGACGTTCGAGAGCCTGTTCAACGACGCGTTCGAGAGTCCGATGTACAACTCACTGGTGATGAAGATCCGTTATCGGCTGGGCACCTGAGTAGGATCGTCAGTTCCTGATCGCGTCGTGCACCAGGCGCTGGAAGTGCGGCAATGCCATTTGCGCGCCGAGCCGTTGGCCGGTGGCCAGTTGCGACGCCATCTCCGGTCCGAGCGGTAGCGAGTTCTGGATCAGATAGATCAGGACCATGTCGTTCACGGGATCGGCCTGCCACCAGGTGCCGAATGCGCCCGGCCAGCCGAACGCGCCCTTCGAGCCGGGTCCCATCCACGCCTGTTTGTCGGGATCGGTGATCACCGACACGCCGAGCCCGAATCCCTGACCGGCCCAGAACGGAATGCCCATGAACGGAATCTGTCGCTGCGCGTCGGTGAGGCGATTGCGCGTCATCGACGCCAGCGTGTCGCGCTGCAGGAGTTGCACGCCATCGAGACGACCGCCGTTGAGAAGCAGCCGCGCGAAGTGCAGATAGTCGTCGGCGGTCGAGACGAGTCCACCGCCACCGGAACAGAACACCGGCGGCGCCGTGTGTTCGCGCAACGGAACCGGTTGCAGCTGACCGGACTTCGCGTCGGGCCGGTACACCACCGCTGCGCGGTCGCGCTTGTCGGCCGGCGTCCAGAAATCGGTGTCGTGCATCTGCAGCGGTTCGAAAATGCGCTTGCGCAGAAAATCGCGAAACGGCATTCCGGCAATTCGCGCGACGAGAAATCCGAGCACGTCGGTCGAATGGCTGTAGTGAAAGCGCTCGCCGGGTTGATAGCTGAGCGGAATCGAGCCGAGCGCCGCGAGCCAGGGGTCCGGCGCCATCCCGTCCGGCAGTCGTTGCTCCATCGTCTTCGCGATCGGTCCGACCGAGGTGAACGCATACGCGAGGCCACCGCGATGGGTGAACAGATCGTCGACCGTGATGTCGCGAACGGCCGGCACCGTCTCCTCTACAGGGCCGTTGGGGTTCTTCAGCACCCGAACGTTCGCGAACTCCGGCATCCAGCGCTTGATCGGATCGTCGAGTTTCAAGCGGCCTTCTTCCATCAGCATCAACGCTGCGACCGACGTGACCGGCTTCGTCATCGAAGCGATGCGGAATAGCGTGTCGCGCTGCATCGGCAAGCCCTTCTCCAGGTTTCGCGAACCCAGCACGCTTGCGTGCGCGATCGCGCCGCGGCGCCAGACTAGCGTCACCATTCCCGAGAGATCGCCGCTGTCGACGTAGCGCTGCATTTCGTCGGGGATCGCCGCAAGGCGGTTGCTGTCGAAGCCACAGCGGTTCGCGTCGAACATCGGCTCAGGCGTTTTCATGGGTTGCGCTCCTGTCGGCGTGTTTCGTCAATGTGCAGCTGATCTGCACGATGCGCGGACCATCGAGTTGATCGACGGTCAGCACGCACTCGGGCAGCACGATGCGATCTTTCGGTACCGGTATCCGTTCGAGACGCTGATAGATGAAGCCGGATAGCGTCGTGTAGTCGCCCGGTGGAATCTGCGCGCCGACCGCTTCCGTGAATTCGTCGATCCGGATGCGGGGATCGATCAGCAGATGATCGCCGTGGCGACGCACGCGCAGCGACTTCGCGCGCGGTGAATATTCGTCTTCGAATTCGCCGACGATTTCCTCCAGGACGTCTTCCAGTGTGACGAGCCCGGCGTTGCCGCCGAATTCGTCGATCACCGTCGCCATCTGCTGCCGCTTCGCGCGGAACTCCTTGAGCAGCGTCTTGAGCGTCATCGTTTCCGGAATCTGGTAGGCGGGCAGCATCAGATCCCTGATCGGTCGCGGCCCGTCCGCTGCGCCATGACTCAGATCGATGTGATTCAGCAGCTCTTTGATGGACAGGATGCCCACCACCCGGTCGATGCAGCCTTCGTAAACCGGATAGCGATGGTGGCGATCGGTGCGGAAGATCTCGAGCGCCTGATCGATGGTCGCTTCCACCGGAATGCCAACGACCAGGTTGCGTGGCGTCATAACCTCGCCGGCCGTGTGTTTCTCCAGATCGAACACGCCGCGGATCATCGCCGTTTCTGCGGCGCCCAGCACGCCGGCCGATTCGCTCGCAACGAGTATCGTGCGCAGCTCTTCTTCGGAGATCGAGAAGTGGCCGCCACCGGGCCCGGTGAGATCGCGCTGGCCGAAGAGGCGCAGCAGACCGTTCGACAAGTGGTTCAGCAGCCAGATGAACCATCTGAACAACCGGTACAGCAGGTCGATGAGGCGCGCGACCGACAGACTCAGCGCTTCCGGCCTGTGGAACGCGTAGACCTTCGGTGCGAGCTCGCCGCCGACGATGTGCAGCATCGACACCAGCAGGAACGCGAGCACTTGTGCGGTCGTGTGAGCGAGTCGCTCCACCTCCAGTTCGGGACCGAGAAATGTGAGATGCGAAAGACCGCGCACCACCGGCGGATCGATGATGTCGGTGAACGTCACGATGCCGATCGCCCCCAGCGCCAGCGACATCAGCGTGATACCGATCTGCGTCACCGAGTAGAAACGCTCGGGATTCGCATGCAGCATCTGCACGATGCGCGCGCTGCCGTCGCCCTCGGACGCGAGCTGCGCGATGCGGCTGCGTCGCGCCGATGTCAGCGCGATCTCCGACGCGACGAAGAAGGCGTTGCCGAGAATCAGCAGGAAGATCGCGGCCACTTTGGCCGATATGAGTACGTCCATCAGTCGGCGACGCGGATCATCCGTTTCCCGCGATTCTCACCGGCCAGCAGACCGACGAGGCCGGCCGGTGCCTGGTCGAGCCCGTCGATGATGTCTTCGGCTACCTTCAGTTTTCCTTCGGCCATCCACTTGGCGAGGTCTTTCTCCGCCTGCGGCAGCAGCTTCACGTAGTCCATCACGATGAAGCCCTGCATCTTGATCCGCTTCGTCACCAACAGACCCGGTATGCCGCGCGGTCCCGATGCCGGATTGGCGGTGTCGTATTGCGAGACGACGCCGCAGCACACGATCCGACCGTTCAGGTTCATCCGCGACAGTACGGCTTCGAGGATCGGTCCACCGGTGTTGTCGAAATAGACGTCCACGCCTTTCGGACATCTGGCCTTCAACGTCGCATAGACGTTGCCCTCGCGGTGGTCGATCGCGTCGTCGAGACCGAGTTCGTCGACCAGCCAGCGGCATTTCTCAGGGCCGCCGGCGATGCCGACGACGTACGCGCCTTTGATCTTGGCGATCTGTGCGGCGATCGAACCGGTGGCGCCTGCGGCGGCCGACACGACAACGGTTTCACCCGGCTGCGGTTTGCCGATGTCGAGCAGGCCGCAGTACGCCGTTTTGCCGGTGACGCCGAGCACGCTCATCAGATGCGACAGCGGCTCGAGCCGAACGCGTTTCTGCAGACCCTTGGCCGGTGAGACGAAATACTGCTGCCAGCCGCCGTCGCCTTCGACCAGATCGCCGGCCTTGAATTTGATGTCGTTCGACGCGACCACTTCGGCGAGCGTGAAACCCGGCATCACCGTGCCGGCGTGCACTTCACCGCGATACGTGGCGCCCTGCATCCATGCCCGGTTTGCGGGATCGAGCGACAGCAGCAGCGTGCGGCACAGCACTTCCCCAGGCCCCGGGTCGCCGACCGGGCTCGACTGCGTGCGGAAACAGTCCACAGTCAGTTTCCCGCTCGGCTTCCGGTCGAGCACGATCTGTTTGTTCAACGTCATGATTACTTCCCCCGAGTGCCGGCGTTAGAGCCCGAGCACGGCTTTCGCGATGATGTTTCTTTGTATTTCGTTGGAGCCGCCGTAGATCGAGGCGGCGCGGTTGTTGAAGTAGAACGGCGTAACGGTGAGCGCGTCTTCCGGGCCGACGAATCCGGAACGTCCGCGGCTGTCGATGGCCGCCGGTTGATAAGGCACACCGTAGTACGCCGCCGCTTCGACCGCGATTTCGGTGATCTGCTGGGAGAGTTCGGTGCCCTTGATCTTCAGCATGGAAGACGCCGCGCCGGGCGAGCCGCGCGTCTCCATTTCGGAGAGGCACCGCAGTTCGGTCATCTCGAGCGCTTGTACCTCGGCTTCGATTGCGTCGAGCCGCGAAGTCAGTGCAACTTCGGTGGGCAGCGACGAGTCGGTGCCGCGCAACGCACGCACCTTTTCGATCGCCTCTATGAGGCTTGGGGCGGCGCTGCCGCCGCCGCGCTCGAATTCGAGCAGGTATTTCGTTACTGACCAGCCTTTGTTTTCTTCGCCGACCAACTGCGCGCGCGGCACGCGGACGTTGTCGAAGAACACCTGACTCTGCTCGTAGTCGCCGGAGAAGAAGCGGATCGGTTGCGTGCTCACACCCGGTGCTTTCATGTCGAGCAGCAGGAACGTGACGCCCATCTGCGGGCGTTCGAAACGGCCGGTGCGGACGAGGCAGAACATGCGGTTCGCGTAGTGCGCGTGGGTGGTCCAGATCTTGGTGCCGTTGACGATGTAGTCGTCGCCGTCCGCCACCGCCGCGGTCTGCAGTCCCGCGAGGTCCGAGCCGGCTTGCGGCTCGGAGTAACCCTGACACCAGAAGTCGTCGCCGCGCAGCATCCGCGGCAGATAGTAGTCGCGTTGTTCCTGCGTGCCGCAGCCGAGCAGGGCAGGGCCGAGCATCGCGAGCCCCATCGGCGACACCGGCGGCGGATTCGCGCGCGCGCGTTCGCAGTTGAAGATGTAGCGCTGCGTCAGCGTCCAGTCGGTGCCGCCGTATTCGACCGGCCAGCTCGGCACGAGCCAACCTTTGTCGAGCAGAATGCGCTGCCACTTCATGCCGGTTTCGTAATCGCAGTAGACGCTCGTCATGAAACGGCGCGCCGCGCGCAGTTCTTCGGTGAGCGCCGTATCGAAGAACTCGCGCACGTCGTTGCGGAAGCGATCGTGCGCCGCGGTGAAACTCAACTCCATGGAAACTCCTCGATGCGATGTATCAGGTTGCGCGTGTCCACTGCAGCAGAGTGAACGGAGGGTCGGCTTCGTGGTGTTCGAACACGCCGGTCACGCTCGCGCCGATGTCGACCTGCGCACGCGGATCGCCGAGCAGGTTGCCGACCAGCCGCACGCCGTCGGCAGCGGGCAGTTCCACCAGCACGACGAGATACGGCCCCTGGTCTTTCAGCGCCGGATGCACCGGATGCCACACGCGCTCGTAGCTGTAGACCACGCCGCGCGGAGTGGCCTCTTCATAGCGCAGGTCGAAGCTGAGGCAGCGATGGCAGATCCATTCGGGTCCCCACTGCCAGCGCTTGCACGAGCCGCAACGCTGCAACAGCAGCTTCTCTTCGCGCAGACCTTGCCAGAACGCGGCGTCCAATCCGTCGGGAGACGCGGCGGGGCTCGCCAGGCCGGCGTTCAGATACGAACTCACAGCGTCGCCACCGACGTTTTCATAACGTGGCCTCCGCGCCGAAGATGCAGGCGCTGACCGGCGTGACCATCGGCCCCGAGATCACCATCGACAGTTCCGCGCCTTTCACCTGATTCGTCGACTGTCCCCAGATCTGCCGGACCGCTTCGATGTTGAGCCCGAGGCCGTGCATGTAACACTCCGCGAGATTGCCGCCGCTGGTGTTGAGCGGCAGCGCGCCGTTCGGCGCCAGCAGGTTCTTCGTCTGGAAAAACTCGTTCACTTCGTCTGGTTCGCAGAAACCGTGTTCGACGATGCTCATCAGCACCCCGCCGGTGAAATTCTCGTAGCTCTGCAGCACGTCGATGTCGGTCGGTGTGACTTGCGCCATCTCGAACAGGCGCGGCGCGAGCGTCTTGAACGTGGACGTCGCGTAGTCCGGCGTGTTGTGCACCGGCGCCGCAGCGCGATAGTGGCTGCCCGCGACAGCGGACAACAGGTAGCAAGGGGGGTGGTCGAAGTCCGCCGCGCGTTCCTCCGGCACCAGCACCATCGCAGCGGCGCCGTCGTTCTCCTGACAGCAATCGAACAGATGGAACGGTTCGACGATCCAGCGCGAGGCGTCGTACTTCGCTTCGTCGAGCGGCTGGCCGTACATCACGGCGCGCGGGTTCTTCTGTGCGTGCGCGTAGCTCGCCAGCGAAATCGCGCGCAGCGCGCTCTGCTCCACGCCGTGGTCGTGCATGAAACGCTGCACTTTCATCGCGAACATCTGCGCCGGCGACATCAGCCCGTACGGAATCGTGTGCGCGAACTCGCCTGAAATGCGTTGGCCGCGCATGCCCTGGCCGAAGCGGCCGAACTGACCCTGCGCGAGCGCCCGGAAGACCACCACGCACTCGGCTTGACCCGTCGCAATCGCAGCGGCTGCATTCGCGATTGCACCGGAGCCACCGCCACCGCCGCCACCCCATTGCATGCTGGCGTGGCGCAGGTCTTTGATGCCGAGCGCGGCCGACAGGCGCGACGCATCGCTGCGATCATTGCTGAACGACGCGAAGCCATCGACGTCTTTCGGGGAAATTCCGGCGTTCGCGCACGCTGTGACGATGGCCTGCAACGCGAGCTTGAATTCCGGATCGGGCGATTGGCCGCGTTTGTAATACGGCGTTTCGCCCACGCCGACCACGGCGACCTTGCCGCGCAGACTGCGATCGTTCATCAGCGTTGCGCGGCGAGTGCGGCGGTGTCGCTGAACTTCAGATAACGCGCGGGCACGTCGAACTTGAAGACGCGCGCGGCGTTCAAGCCGAGGATTTTCGCGCGCTCTTCGTCGGTGAGCGCACCCATCGTGCGCTCGATCGCCGCCGCCGAATGCGGCCACGTGCCTTCATGATGCGGGTAGTCGTTGGCCCACATGAAGTTGTCGACCAGCCCGTGCGTGCGGGCGAGGTCGAGCCCCGGCGGGTCTTCGCCGAAGCTGGCGAAGCCGCGCGCCTTGAAGTATTCGCTGGGAAGCGCGTGCAGTTTCGGCCGCACCCACATGTGGTGCTTGCGATAGGCCTCGTCCATGGCGGTGAGCGCCCACGGCACCCAGCCGATGCCGGCCTCGATGCTGCCGAAACGCAGTTTCGGGAAGCGTTCGAGCACGCCGGACGCGCAGATGTTGACGATCGGCTCCATCGTGGGTGCCAGCGAATGCACTGCGTAGTTGATGACGGCGCCGCCGTTGCCGCGTGCGGTGCGCGGATCGCGGCCGGTGGACACGTGGAACGTGAACGGCAGGTCGGCGTCCTGAATCGCGGCCCACAACGGATCGAGCTCCGGGAGGTTGTAGTTCAGGTCTTCGTGGTTCGGCGCGCCCCACACCGGTTTGCACGGCAGCGAAAGACCCTTGAAGCCGAGCTTTGCAGTGCGCTGCACCTCGGCGATGGCGCCGTCGATGTCGCCGGTGGCGATGCAGGCCATCGGCGCGAGCCGGTCGTTGTACGGCCCGAACACTTCCCACGCCCACTCGTTGTACGCGCGGCACATCGCCTGGCTGAACTTCGCATCCGGCGTGGCCCACATGGCGAGGCCCTTGTTCGGGAACAGCACTTCGCAATCGACGCCGTCGGCGGCGAGGTCCTTCAGGCGTTCTTCCGGTGTCTTCCCGGACTGATTGCGCAACCGGTCTTCGCCCTCGAACGGGACGTCGCGGATGCGGATCGGCCGGAACCCTTCGGTCTTCTGGAATTTCTCGCCTTTCGGATCGACGCTGACTCCCGGCAGACGGTGATGCAGGTCTTTTGGCATCCGCTGCACCCAGAGGTCGTTCGGCTCCTGCACGTGGCAGTCGGCCGAGACGATGAAGAATTTGTTCGGATCGTCGGGCCGCGCGGTGCGCTTCCAGCCGGCGATGCCGGGTGAATCGAGACGCCACGCGTTGTGGTCGTCGACGGTCTGATCTGAAGAGGCGTGACTTGCCATGGATTGCTGCTCCACGTTGGCCCGGATTGGAGGGATGCTACTTCTATTCCGCGATCGACGCATGTCCCTCGCCAGGCGAAGCAATCAGGTGAAGGCCGCTGCCGGGCACCTTCTCAATCGCCAGGCACCGTTTCAATCGCCCTTGAACACCGGCTTCTCGCTGGTTCGATAGGTGGAGGCCGCGACGCGGCGATCGTCGGTGCTTTGCGTCAGCAGATTCTGGTCCGCGTCCATGTGCATCAGCGAACGGTCCAGGGCGGCTTCGATCGCATTGACGCTGCGCTTGATCATCTGCACCGCGATCGGCGGCTTCGCCGCGTAGTGCTGCGCCATCGCGACCGCGCGGTCCAGCAGTTCCGACCGCGGCACCAGCTCGTCGATCGCGCCCCATTGCAGCAATGTTGGAGCATGGATGCGTTCGCCGCCGGCGACGAGCCGTTTCGTCCGCGCCGCGCCGACCAGGCGCGTGCACAGTGGCAGGCTTTGCCACATCAGATTGAGGCCGATGTCGATTTCCGGGTACTGCATGAAGCAGTCGTCGGCGCCGATGCGGAAGTCGAGCGCGGTGGCGATGCACGCGCCGCCGCCCATCGCCGCACCGTTCCACGCGGCGATGGTGATCTGGTCGATGTCGAGCAGCGCGCGGATGACGCGCTCGCCGATGCGCGTGCGGCGTCGCCGCAACACCATCGGTACGCGGTATTCGTTACCGGGATCGGTCAGATCCGCGCCGGAGGAGAAGTGTTTGCCGGCGCCGGTGAAGACGATCGCGCGGATTTCGGCGTCGTCGCGGAACGCGAGCGCCGCCTGCTCGATCTCCGCGAGATGCGCGTAGTGCAGCGCGTTCGCGCGCTCCGGCCGATTGAAGGTGACGATGGCGATCGGCCCGCGGTGTTCGATCGAAAGGTGTTGATAGCTCATCTCTTGCGTTGTCCCGAGGTGGTATTTTCTGCGTCAGGCGCCGGGTTGTATCACTGGACCGGCACCGTCTCAAACGAATCCACCGCGTCGCGTCCGCCGCCTACGCTCGCGAACGTTCGCAGGTATACTTGCGCGCTTTCTTCGAAGGGTCCCACTCGTGTCGAACTGCGCCGTGCCGAATGCCGCTTGCGGGCCGCGCCTTGTATCGTCGCGTCGTCTGTGGATGGTGCTGGCGAGCATCGTCCTCGCGAGCTGCGGCGGCAGCGGCTACGACGGAAACGGCAACGGCAACGTCGGCAAACCGATCACGTCGGGATTCCTGCGCCTCGTGAACACGCTGCCGGACAGCCCGACACTGCTGGCGGGGCTCGATGGTGCGACGTTGACGCGGGTGTCGTTTGCGCAGGCGACGCAGCTGCAGCAACTCGCGACCGGCAAGTACGCCATCAACGCGCAGTATCTCGATCCGGCCGGAACGACGGTGACGCTGATCAACAAGGAACAGGTCACCATCAACATCGATGAACAGTCCACGGTGTTCATCGTCGGTACGCTGAACGACCATCACACGAAGACGATCGTGAACCCGGTACCGGCGATCACGGCAGGCAACGCCGAAGTTCAGGTGATGCAGACGGTGGCGAGTCAGTCGTCGCTCGACGTCTATCTCACCGATGCGGTGGCCGACATCGCAACGTCGCCGAAACTCGCATCCGTCGCGTTCGACGAGGCATCCGATCTGACAACCGTCGCATCAGGCACGAACTACCGGTTGCGCGTAACGGCGGCGGGCAGTACCACCGTGCTCTACGATTCCGGCGTCTTCTCGATTGCCGACATGACGCGCGTGACGTTCGTCGTGGTCGATTACTTCGGCCCTGGCGGCGCCGGGTTCCGTGTAGTGCAGCTGAGCAACCAGAACGCGACGAACTTCCCCAACGAAGCATTGCCGGTGGCGTTTCGGGTGGCGAACATGATCGCCGACATACCGTCCGCCGATCTCTACGTCGGACCGGTCGCCGGAACCCCAACCTTTTCGGCCGTGGCATATGGATCTGTCGCGGCGCTGAAGCAGCTTCCGGCCGGCACGCTCACCTGCACGGCGACGGTCGCAGGCGCCCCTGCCACGGTGCTGTTCACCGGCACGGTCACGCTCGCGCCCGGCGAAACGCGCACGCTCGTGCTCGCGAAGGGCGTCGGCAGCGCCGCGTCGCGTACCACCATCGACAACACGCGACCCGTCGGTTCCGAAGGTCAGTTGCAGGTCATCAACGCGGCACCGTCGAGCACGCCGACCGACATGTTCGTGATCGCGCCCGGCAAATCGACCACCGATACGAACGCGGTGGTCGTGAACCAGCCGCTGCTGTCGATCGCCGGCGCCATCGCCGCGGCCGGCAGCTACGACCTGGTATTCACCGCGACCGCGACGACGGGGCCGATCGCTGGTCCGGATCCCATCACCATCGACAACGGCGGCATCTACACGATTTACGTGATCGACGCGCCCGGTGGCGGCGCTCCGTATCACATCGTAGTCAGCACCTTCTAACGACATGACCGAGCCGTGGAGCGTTCGATGAGGAACCGGGTTCTTTCGATGGTGCTGTTGGGCGCGCTGCTTGGCGGCCTTTCGGGCTGCGGCGCGAGCGGCGAGAACGACGGCAACGCGCCGGTTGCCATACCGCGGCAGGGCAGCATCAGAGTGGTCCATGTGATTCCCGATGCCGGCCGCATGACGTCGTTTCTCAGCAACTCTGTCTTCTCGGCCAATCAATTCGGCGAGGCGACCGTGCTGTCGCAGCAGCTGGTCGCGCAATATGTGATGAACATTCTGCTGACGCCGCCGAACGACGTGACCACGACGCTGGTCGACAACGCGACCGTCGACCTGGCGGACGAGGACGAGTTCTCGTTCATCATGATCGGACCTGCTGCGAGCCCGCAGCTCGTTCGAATCGACAACATCGAGATCGGCTTCAACGTCGATCCGAGCAAGCCCGCGCAGTTTCCGCCGCCGGACTTCCAGATCGTGCATGGCTCGACCTCGACCGACGCGGTCGATGTGTACGTCACCGACGCCGCCGTCGATCTGGCCACCGCAAGCCCCACCGCGACCGTGAGCTTCGGCAACGTGACGCCGCTGGTGGAGCAGGATCCGGTGGTTTCGTATCGCGTGCGCGTGACCCCGGCCGGTTCCAAAACGGTGTTGTTCGATTCGGGGTCGTTTGCCGTGGCCAAACTGAAGCGCTCGATTTATCTGCTGATCGACAACTTCGGACCGACCGGAGAATCGCTGCGGGTGGCGAACGTGACGGCTGCGGGTGCGGAAGATTTCCCGAATCAGACCATGCAGGGGGGGCTGCGCGCGGCGAACATGATTCCGGATGCGCCGCACGTGGACATTTATCTGGGCACGCCGGCCGGCGCGCCGCTGTTCCAGAACGTTGCGTATGGCGCCACCACGCCGTATAGCCTCGCGGTAGCGAACGGCTCGTTCACGGTCAACGTCACGCCGGCCGGTGTGCCAGGCACCGTCATCGCGACCGGAACAGTGGCGGTCGTCGGCGGTCAGGCGCGTTCGATCTACGCCTCGGGACGCGACAGCGACGACACGACCGCGCTCGCCGCGGTGGTGGAGAGCCAGCGCAGCATTCTCGGGCAGGCGCAGTTCCGTTTCGTCCAGGCGGCGCCGAGTGCCGGCACCGTGGACGTGTACCTGGCCGCGCCGGGTCAGCCGATTTCCGACGCGTCGCCGATCCTTGCGAACGGTGTGCTGCTCGCCAGCAGTTCGGTGAACCTCACGCCCGGTTCGTATGATCTGTTCGTGACGCGCTCCGGCACCACCGTTCAGCTGTTCGGCCCGGACCGGATCTCGGTCGACGCAGGCGCGGTCTACAGCGCGGTGCTGCTCGATGCACCCGGCGGCGGTGGTCCGCTGCAGGTGCAGGTCACGCCGGAAATGCTGCCGTGATGCGG
Organism: Pseudomonadales bacterium; assembly: GCA_035494855.1. Lineage (GTDB taxonomy): Bacteria > Pseudomonadota > Gammaproteobacteria > Pseudomonadales > Azotimanducaceae > DATJGR01. Next base: position 5,140 of record DATJGR010000217.1, on the reverse strand, counting down.
GACTGATCATGACCACAGCGTCGGGTGACGTCGAAGAAAAACCGGCACCCCGCGCCGCTTCGCGCCTGTGGCGATTCGTTACGTGGCTGATCGCGATCGGCTGCTTCTACCTCGCATATGGACGCATCGCAGCCGCCGCCGCGCGCGCCGGTCTGGCGCCGCTCGACTATCTCGCCGGGTTCTTCAGGGAAGTCGACTGGACCACGTGGCTCGCGCTGATGATTCCGTACTCGATGCTGTTCTTCGTCATCGACGCGCACGCTACGTGGCGCGTCATCCGCTGGTTCAACGCGCCGCAGATCGGTTTCCTGAACGTGCTGCCGATCCGCGCCAGCGCCTACATTCTTTCGTTGGTCAACGAACAGGTTGGTAAAGGGGCGATGTCGCTGTACCTGTTGCGGCGCTACCAGGTGCCCGGTTGGGAAGCGATCTCCTCGATGATTCTTCTCGGTGTGATGGAGATCTATCAGTTGCTGATCTTTTCCGCCGTCGGCGTGGCGCTGTATTCGAACCTCGTCGATGCTGCGTCGACCATTCTTCCGCTCAATAGGATTCTGCCGACGGTGTTCGTGATCGCTGCGCTCTACGTACCGTTCCATCTGCTGTACTTCTCGGGCAGGCTGTTTCCCGGATCGCAGCTGCGCGACCGGCCGCTGCTGCGCGCATTTCGTCAGGCGCGCCCGCACCACTATCTGCTCGTGCTGTTGTTCAAAGCGCCGAACCTGCTGATCGCGGTGCTGATCTACACCGCTTCGCTACGGCTGTTCCACGTCGACGTCGGTTTCGGCCAGATGCTCGCGTTCCTGCCGGTGATCTTTCTCGCAGCTGCGTTGCCGCTGCCGTTCCACGCGGGCGCATTGCTCCTCTGGACGGTGCTGTTCCCGCAATACCCCGAAGTGGGCGCCTTCAGCCTCGTCATGCACACCTTCTTCGTCAGCCTCAACGCGCTGATCGGCGTTGCGTTCCTGCCGTTGGCGAATCGGGAGTTGTTCGTCGAGCGTTGAGGCCGCGGAAAGTGAGACCTGGTTGATCGGGGCGGCGACGGGTGATCGGTGTTCCGGGGCCGCTCGAGCCATCCTTGGGCGCTCCAGCCGCGGCCATCCCTGGCCGCGGCTGCCCCTCCACACCGATCACCCGTCACCGCTTCCACATCCAAGCGCGCGGACTTCGTTCACTCATCTCCAATGTCTGTGGATGGAAACACTCACACGGCGGAGGTGGGTATGTGTTGCGGAGGACCCTAGCGCGCAATGGATGACGCGCGCGGAGCGACCAGGGATGGCTCGAGCGGGTCCGACGCAGCACATTCCCAACTCCGCCGCGCTCGAAGCTCCATCCCACCGACACTCACCCTCGGCGAATCCGCCACAACGCGTACGCCCGATCACCCATCGAGATCACCGTCGAAACGACCATCAGCCAGGCGGCGAGAGCGATCAATGCAGACGACGGCCAGGGAACCCCGAGTGCATGTTGCACCGTCGGGACGCCGACGATCACGTAGTAGCCGATGCCGTTCCAACGACCCAGCACGCTCGCGCGCAGCGGGGCGCCGGACAGTGCCTTCGAGTCCCACACGTATTGTGCGAACGACGTGATCGCGAGCGGAGCGAGGAGCGGGGTGACGATTCCGATGACGGCGAGCGCGCCGAGATTCACGGTGACGAATGCGGCGTCGATCGAGTGATCGAGCAGCCCGCCCAACGCCGATGCTTCGCCGCGGCGGCGGGCGACGATGCCGTCCGATACGTCGGTGGCTACCGCAACTGCGAACAGCACGCCGGCGGTCGTCCACGCACCGGTCCAGATCGAGTACGCGCACGGCAGCGCGATCAACGCGCGCAGAGCGCTGAGCGCGTTCGCCCAGGTGGCGAGGGTCACAACGGCGGTTTCCTTGTCGTCGATGGCGATCAACGATGGTAGGCTCGCGACGCATGCTACCAGCGTCGCCCCTCAGTCAGAGCATGGATAAGGCTCAATCGTGCGCGTGCTGATCACCGGCGCGAACGGCCACCTGGGTCGGCGACTGATCGCGCGGCTTGCGCCCGAGGTACAGATCACGGCGACGGTGCGTTCCGCGGCGGCGCGTCAGGTGCTCGAACCGAGCGGCGTCGCGATCCGCATCGTCGAGCTCGACTACAACGACGGGCGTGCGCTCGCCGAAGCCGCGGCCGACTGCGACTGCGCGGTGCATCTCGTCGGCATCCTGAAAGAGACCGCACGTAATCGGTATCTCGACGCGCACGAGCGCGCCACCGATGCGCTGGTGGCGGCGGCGGCCGCGACGTCGTTGCGACGCATCGTGTATCTCAGCATCCTCGGTTCCGATCCGCAGTCGCCGAACGCGGCGCTCGCGTCGAAGGGGCGCGCCGAACAGGCGTTGTTGAAGGCAGCGATGCCGGCGGTGATTCTGCGCGTGCCGATGGTGCTCGGCGAAGACGATTACGCATCGCATGCGCTCAGCAGAAAGGCGACCGGCGGAACGGTTTTTCTGTTGCGCGGCGCCAGCCTCGAGCAACCGATCTATGCCGGCGACGTGGTCGACGCGATCATCGCCGCGATGAAGTTGCCGGGATTGGAACGCACTGCGATCGATCTCGCGGGACCGGAGTCGCTGTCGCGCGAGGCGTTGGTGCAACGCGCCGCTGCGACGATCGGTCGCCGTGTGCGCTGCATATCGTTGCCGCTCACTCCGTTGCTCGGCGCCGCGTGGATCGCGCAACGGGCGATGTCGAACCCGCCGATCACCGTGGCGATGCTCGGCGTGCTCGACCACGACGATTGCATCGATCCGGCGGCCGCCGCCGCGCAATTGGGTATCCGACTCACCGCCCTCGATGAGATGCTACGCCGCTGCGTGCGTCGCGATGCGAACCATGCGGCACACACTCGAAGGGGAACGTCAGCATGACCGATCAGATTCTGAAATTGCTCGGCAACAAGCGTGGCTACGATGTGCTGCGCAATCCGCTGCTGAACAAGGGTTCGGCGTTCACGCCTGTCGAGCGGGTCAAGCTCGGCCTCGACGGTATTCTGCCGCCGCAGTTCAACGACATGGCGATGCAGGCGCAGCGCAGTTACGAGGGCATTCGGCGCCACACCGCACCCATCGACCAATACGTCGCGCTCGCGGCGCTGCAGGATCGCAACGAACACCTCTTCTATCGCGTCGTGCGCGATCACATCGAAGAATTCATGCCGATCATCTATACGCCGACCGTCGGTCAGGCGACGCGGGATTTCAGCCACGTCTTTCAACACTCGCGCGGTGTGTGGATCACGCCCGCGTCGCGCGGGCACATCGCGACGGCGCTTCGCAACGCGGCCGGGGAGCGGCGCATCCGGCTGATGGTGGTCACCGACAACGAATCGATTCTCGGCATCGGCGATCAGGGCGCAGGCGGCATCGGCATTTCCATCGGCAAGCTGTCGTTGTACACCGCGGCTGCCGGCGTGCATCCGGCGGAGACGCTGCCGATCAGCATCGACGTCGGAACGGACAACAAGGCATTGCTCGACGATCCGCTGTATCTCGGGCGCCGCCATCCGCGCCTGCGCGGTGCCGAATACGATGCGCTGATCGACGAGTTCGTGCTGTCGGTGAAGTCGGAATTTCCCGGCGCGTTGCTGCAGTGGGAAGACTTCCGTAAGGAAAATGCGCTGACCATCATGAACAAGTACCGCAAGGTGCTGCCGTCGTTCAACGACGACATCCAGGGCACCGGCGCCGTGGCATTGGCCGGGTTGCTCGGTGCGTGTCGCGTCATCGGCCACAAACTCAGCGACGAACGCATCGTGGTGTTCGGGGCCGGCGCCGGCGGCCTCGGGATCGCACGTCAGATTCGCGCCGGGCTCGTGCAACTCGGGTTCGACGACACGGCGATCCGCCAGCGCATTGCGGTGCTCGACAGCCGCGGGCTCATCGTCAGCGACAACGAGATGCGGGATGCATACAAGAGCGAACTCGCGTGGTCGCAGGAACAGGCGCAGCGCGTCGGGTTGGGCAACGCGGCGCAGCGCAGCCTCGACGACGTGGTCGACCATTTCAAACCCACCGTGTTGATCGGTGCTTCGGGCCAGCCGGGGAGTTTTCCCGAAGCGCTGATCCGTCGCGTTGCGGCGCTCGTCGAGCGGCCGATCATCTTCCCGTTGTCGAACCCCAACGACAACACCGAGGCGCGACCGGAGGACATCGTGCGGTGGACCGACGGGCGTGCGATCGTCGCGGCAGGAAGTCCATTTCAGCCGGTGGCCTACGGCGGTGAACTGCGCAAGATCGGCCAGGCCAACAACGCGTTCATCTTCCCCGGTCTCGGGCTCGGCGCGCTGCTCGCCGAAGTGCGTGAAGTGACCGACAACATGATCAACGTCGCTGCGGCATCGCTGGCCGGCTGTCTCACCGAGGCCGAAATCGCCGAAGGCCTGTTGTTCCCGTCGGTGCGCAGGCTGCGCGACGTGGCGCGCGGGGTCGCGATCGCCGTCATCAAGCAGGCGGCGATCGACGGCGTGGCGACGAAAGCCATCGCCGACCCCGAAGCCGTTGTCGCCGCGAACATGTGGGAACCGGAATACCCGATTTACGCCTGACGCGTCGTCCGTCGATCAGCGGCCCTTGAACTCCGGTGGACGCTTTTCGACGAACGCTTTCGCAGCGCCTTTGTGGTCGTCGGTCATGAACGTGCGGATCATGTGCATCGCTTCGAGATCGAGCACGTCGCCGAGCGAACCGCGTTCTGCTGCGTTGAGGTTTTTCTTCATGTAGCCGAGGGCGACCGTCGGCAGGTTCGCCAGCTTGCGTGCGAATGCAACCGCGTCCGCTTCGAACGACACGGCCGGAAACACGTGGTTGACGAGGCCGATGCGCAACGCTTCCTCGGCCGAGATCACGTCGGCTGTGAAGTACAACTCGCGCGCTTTCGCCGCGCCGACGAGATGCGGCAGGAAGTACGAACCGCCGTAGTCGCCCGCTAAACCGATCTTCGAGAACGCCGTGGTGAACTTCGCGGTGTCGACTGCGATGCGCAGATCGCACGCGAGCGCCAGCGACAATCCGGCACCGGCGGCCGGACCGGGTATGACCGCGAGCGTCGGCTTCGGCATTTCGTGTAACCAGCGCGACAGCTCCATGCCGGTGCGCAGG
>DATJGR010000216.1:0-4636 GCA_035494855.1 Pseudomonadales bacterium | reverse complement strand
CGCAACGGTCTGCACATCAGTGCGCTGATTGAAGGTGGCGACGTCGTAGAACCGTTGGCGGCCCGGGTGTTGGGTCGTGTCGTTGCAAACGACGTGCATGCGCCCGACGGCAAGACGCTGCTGATGACGGCCGGCACGATGCTCGACGAAGCGTGGGTTGAACAGCTCGAGACGCTCGGCGTCGACGAACTGGTCGTGCGCTCTCCAATTACGTGCGATACGCGACACGGCGTCTGCTCCACCTGTTACGGACGCGATCTGGCGCGTGGCCACCTGGTCAACGTCGGCGAATCGGTCGGCGTCATCGCGGCGCAATCGATCGGTGAACCCGGTACTCAGCTGACGATGCGGACGTTCCACATCGGCGGCGCGGCATCGCGGGCCACAGCGATCGACAACATTCAGGTCAAGCATGGCGGCGCGGTTCGCCTGCACAACCTGAAGACGGTGCAACGCGAATCGGGCGAACTCGTCGCGGTATCGCGTTCAGGCGAGATTGCGATCGCCGACCTGCAGGGTCGCGAGCGCGAACGCTACAAGCTGCCGTATGGTGCGGTGATCTCGGTCAGCGAAAACGAACACGTCGACGCCGGCCAGATGATCGCGCAGTGGGATCCGCACACCCACCCGATCATCACGGAAGTGGCGGGTAAGGTCGTGTTCCAGGACATGGAAGAAGGGTTGTCGATCAATCGTCAGACCGACGAGTTGACCGGCCTCACCAACATTCTGGTGCTCGACGCGAAGGATCGTCCCAGCGCAGGTAAAGATCTGCGTCCGGCGATCAGCCTGGTGGACGGCAAAGGCAAGGAGGTGTTCCTGGCGGGCACCGATGTGCCGGCGCACTACCTGTTGCCGGCCGATGCAATCCTGAGCCTCGAAGACGGCGAGAAGATCGGCGTGGGCGACGTCATCGCGCGGATTCCGCAGGAAGGTTCGAAAACCCGCGACATCACCGGCGGTCTGCCGCGTGTGGCGGACCTCTTCGAAGCGCGGAAGCCGAAGGAACCGGCGATCCTTGCGGAAGCTTCCGGCACGATCAGCTTCGGCAAAGAGACGAAGGGCAAGCGTCGTCTGGTGATTACGCCGCTCGACGGCGATCCGTACGAAACGCTGATTCCGAAGTGGCGCAACATCGGCGTCTTCGAAGGCGAATCGGTGGAGCGTGGCGAAGTCGTATCCGACGGTGCCGCCTCGCCGCACGACATCCTTCGGCTCAAAGGTGTAAACGAGCTCGCTCGCTACATCATCAACGAGATCCAGGAGGTCTATCGTCTGCAGGGCGTGACGATCAACGACAAGCACATCGAAGTGATCGTGCGGCAGATGCTGCGCAAAGTGGAGATCACCGATCCGGGCGAGTCGTCGTTCATCCGCGGTGAACAGCTGGAGCACGTTGCGGTGGTCGAAGAGAACGAGCGTCTCGCGGCCGAATCGAAAGATCCTGTGCAGTTCGAGCGTCAGCTGCTCGGTATCACCAAGGCGTCGCTGGCAACGGAATCGTTCCTGTCTGCTGCTTCGTTCCAGGAAACGACGCGCGTGCTGACCGAAGCGGCCGTTACCGGGAAGCGTGACTACCTGCGCGGTCTCAAGGAAAACGTCGTGGTCGGTCGGTTGATTCCGGCGGGCACCGGTCTTGCGTACCACAGCGAGCGCAAGCGCAAGCGCGAGCAGGAACTGGCGGCACGGTTGGCGAAGGAACAAGGCGCCACCGCCGACGAGATCGAAGCAGCGTTGTCCGAAGCGCTCAGCAGCAGCGGCAGCTGACGATCCGCACGAAGCGCCATGGCGTGAAGCCGTGGCGCTTCGAGTTGCGGGGTACTGTTGCTAGGTAAAACGGGAGCGATTAGAATCGCGCACCTTTCGCACCGGGGGTCCCAAACGGCCCCCGGTTTTCATCTAGAGGAAGACGTTTGATGGCCACGATCAGCCAACTCGTGCGCAAGCCGCGCAAACACAAGGTCGAGAAGAACCAGGTGCCGGCATTGCAAGGCTCGCCGCAGAAGCGCGGCGTGTGCACGCGGGTATACACGACCACGCCCAAGAAGCCGAACTCGGCGCTTCGGAAAGTGTGTCGCGTGCGGCTGACGAACGGCTATGAAGTGGCTTCCTATATCGGCGGCGAAGGCCACAACCTGCAGGAACACTCCGTCGTATTGATTCGCGGCGGACGCGTCAAAGACCTGCCCGGGGTTCGGTATCACACGGTTCGCGGGACGCTGGATACATCCGGTGTGACCGATCGGCGCCAAGGGCGGTCGAAGTACGGAGCGAAACGCCCCAAGTAAGCTGACGAGCGGCTAAAGCCGCACATCGTCTCCAAAGTAAGGCCGGCCGCGCGTGCCGGACTACCCTGAATAGAGGAGCTTCCCATGCCAAGACGTCGCGTCGCTGCCAAGCGCACGATTTTGCCGGACCCCATGTACGGCAACCAGATACTCGCCAAATTCATCAACCACGTGATGATCAGCGGCAAAAAAGCCGTCGCTGAAGGGATCGTGTACGGTGCGCTCGATCGCATTCGCGAGCGCGGCAAGTCAGACCCGATCGAAGTGTTCGAAAAGGCGCTCGAAGCCATCGCACCGTACATCGAAGTGAAATCGCGGCGCGTCGGTGGCGCCACCTATCAGGTTCCAGTGGAAGTGCGGCCGTCGCGTCGTCAGGCGCTTGCAATGCGCTGGCTGGTGGACAACGCGCGCGGACGCGGCGAAAAGTCCATGGCGGCGCGTCTCGCCGGCGAGATCTTCGATGCAGCGGAAGGTCGCGGCGGTGCAGTGAAGAAACGCGAAGACACGCACCGTATGGCGGAAGCCAACAAAGCGTTCGCGCATTATCGATTCTGATCCGGCGCCGCTCTCGCTCACGGATGTTGAGGCGCCTGGTGGTCGACGGAGAGGGCAATGCCGCGCACGACGCCCATTTCACGCTATCGCAACATCGGCATCGTTGCGCACGTGGATGCCGGGAAGACCACGACGACGGAGCGCGTGCTCTTCTATACGGGCGTGTCGCACAGGCTGGGCGAGGTGCACGACGGCGCGGCGATCATGGACTGGATGGAGCAGGAGCAGGAACGGGGCATCACCATCACCTCGGCCTGTACAACCTGTTTCTGGAGCGGAATGAATGAGCAGTTTGCGGAACATCGCATCAACATCATCGACACACCCGGGCATGTCGACTTCACGATCGAAGTCGAACGCAGTCTGCGCGTGCTCGACGGTGCATGCGTCGTGTTCTGTGCGACGTCAGGTGTCGAGCCACAGTCGGAAACCGTCTGGCGGCAAGCCAACAGATACGCAGTGCCGCGCATTGTATTCGTCAACAAGATGGATCGGCCCGGTGCGGACTTCCTGCGCGTCGTCGACGAAATCCGCGATCGCCTCGGCGCGGTGTCGGTTCCCGTTCAGTTACCGATCGGCAACGAAGGACGCTTCGAAGGCGTCGTCGACCTGATCACGATGCAGGCAATCTACTGGAACGAAGCGGATCTGGGCCTCACTTTCGAAACGAAGGAAGTGCCAACCGGTCTGCGTTCGCAGTGCGAATCGATGCGCGAGCGTCTCGTCGCGGCAGCCGCCGAAGCGAACGAGGAGATGACCGAGAAGTACCTCGCCGGCATCGCGCTGACGGACGCGGAGATCAGACGCGGACTGCGCCAGCGCACAATCGCGAATCAGATTGTTCCCGCGCTGTGCGGTTCTGCGTTCCGGAACAAGGGCGTACAGGCGATGCTCGACGCCATTGTCGACTATCTTCCGGCGCCTACCGAGGTCGGACCGATCGAAGGCGTTCTCGCCGACGGCGTAACGCCGGCTCGTCGCGAGTCGTTGGACGAAGCCCCGTTCGCGGGTCTCGCGTTCAAGATTGCCAATGACTCGGCGGTCGGCACGCTGACGTTCTTCCGCGTCTATTCGGGCGTGCTGCGTTGCGGCGATACCGTGTTCAATCCGGTCAAACAGAAGAACGAGCGCGTCGGACGGATGGTGCAGATGCACTCGAACGACCGCAACGAGATCACCGAGGTGCGTGCCGGCGACATCGCCGCGGCGATCGGACTCGTCGACGTCACGACAGGCGATACCCTGTGTGATGCGAGCAGCGTGATCACGCTCGAGCGGATGGAATTTCCCGAGCCCGTGATCTCGGTTGCAGTGGAGGCGAGGTCGGCGCAAGACCAGGAGAGCATGCGCGTTGCGCTCGCCAGCCTGGCCAAGGAAGACCCGTCGTTCCGCGTCCACATCGACGACGAAACGGGACAGACCATCATCGAAGGCATGGGTGAGCTGCACCTGGAAATCATCGTCGAACGCATGCGGCGCGAGTTCGGAGTCGATGCAAACGTCGGCAAGCCCCGCGTTGCGTATCGCGAAACCGTGCGCCAGTGCGTCGAGGTCGAAGGTAAGTTCGCCCGCCAGTCCGGTGGCAGAGGTCAGTACGGCCACGTATGGTTGCGCATCGAGCCGCTGACCGACTCGAAAGAGGGGCGAAGCTACGAGTTCGTCAATGAAATAGCTGACGGTCGTGTGCCGCGCGAATACGTGCCGGCGATCGCCGAAGGTGTGAAGCAGCAGATACTCAGCGGTGTGTTGGCCGGTCATCCGCTGATCAACGTCAGAGTCGCGTTGTTCGACGG
>DATJGR010000215.1:0-2860 GCA_035494855.1 Pseudomonadales bacterium | reverse complement strand
CTTCTGACCGTTGATGAACCATTGCGCCTGCCGCGGTGCCCATTTCGCCTCGTCGATGTCGAGCGCGCGCATGACCCGCTTGATGAGCCGCAGCTGATCGTCGGAGTCGAGAATCTGAAAGCTCTGCGGCAGTTTTGCTTCGCTCCAGTGCGTGCGCAGCAGACGATGCGCGATGCCATGGAATGTGCCGACCCACAGCGCGCGTCCCGACATCCGAAGCAGGGCTTCGGTGCGGTTGCGCATTTCGCTGGCGGCCTTGTTGGTGAACGTCACAGCAAGCACGCCGTGCGGCGAAACGTCTTCGGCTTCGACCAGCCACGCAACGCGGTGCACCAGCACCCGCGTTTTGCCGCTGCCTGCGCCCGCAATGATCAGCAGATTGCCCAGCGGCGCGGTGACCGCTTCGCGCTGCCGCTCGTTCAGACCATCGAGGATGTGAGAGACGTCCAACCCGTGCCACTCGGAATCGCTCGAGTCATTCGAGCGGGGTTGGCTTTATACATCAAGAGCGCATCGAAAGGCGCCGCGCGTCGCGAAATGGACGAGGCGCTATTCGACGGTGACGGACTTCGCCAGGTTGCGCGGCTGATCGACGTCGGTACCTTTGAGTACGGCCGCGTGGTAGGCGAGCAATTGCAGCGGAATCGTGTACACGATCGGCGCCAGCATCTCGTGCACCGACGGCACCGGAATGACCGTCACGCCTGGCTCGTTCACGAATCCGGCCTTGCGATCCGCGAACACGAACAGTTTGCCGCCGCGCGCGCGCACGACCTGCAGGTTCGACTGGAGCTTGCTCAGCAGATCGTCGTTCGGCGCTACGGCTACCACCGGCATGTCTTCGTCCACCAGCGCCAGCGGTCCGTGTTTCAGCTCGCCCGCGGGATAACCTTCCGCGTGGATGTACGAAATCTCTTTCAGCTTCAGCGCGCCTTCGAGCGCCACCGGGTACAACGAGCCGCGTCCGAGGAACAACGCATGACGCAGGTCCATGAACTGTTCGGCGAGCTTCGCAGTGACGGAATCGAGCAGCAGCGTTTCCTCGACGACGCCGGCGAGTCCATGCAGCGCCGTCACGAGTTCGCCTTCACGTTCGGCGGTGAGACCGTGGCGGCGCGCCAGCAGGATCGTCAGCAGCGCCAGGTCTACCAATTGCGCAGTGAACGCTTTGGTCGAGGCGACCCCGATCTCGGGGCCGGCCTCGAGTGTCAGAGCAAGGTCCGATTCACGAACGATCGAGCTGGTCGCAACGTTGCACAACGTCAGCGTCGCGGTATAACCGGCGGTCTTCGCCATGCGCAGGGCAGCGAGCGTATCGGCCGTTTCTCCTGACTGCGAAATCGTCACGAACAGACTGTCGTCGGGCACAGCGACGCCTCGGTATCGATACTCGCTCGCGATCTCGACCTGGCACGGCAGCCGGGCAATGCTCTCGATCCAATACTTCGCGATCGAACCGGTGTAGAAACTGGACCCACAGGCGACAATCGTCACCGACTTCACGCGATCGAAGATCGCGCCCGCTTTCACGCCGAACGCCGGTTCCAGCACGCGCGTCTTCGTTATGCGTCCCTCGAGCGTGTCGCGAATCACTTTCGGCTGTTCGTGGATCTCCTTCAGCATGTGATGCCGATAGTTGCCTTTGTCTATGTCATCGCTGTCGAGGGTCACGCGCACCGTCGAGCGAACCACGTTCTCGTTCGTGACGCTCCACACAGAGATGTCGTTGGCGGTGATCTCCACGAGATCGCCCTCTTCGAGAAACACGAACCGGTCGGTGACCGGTCGCAATGCCAGCACGTCGGAGGCGAGAAAGTTCTCTCCGATGCCGATGCCGACCACCAGCGGGCTGCCGACCCGGGCACCGATCAATCGATCGGGCTCGTCGCGGGAGATCACGCCAATGGCATACGCGCCGTCGAGCTGCTTGGTCGCGAGCCGAACCGCGTCGACCAAGGTTCGTCCGTCCTTCTGAAGTGACTCGATCAGATGCGCGATGACTTCCGAGTCGGTCTCCGAATCGAATCGATAGCCTTCTGCCTCCAGCTTTTGTCGGATCTGCTCGAAGTTTTCGATGATGCCGTTGTGTACCACGCAAATCCGATCGCGCGACATGTGCGGATGGGCATTGCGTTCAACCGGTGCCCCATGAGTGGCCCATCGCGTGTGCGCGATGCCGATGGTGCCGAGCAACGGCTCCGAGTTCAGGCTGTCCGAGAGCTCTTTGACCTTGCCGACCCGGCGACGACGTTCGATGCGACCCGAGCCGTGCGGAATGACCGCCAACCCCGCGGAGTCGTAACCGCGATATTCGAGCCGCCAGAGTCCTTCGATGAGAATTCCTGGAACGTCTCGGCGCGCAACGGCGCCTACGATGCCGCACATACTTCAGCGATTCCCGTCATTGAGTCGGTTTGACGCGCTTTGCCGGCGGCACCCAGCCGCCGATGTTGCGCTGGCGCGCACGGCCGACTGCGAGTTCACCGGCGTCGACTTTCATCGTTACGGTCGATCCAGCCGCGACATATCCGCCGTCACCCACTTCGATCGGCGCGACCAGCGTCGAATTCGATCCGATGAACACGTCGCTGCCGAGGTGCGTCTCGTGTTTCGCGACGCCGTCGTAGTTGCACATGATCGTGCCGGCGCCGATGTTGCAGTTCGCACCGGTCGTGGTATCACCAAGATATGCAAAGTGATTCGACTTGGTGCCAGGGCCGAGACGGGTCTTCTTGGTTTCGACGAAGTTGCCGATCTTCACGTGGGCACCGAGCTCGGTACCGGGGCGCAACCGGGCAAACGGCCCCAGCTCGCAACCGGCGCTGATGACGGCGCCGTCGATCACCGTGTGCGCATGGAT
>DATJGR010000214.1:0-9029 GCA_035494855.1 Pseudomonadales bacterium | reverse complement strand
CCGGCGCGCGAAACGTGGGCGGCGCCGAACTGCCATGCGGGATCACGCGGATATCGCGTCGCTCGAAGTATCGCTGCACCATCGATGCCGCCCAGCGTGAAGGTGCTACGACGAACGAGGCCCCCGCAACGAGCTTTGCGTGCGAATGGCGCCATGACTCGATATCGATGTCGACATGTGCCGGTTGTGCGTCCAGACAACGCCGGCAGATTTGCACGTCCGTCTCGCCTCCACAGAAATGGCCATCGGCGTCGAGAAAGGTGATCGTCGGACAGGCAAAGTTCAAGTCGTGGACGGTATAGCCGAACGGGATTGCGGAATCGGCCAAGGCTTCGTGCAGGCCATCGCGGCATCCCGAAATGTTGTGAACGTGAATGAGCGAGACGCCGAACGTGCCGCATAGCGCCGACACGAAATCCTTCCATGCTTCACCGGTTGCGCGCGAAAAGCCGAATGTGACGATCTGGCCGTCATTTCGGTGTTCCTCGACTTGCCATCGATCACCGACCGCGATGGCGAGATAGTGGCGCCAACGATGACGCGACGCGCCGATGAGGGCGCGCACGTGCGTTTCCGTGCCGCCGCCGTGATGATGGATGACGTGCAGCACGCCACGGAGCGTCCCGCGGGCGGCTTGCCGCGCGCTGGCGGCCTCGCGAAGAGGGCGCAACGGATCCAGACGAATGTATTCACCCACCATCTCGAGATAATGAGGATGGCGTTCGAGCAGCACCTTCATGTTGTTGCGGGACAGTTCCTCCTTGCGCTCGGCGAACGAGCGCGCGCCCACGTGCACGACAAACGCGTCGTCCGCCAGAACGTTGCGCCACCCGGCGTGCGCGGCACGGAGACAGAAGTCGTTTTCCTCGCCGTAACCGGCTCCGAATGCCGGATCGAAGGCGCCCACCGAAGTGATGGCGGCGCGGCGCATGAACATGCAAAATCCGACGCCGGTCGGCAGGTCGGGATACGTCGGAACCGCTGAATCGCACAGCGCGGCGCGCACCGGTTCCGGGTCCGTACCCGGTAGCCACCGGTTGTTCGTGCAGAACGCCGGGAAGGAACAGATCTCGGCGTTGTTCGAGAAAGGCGTGACCGTCGCAATCCGCGGATCGGAAGCGGCGCAGCGGCGCAACGCGTCGAGCCATCCTGCCGTGACGATCGTGTCCGAATTCAGCAACACGATGTCCGACTCGGATAGCGCGATGCCGCGGTTCGCCGTGGCGGTGAAACCCGAATTGTGCTGGTTGCGTTGCAGCGCGATGCGATCGTCGCGGCGCTCGGCAAGCTCGCGGAAAACCCCGGCGACACCAGGGTCCTCCGATGCGTCATCGATGACGATCAGACGGTAGTCCCCCTGGGTACAGGTCAGGACGCTGTCGATGCAGCGCCGCAGGTCGTCCGGCGCATTGAAAACGGGAACGATGATATCGACAGCGCCGGCGCGAGCTGTCGCCGCTCGACTCATGCCAGGCGAATCCTTTTCCACAGCCGCCGCGCGCGCACCAAGGGAAGCTTCAACCACCAGTGAACGCTTTCACGGTACGCAGCGATCCGCTCCTGGCTTGCGATTTCGCGGGCGAGGCGCTCGCATTCGGCGCTCAGCCGGTTGGCTTCTTCTTCGCGCTGCTTCTGGCTCGCGATCAGTTCATCCCGCATCGCGTGCTGGCGCCGAAGCTCCGCGTCGCGGGCGATCAGCAGCGCATCGAGCCGCAGCACCTCGCGTGCCTCGTGATCGATGCGCGCAAGCTCGGCATCGTCCTGGTCCGTGAACAGCGACAACGACGGAACGGCTTCCGGCATGCCCGCGACAGTACGCGCCGCCAGGACGACGAAGTACATTGCGGGCGGAAGCTCGGCGGCGGCCGCGGATGCACGCGTACCGCAAAGCGCCTCGAAATTCGCGTCCGGATTCTCGGCCCACAAGGCGGAACCGAGATAGCGGCGCTGTCGATGCCATCGCTGCGCAGGAAAGTGCGGGTCGAGCAGCTTCGCGAATTCGCCGCGATCCAGTTCGCTCAGGTGAAACGGGTTGACATACTGGCGCGCCTCGCTGTATTGGGGACGGTTCGGCGACGAAATGATCAGCAAGCCATCGGGCACGAGCACACGCGCGAACTCCGCAAGCATCCGCGGCTGATCCTCGGCGCGGATGTGCTCGATCGTTTCAAACGACACGACGACGTCGACGCTCGCGTCACGCAGCGGCACCGTGGCCGCTGACGCCTGGACGAACGTCAGGTTGGGGCGGTCAGCGTAAACAACGCGGGCGTGCGCGAGTGCCGGCGTGTCGATATCGATTCCGATAACGTGCGCCGCGGCTCCGGCCAGCAGCGCGCTGCCGTAGCCTTCGCCGCACGCGATGTCGAGCACGCGCCGTGCGCGAACGAAACGCCGCGCGAACGCGTAACGATGCCAATGCTCGTGGGCAATCTCGCCGGGCACGCCCGGCACATAGCGTTCACCGGTGAATTCGAGGGCAGGCGTGCTGATCTCGGCCATCATTCGACCGGCATCTCCGCCCGGATGCGCGACGTATGCATTTCCCATCGATGTTCGAGCCGTACGAACCCCAGTTCGCGTGTTTCCCCGGTCACCTGGAGCGGCCGTTCGACGGTGTCGAAAAGTCGCACGCCTTCCGGGTCGAGCGCATGCGCTCGCAGCAGGTATTTACCGGGGAGCAGCGCCACGCGAGGCAATGTCAGCTCGAATGCGAAGCGATTTTCGGAGACGCGATACGGCAATACGCCGTCCATATCGGTCGCAACCGCATAGACGGCGGTCCCATCGACGCGGCCGACGCCGATCATGATGACCGGCGCTCTGCCGTCCGGCGAATAAGCTTCGCCGGCGAGCTTCAGGTCCGCGCCGTGTGGCAAGGCCTTGCCCGGTGTCAATTCGAACGACTGGATTGCATAAAAATGCGCCGCGGCGGCCTGCTCGAGCGACATCGGCTGTTTGCCGCGCGCGCTCTTTTCTTCGTTGAACGTTATGTACGCCTGGGCAACCTCCGCCGATGGCCCTTGCCGCTCGAGACGGCCATCGCGAAGCCAGATCGCGTGGCGCGTCAGCTTCTGGATGTGGTACATGCTGTGCGAACACAGCAGCAGCGTGCCGCCCTGCGCGAGGTAGCGCTCGATCCATGCGATGCATTTCTTCTGAAACGACTCGTCGCCGACCGCGAGCACTTCGTCGGTGATCAGGATATCGGGCGTCAATGCCGTCGCGACCGCAAAGCCGAGCCGTACCACCATTCCCGATGAATAATGCTTGATCGGCTCGTGAATGTGCTCCCCGATGTCGGCAAAGGCGATGATCTCCTCGCGCCTGGCCGCGAGCTCGTCGGCGGTGAGGCCGAACAACGCCGATGCGAGCTCGATGTTGGCGAGCCCCGAGTATTCCGGGTGAAACCCGGACCCCAGCTCGAGCAATGCGCCGACACGTCCTCGAACGTGGAGCGTCCCGCGCGTCGGCCTTATCACCCCTGCGACGATCTTGAGCAACGTCGACTTGCCGGCGCCGTTCTCGCCGATCACTCCGAGCGATTCCCCGCGTCGAAGCTCCAAGCCGACACCGTCGAGCGCGCGAAAGACGTGCGCCGCGCCGCGGCCCCGCAGCAGACTGCAAACCAGCCGCAGCCTGCCGCCTCGGGACTCGAGCTTCGCGTAGTCCTTGCCGACGCCCTCGAGTTTCAGGAGCGGCTCGTGGTCGAGCGAATGTTCGGCGATGGGACCGGAATTCAAATGAAGTCCTCGAAATGCGGCGACAGACGCCGGAACAACCACCGTCCGGCGAGCAGCAGCAGGACGGCGGTGACCGCCGCGGCGGCGTCGTTCCAGGTTGGCGTCAATCGGCCATCGAGCAAGGCTTCGCGCAAGCGGTCCACGAGCCAGGCGAACGGATTGGCGGCAATCCATGGACGCACCGTTTCGGGAACCAGCGTGCGGGGGTACAGTATGGGCGTCAGATACATGACGATCATCAGCACGGGCATCAATACGTGCTCGACGTCGCGAACGAATACCTGCAGCGCCGCGAGCGCCAGCGCTACGCCCGTGACGGCGATTGCCATCACGATCCACAGGGGCACGGCAAGCAGCAAGCCTTCGAAGTGCAACGGTTCGCCGAATAGCGCAAGCGCCAGCAACACGGCCAGGTACCCGGCAAACTGAAGCGCAAGCGTGGCCGCGACGCTCGCATAGACGACGATTTCATGCGGAAACGCGACTTTCCGGATGAGGCCCGAGTAGCCTGAGAGAACCGTCGCCGCACGCTGCAGCCCTTCCTGTGCAGCGAGCCATGGCCAAAGGGCGACTGCGACGAACGTCAGGAAGTTGCTGCCGCGGAAGCCGGCCGCGTGGAAAATCTGGGTGAACACGAAGTAGTAGACCGCGAGCAGCACCAGCGGATGAAGAAGCGCCCACGCGAGGCCGGTAGCACTGCCGAGATAACGCGTGCTGAGCTCGCGTTTGAAGAAATTTCTGAACAGCGCGACGTTGCGCCGCATCGCGATATCCGCTTGCGCGACCGGCACCGCGACGGGAGATGATGCGCGCAACTGGATACGTTACAGAATGGTCGCGGCGACCGCTGGCGCTTCGCGCTCCGGCAATTCGTTCTTGTTCGGACTCCAATAGGTTATCGCGCTCCAGAACGAAGACCCTTCGTTGCCTACGGGACCGACGTCGCAATTGCTGCAGACCGGCATTCCCGCCCGGTTTCGCTCCATCCTGTCACGCATGTCGCGACGCGCCTGGCCGTTCAGGATAGCGCTGTATTTTTCCGTCATCAGGTTGCCGAGCACACCGGCCCGAGGATGCGCGCAACACGGAACCACCGTTCCATCGGCATCGACATAGAGCAGATTGATTTCACCGAACCACGGATGCGCCGTGAATTCGGCAGCCTTCGCCAGGAACACGCAAGCGCCCTTCGGCACGACGACGGCGCGTCCGGTCATGTTGGTTTGCGCGTCCGGCAACGCCATCCAGCGCCTGAATTCAGGAGTCCAACCGCGCGGCACCAGTACCGATTCCCAGCGTCGCATATCGTCCCTGGAGCGAACCACTGTCCTGGTCCAAAGCTGGGTCGCCGGTGCCCAGCGGTCGCGCAGTTGCGCCGCGCGCTCCAGAAATTCGATCAGCTTCTGCCATTTCGACGGCGGCCTCAGGCGCTCGTATTGCTCCGGCGTGCCGTCACCGTCGCAACTGACAACCAGTTTCGTGACGACTTCCTGCTGGAGCATTTTCTCGAACTCGTCCCAATCGACCCATTGGGCATTGGTACTGATCTCGACGACCGACGCCTTCCACGCCTGCTTCGGAATCTCTGCAACGATCGCCGCCAGTTGCCGGTGCAGCAACGGCTCGCCGTAGTTGAAGAGCCGCAGCGTATGAACCCGCTCGACATCGATGTTCGCAAGACAGCGCGCGAAGTCGTCGACCGCGATGCGATGGATTTTCGGTTCGAGCGTGGAGTTCGGACAGCCGACGCAGCGCAATTGACAGCCGTGGACGATGTCAAAATGCAGCGAGTAGATATGCTTCGGCTGGACGGGTGTCATTGCGTGCTGCGGAGCGTTTGCGGCCGGCGCCGCCGGCGCGCCAGTCCGAAAGCGGGGCAACGTGCATCTTACCAACTTCGGGGTCGAATGCCGTGAGCGCCTTAATCAGCCGCCACGCGAAATCGCTTCAGCGAATCGCGACGAACGCATGCGCCGTCGGCGAATCGAGTGCGACGATCCTGCATTCGCTGAATCCGGCAGCCACGGTGAAACGCCAGGCGTCCGCGCCGAACTCGGTATAGGTCAGGTACCCGCGGCCATCGGCGTGTGTGCCGTGAAAGCTCTCCGGCAAGCCGGTGCGATCGCGCGTCAGGCGTCCCACGAGCATGGGCACCGTAAACGCGCACGCGCCGCCCGGACGAAGCACGCGCCGGCATTCCGCAAGTCCCGCCACCGGATCGCGAACGTGCTCGAGCGTATCCGAGTGCACGACGAGATCGAACTCGGCGTCGCCGAACGGCAGCGAAAGCATGTCGACCTCCGGGTACCGGACGATGCGATGCCTCGGCAGCTTCGCGAACGCCGCGGACAGTCCGCCGGCTTCGTTGATTTCCAGCGTATCGAGCATTCTCGCCTCATCGCTGCGAACGAATGCGTCGAACGTACCGCCCCACCCGAACAGCCGGTGAATCGCGATGGCAAGTACCATGCACCGCATCGTGCTGCGACATGCCGTGCAATGAAATCCCTGCTGCCGCCTGATGTAGCGTGCCTCGCAGGCATCGAGACGCCACTGCTGGACGAGCGCGTCACCGAGCACGTCCACAAGCGCGAACGCCGTACCTCCGCACACCGTGCAGGCGGATATCGGTTCGCTGTCGGGAAATGAAAACAAGACGCCGATCAGCCGTGGATGTCCCGCAGGCGATCGGATGTCATTTCGGTGCGCCGGACGAAGATTGGGCGTGGGCCGCAGTTTCGGACGCGCTTGCCGCCGCCGCTTCCGAATTGATCTGCTCGATGAGCGCGGCGTTCACCTTGAGCGTGGGATCGGAGAAAATCTGACGCTGTGCCGATGCGCGCGCATCGTCCACCGCCTTCTTCTTGAGTTGTGCGAGCAGTTCGGGCTTCATTTCGTCAAACGTGCGAATGGTCGCCGGACGGCGGTCCTCGAGACGAATGATGTGATAGCCGAATTTTGACAGGACGGGCGCACTGATGTCACCCGGTCTTTGCAAAGCGAACGCCGCCGCGGCGAACGCGGGGTCCATCGCGCTCGCCGCGAAATAGCCGAGTTCGCCGCCGTTGGTCGCGGCCTTGGGATCGTCCGAGAATTCGCGCGCGAGTTTCGCGAAGTCGGCGCCTGGTGCCTCGGCTTGCGCGCGAACCTCCTCCGCTTTATGCAGCGCGGCGTCCCGGTTGCCGTCGACTACCTTGATCAGGATGTGCGCCGCGCGCACGCGTTCGGGAACCGCGTACTGGTCGCGATTCACGAGGTACAGCTCGCGCGCCCTTGCAACGTAGCTTTCACTGTTCCGGTCGAAATCGGCCGCGGCAGCCGCTTCTATGCGATCGACGCGCGCCTGCGCGAGCATTCGGTCCACCTGCAACGCGATCTGGCGGGCCAGAACGGGATCCTTTTCGAGTCCCTGCGCACGCGCGTCCGCGGCGAGAACACGCAGCATGTAAAGGTTGTCGAGGTACTGCCGCAGGCGCAGCGGATTCGCCGCGAATTCCGCGCGCAACGCAGCGGGAAGCTTCGCGACCTCGGCTTGGTAATCGCCGATGGTGAGACGCGCACGCGCCGACTCTGCGATCACGTCCGATGGATCGAGCGCGGCGCCAAGTACCGGCGAGCCGACGATGGCGAGCAGCAAGGGAAGGCAACGGCGAACGCGATGCCGCGGATGTGATGCGCTGAGCAGAATCATGGGTCCTATCAAAACAAACGTCCCCGCCGAAACGGGGACGGAAGATGAATCGAAAGCGGCGGCTAGTTCAATAAGTCCGTGTACACACCGCAGGAACTCGTCTTCGTACAGGATCCCACCGTGTCGCTATAACTATTCCGATTCACGACGGTGATGTAGTACGTCGTGCCGGGAGTGAGCGCAGTGACTCCAAGTCTGGATAATCCACCTATCTGCAATCTGAAGACGGGGCTCTGGCTCACCGCCGATGCGAGGATGGATCCCGACGAACTGGCCGATGTGGCGATCTGGCACGGTTGCGTCGCAAGTGTCGCCACGCGGAATACCTGTGGCGTCCCGGCTATCTGCGAGAACTGGATGGACGACGTGTCGCCCGCGACGGCCGGCGTCGTGAACCGAAGCACCAGTGCGTTCGCGTTGCCGAAACTTCCGAGCGTGTCGGAGCTCAGCCGGGTGTTCCCAGGCGCATACGACAAATCCAGCAGCTTGCCCGCGAAGCCTTGCGCGGTGCACGCGCTCAGATCGACCGATCCCGTTCCAGGGGGAACCCCGCCAACGGTGTACGACCCCGAAACGGAATTGCTGCTCGACGATCCATCGGACGCAGTCACCGAATACGTCGCACTAGCGGTCGGCGCAGCAATCGTGAGCGAAGAACCGGATTGGGTAGTGCTCACGCCGGGCCCGGTAAACGTATACGATGTGATCGGGTTGGTCCCCTGGAAACAATTGGCGGTCAGCGTGATCGCGGATTGATTGGTCGTGACGGTCAGGCTCGTGCAGGACGGCGCGCCCTGAGACTTGGTCGCGCTGCAGTTGATTGTGATGTTGCCTGCATTGGTGACGGAGGTAAGCGAAGCACATCCGGTAATGGTCACGGTCTGCGCATTGACGCCGGTGGAACCGAACATCGAGGTGGCCAGTAGCGCCGCACCGCACAACAATCCTCGCAAAGCTGACTTCATGTGCTTCTCCCAAATGAATTCAATAACCGGACAACCGGCCGCGCGATTCGCAGCATCAGCCCGAAATGGTCGCTGCGCGCGCAACCTATGCAACTTTCAAACCAGCGGATACTAACATGCTGTTGGCATAGAAAACGAAAAAAAGGGGCAGCCGCGCGGCTGCCCCTCCATCCTTCATCGACGACTAAAGCTGAGCGGTTACGGCAGGATTCCGAACTGCGGTCCGATGTAGCGATGGCCCCAGCTCGCGCCATAAGTCGAACGGATCAATGCGCCTGACGTATCGGTCAGCGTACCGTTCACGAACGATTGCGCCGCAAACCCGATGACCGGCAATCCCGAGAACGTCGTGGACGGCGTGAACGTAAGGCCGGTTTGCGGATCGTAGCCGACCACTCCACCCGTCGCGACGTTCACCGCACCGGCCCGGAATGTCAGGTCGCCCCAACCGGACTGCTTGTCGGTGGTTACATCCGTGCGATTGGCGGATCCAAACAGGTTGGAGCCCAGAACGGTTGACGTCGACGGCCGCACGAAGGAAATGACGTTCGCCTCCCAGCAGAGCGAGGTGCCCGCGCCGGCCGGAGGCGACGGCGAGAAATCGGCGCCTGCCGCCTGCGTGGCGAATTC
>DATJGR010000213.1:0-7988 GCA_035494855.1 Pseudomonadales bacterium | reverse complement strand
CAATTCGCCGCGACGCGCATCGGCGTGATCGCATCGACGTCGCTGGCGCAGAAGTACGGCTGGCACACCGGCGACGCGATCCCGCTGCACGGTCTGCTGTGGCCGAAGCAGGACGGTTCGTGGGACTGGCAGTTCCAGCTGGTCGGCACGGTCGCGTACCCGAACGGTGCGCCGGATCAACCGCTATTGCTGCTGCACTACGAATACTTCAACGAAGCGGTTGCCGTTTGGGCGAGGAATCAGGTCGGCTGGCTGGCGGTGCGCGTATCGGATCCCCAACGACTCGACGATGTCGCGAACGAAATCGACGCCCTTTACAAGAACTCATCCGACCCCACGCGCACCGTGTCGCAGGACGAATACAGCCGCGCACAGGCGAGCCAGTTCGGCGACATGGGTTTCATCACCACGATGATACTGTCGGCGGTCTTCTTCACCATCGTGCTGCTCACCGGCAACACCGCATTGCAGTCGTTTCGCGAACGCGTGCCGGAACTCGCCGTGCTGAAGACGCTCGGCTTCACTGACACGGCAGTCGGTGCGCTGGTGCTGGGCGAGGCGCTGCTGTTGTGCGTGACCGGCGCCGGTCTCGGCATCGCCCTCGCACTGTTGTTGGAGCCGGGGCTCAACAGCAATCTCGTCACGATCATCGGCCGTTTCGACATGACCTGGCAAAGCGTGCTGTTCGCCGTGGGAATTGCGTTGCTGATCGGTTTCGGCATCGGCATCCCGCCGGCGTGGGCGGCGCGGCGGCTCACCATCGTCGATGCGTTGCGGGGGCATTGAACATGCTGCGGCAGATCCTCGAAATTACGCTGATGAACTTACGCAACGTCAACTCCCGGCGCGGGGCGTCGTCGGTGATCGTGGTCGGCATCGCTGGCGTGGTCGCAGTGCTCATCGGGCTGCTGTCGATGGCGGCCGGTTTCAGCGCCGCGATGAAAGACTCGAGCCGGCCCGACCGCGCGATCGTCATGCGCGCCGGCAGCAGCGACGAGCTCGATAGCTGGCTCGCCAACGACGAGATGAACGTCATCACGCAATTGCCAGGCATCGAGATTGCGAGCGGAGAAATCTACGTTGCGCTCGATCTTCCGAAGCGCGCCACGCGCAAGACCGCGACCGTGGTCGGGCGCGGCGTTCAGGCAGAAGCGTTCGCGGTGCGACCGGAACTGCACATCGTTGAGGGGCGCGCGTTCACGCCTGGTCACAACGAAATGCTCGTCGGCGCTGCCGCTGCGCGCGAATACGTCGGGCTCGAAGTGGGCGATCGGGTCGAGCTGCGCGACCAGCCGTGGACCGTCGTCGGCCACTTCGAAACCGACGGCAGCGCCACCGAGTCGGAAGTGTGGATGGACCTCGCCACGGCGCAGTCGGTATTCCGCCGCAGCGGCGCGGTGAATTCGATTCGAGTGCAGTTGAAGAATCCCGATCAGCTGATCAGCATCAATGCGCAGATCCAGAACGATCCGCGGCTGCGCGCCGCGCTGATTGCCGAAAGCGAGTTCTACGGCGGGCAATCGAAAACTCAGACCGCGTTGATCGAGACGTTTGCCTACTTTGTGGCCGCCATCATGGCGATCGGTGCGGTGATCGCGGCGCTGAATTCGATGTACGCCGCGGTCAGCGTGCGCACCGTCGAGATCGCGACGCTGCGCGCGCTCGGTTTCGGCAACGCGCCGGTGGTGGCATCGGTGATGATCGAAGCGCTCGCGCTCGCGCTGCTGGGCGGCGTGCTGGGCGGCGCGATCGTGTACCTCGCGTTCGACGGCTACAGCGCGTCCACGTTGAACAACGCAGCGCACGCGCAGGTCGCATTCGGATTCCGGGTTACACCGCGCCTGCTGCAACTCGGCATCGTGTGGGCGCTGGCACTGGGATTCGTCGGCGGTCTGCTGCCCGCCCTGCGCGCCGCTCGGATGCCGATCACGACCGCGTTGCGCGGCGAGTGAAGCGCACCGCCGCTTACCCTGGAGGTAGTCGCTTCGCGCGAGATCTCTCGTAGTATCGACGCCGACCGACGGGGGCAACGGAATGAAGAGCTACGGCGTTGGAATCATCAACGACCTGCAGATGGGGCCGGCAATAGTCGAATATCTCGAACGCATCGATGCAACGCTGGCGCCATACGAAGGTCGGTTCATCGTGCACGGCGGCACTGCGACGATGCTCGAGGGCAGCAATCCCGGAACGCTGATCGTCATCGAATTTCCGCATCGGGCGAATGCCGAGCGTTGGTATCGCTCACCGGCTTATCAAGCGATCCTGCGACTGCGGACCGACAACTCGTCCAGTACGGTGTTCCTGATCGACGGGGTGGATCCGGATCACGTCGCAACCGACGTGCTGCGAACGAAATGAACGACTGATCAGGTAACTGATGAGTGAACGACGGTGCCGGGCACCGCCGTTCACTTGCGCGCAGCCGGACCGGTCGCGTTTATTGCGCCTTTGGCTGCACCGGCACGGTCTGCGCTTCGCTCAGCACCAGCTGACCATCGCGCACCGGAATGCGCGGACCCGGATCATGGTCGAGCTGGATCTGACCGGCGGCGTCGCCGATCTTGTAGTCGACGCGATATCCCACCGTGCGCTCGCTGACGTCGAACACCGTGTTGCAACGTTGTTCGGTGGTGGTGACGGTATCGTTCTCCTGCATTTTCCGCTGCACCTCGTGGCCCGCGACACCACCCGCCGCTGCACCGATCACCTTGGCGCCGGTATTGCTTCCGTGTCCCCCGATCGCGTTTCCGAGCAGGCCGCCCGCTACGGCTCCAATCACGGAACCTGTCACACGATGCTCGTCCTTTACCGGCGCCTGTTTCGTAACGGTCTCGTCATGGCACTGCTCGCGCGGCGTCTTCACCTGCTCGGTCAGCGGCGTCACCGCCGTTACGTCGGCGAACTCGTCGTTCGTCAGCATCTTGTAGCCCGCGAAACTGCCGACCGCGGTCGCCGCTACGGCGCCGAGCACGGTTCCGACCAACATCGATTTGTTCATGCGTCTCTCGTCCGGAAATCGGCCCTTCGGCCCGTGACGCGCACGATAGCCGCCGCGTGGCAGCTGTCAATTGTCGGAGTTCACACTATTGAGACGAGGATCGCGGGCGGCGCGCACCCAGCCGAGGTCGTCAGGGAACCGAGACGTCGTTGGTGCGCGTGGCGCTGACCGCCATTCGGCCGTTCTGCGCTGCAATGCGCTCGCCCGCCTACGCCGGCGGGCGATCGCGTAGCATGGCTCGCTGATCAATCCGGGCCGCGTCATGAAGAAGTTCGCCCTCGCCATTGTCGTGCTGTCAGGCATCGTCGCGATCGGCTACCACTATCGCCTCGAGCTGATGCTGTCCGCGGCGCCGCGCATCGACGATCTACGCGCTCCGATCGACTCGAACAGAGAGGTCGTCTGGAGCCAGGGGCCCGACACTGCGACGGCGCCGCCCGCCGAACGCCCACCGAACGTCGTGGTGATCGTGGCGGACGACATGGGCTTCAACGACGTGTCGTTCTACAACGGCGGCGCGGCCGACGGCTCGCTGCAAACGCCGCACATCGATTCGATCGGCCGCGACGGCGTCGCGTTCAGCAACGGCTATGCAGCGAACGCCGTGTGTGCGCCGTCGCGCGCGTCGATCATGACGGGTCGCTATTCGACGCGGTTCGGCTTCGAGTTCACGCCGTTCTTCAAGATCGGCGTGTCGATCTTCGAGGCAATGGCCGAGCGCGACCCGAGCCCGCTGAAGCTGATCGTGCATCGCAAGGAAGCCGACGCGATGAAGCCGCTCGAAGAGAACGGCATGCCGCCGTCCGAGATCACGGTGGCGGAAGTGTTGAAGACTGCCGGCTATCAGACCGCGCACATCGGCAAGTGGCACCTCGGCGGCATCGGCGACATGCGTCCGGAGAAGCAGGGCTTCGACGACAGCCTGTATCTGTCGGGAATCTCGTATCTGCCCGCAGACTCGCCCAACGTGGAAAACGCCACGCAGGATTTCGATCCGATCGACAGAATGGTGTGGGCCTCGATGCGCTACTCGACGCAGTTCAATGGCGGTCATCCGTTCGCGCCGAAGGGCTACCTCACCGACTACTACACCGACGAGGCAGTGAAGGTGATCGAAGCGAACCGCAACCAGCCGTTCTTCCTCTACCTCGCGCATTGGGGAATCCACAATCCGCTGCAGGCGAAGAAAGAAGACTACGACGCGCTGAGCCACATTCAGGATCATCGAATGCGCGTGTATGCGGCGATGATCACCGCGCTCGACCGCGGCGTCGGTCGCGTGCTCGACGCGCTGCGCACGAACGGACTCGCCGACAACACGCTCGTCATCTTCACCAGTGACAACGGCGGCGCCGGCTATCTCGGCTTGCCCGACATCAACAAGCCGTATCGCGGCTGGAAGTTGACGCTGTTCGAAGGCGGCACGCACGTGCCGTTCTTCGCGCGCTGGCCCGGTCACATCGCACCGGGCACGCACTACGACATGCCGGTAGGGCACGTCGACATCCTGCCGACCGTGGCGGCCGCCGCCGGCGCGACGTTGTCTGCTGATCCCGCTCACGCAATCGACGGCGTCGACGTGCTTCCGTTCGTGCGCGGCGAGCGCACCGGCGCGCCGCACGAGACATTGTTCTGGCGTGAGGGTTATCACCAGGCCGTGCTGCACGACGGCTGGAAGCTCATCGAAAGCCGGCGTCCCGACCGGAAATGGCTGTTCCATCTCACGGAGAATCCGACCGAACATGAGGACGTCGCCGCGGCGAATCCGAAGGTGGTCGCGCAACTGCAGGCACTGCTCGACGCGCACAACGCCGAACAGGCGCCGCCGATGTGGCCGAGCGTGATCGAGTCGCCGCAGCTGATCGACAAGACCGGCGCGCAGCCTTACGTCGAAGGGGACGACTACACCTACTGGCCGAACTGAACGTGAGCAGACGCTGGGCTACATAACAGGTATCGGACGGCGCCTGGCACCGTCCGATACTCGACTCGTTGCGACGTCGCGGTCGAAGCCCGCGACGCTGATTAAGGTGGCGCGACCATCAGCGCCCGATCCGGCAGACCGTCTCCCCAACGTGCTGCCGGGGCGAGTCACTACTACCGCGCCAGGGTTCGATCGTCAGTTGCTCATGGCCCTGCCCGCGGGCGTCGCGCTGATGACGCCATACACGCCGTGGGTTTCGTCGGCCGGCCCCGCGGTGAAATACAGCGAGTCGATCTGCTGACCGGCGAAGCCGTTTCCAAACCTCAGTCCCCACAAACCTTCGATCTGCAGCGGACGGCGGTCGCTGGCCGTCAGCGTGCCGACAAAGCGGCCGGTCGTCGCGTCGAATGCGTTGATCAGACCGTCGCCGAAATTGCCGACCAGCAGGCGATTGCCGAACTGGCCGAATCCCGCCGGCGCGATCGTCAGACCCCACGGCGCATTCAGCGATCCGCGGACCGCCACGCGCTGCAGCAGATTCCCGTTGGCGTCGAATGCATCCACGAAACCGAGCCCGCGTCCATGCACGTCGTCGACCTTGTCTGCATCCTGTTGTGCGTAAGTGACGTAGATGTCGCCGTTGATCGCCTGAATACCGAACGGGGCGAAGTCCGACGGGATGTTCGGATCCGTGAAACCGCCGCTGGACTGCACCGGAGCGAACTTCGCGTCGAAGACGTCGACCCGGCCGTTGTGAAAGTCGGTCGCGTACAGCAGGCTTCCGCTACCGCCGGCGCCCAACGCGAGTCCTTTGTAGATTGCCCCGCTCGCGGAATTGTTCACAGCATTGAACGCATGCGTGCGGTCGACGGTCGGCGACCAACCCGCGATCGTTCCCTGCTCAGTCGCGAACATGAAAATCGCCGGCCCGCTGGCGGTTCCGTTGGTCACGACGAAATCAGTGGGCAACAAGAAGCTCGATCCGTTGAAGACGATGCCGGTCGGCGCGCCCGGCTCTTCCGAGTTCGGAGGTCCGGGAATCGCGACGACGAGCGGAACGATGTGGCCTGCTCCGTCATAAAGGGTGGAGACATTCGCGCCGTTGTCCGCTACCCAGACCGGCCCATAAGGGTTGAACGCGATCCCCCACGGGTTGACCAGGTTGGCATCGGGGCCGCTGGGGTTGTCTGCGTCGACAGAACCGTCGGATACGAGATTGTGCGCCGCATACGTGCTGGCGATCTTGCCGCCGCCACGCGCGTTGGCCGGCAGTGCCAGCGTCAGGGTGAAGAGCGCGGCCGCGGCGCAGGCAGCCGCAACGAAGGGAGCGTTCGGAAAGGGTTTCATCGCGTGTCCTCCTCAGGACTGTGAGTTTTTTTGGTCCGGAACCGTCCGCCGTCCGATTGAGACTGCCGATCGGTACGTCGTCACCCCTTTCAGTGCAGCGCAGCCGAGGAACGGTTCATCGGCAAAAAGATCGCGCGGACCTTGAACCGCGTCGGCGGATCGGCGCACTAACGCCTATAGTGCGAGCCATATAAAGGCGAACACCGTGTCGTTGTCGCTCGCCGAGCGGCCGAAGCCGTCGTAATTCGAATCGCCTCCGTTGAAGCGCTGATACGCGATGTATTGCACGCCGACACGGACATTGACGGCAGGGCGCGATGCCGCGACCTTGCCGAACGGCACGTACTCGAGTTGCACGGCGTAGCCGCGACTGTCGGGCGAGCCATTGGCGCTGCCGCTGACTTCCTCCGGCACCAACAAACCTGGGTTGCGACTGCCGTCGACGTCGAACCAACCGAGCGTAGCCGTCCAGGTCTGCTCGTACGCGTATTCGACGTCGAAGTGAGTGGTGTCGAGATGATTCGAGACCGCGTCCGATTCGCCCGCTGCAAAGCTCGCCGCAAGCTGACGGCTCTCGTGGACGAACGACAGGTTTGCGTTCACCGAATTTCTGCCGCCGCCCAGGTATTGATAGGTCGCGTCGACTCCCACGTCGCGGTATCGATCCGAGTCGGATATCCCCGGATCCGGGCGCAGTTTGGCCTGGAGGCCGAACACACCGACTGAGTAATAGTGCGGACCGTCCTGAAACTGCAGGGCCGCGCGACCGTATGGCGCGGCGCCGTCCATGTTCAGGTTGTCATCCGATTTGAGTCCGACCCCCTTCAGACCGCGATCGGACAAGGAGCCGTATGCGCCCGCTTCCAGGTAAAGGTGATCGTCGATCATCGTGTACAGCGTCGGCCCCATGACGCGCTCGCTGATACCGTCGAAAAGGATCGGCAGAGCTTCGGGCGTCGGCGCCAGCTCGGAAGCGGTTGCGGGAAAGCCCCACACCGGCGTCGAGTTCCACAGGTCGGTGACGGTGGGGTTGTTGTTGAGGGAGAGTCCGGCGACGATTTTCGTGTCGCCGATGTTCAGGTCGCGCGCGTAGCGCACGTCGAACGCGCCCCAGGAAGTACTTCGCTCGACGCCGCTGTAAGAAGCCTCGACAAACGCACCCGCGTGCTCCGTGATGCGCCCGGCATAGAACGCCGTGACTTCGTTGACCGCGGGATTGTCGTTCGAGTCGAAATGCGGGGCGGTGTCGCTCACCGAGTGCGCGGTTTCGGTGTAACCGGCGACGGTCATCAGTGAGATCGGCAGCGAGTGTTCGGCCGCGCCCCACGTGTAGCCATTCAGTTTGAACTCGCGTCCGTAGGCCGTCAGCGCCGGCCCGAACGCGATGCTGTGGCAACTCGCGCAGGGTAATCCCGTCTGTTGCGCGAAGCTCGGCAGCGACCACGCATTGGCCGCGACCATCAACAGTGCCGACAGTGCCGCGGCGCGTGCTAAGTTTGCTGTTCGTACCATCGCGTGCTCTCCTTGGAACGCTGACTCTGCAACTGGGAAGTGGACCGCTGTCCGATGGAGCGCTTCCGTCCAATCGGTACCTCGTCGCCTGTGTCTGTGCAGCGAGGGTCCGGAATGGTTCATCGGGAAAAAGTTACGCGGTGTCTTGAACCGACCGGCGCTACCCGCGCACTAAGCTCTTGAGATAGTTCAAACCAGGCATAC
>DATJGR010000212.1:0-3337 GCA_035494855.1 Pseudomonadales bacterium | reverse complement strand
ACTTCGTTGAGGGGTGTGCGTCGAGACGGTGACTTTGGGGGGAGGGACAACCGGGTTCACCCGACGACTTTGGATGTGTCGGTTCACGCGAGGCGGGCAGCACGCTGCTGGGCGGTGGATACGCGACATCAGGCGGAGGTGGAGGGTTTTGTGGCAGGACCCTCCGGCGCCATGGATGGCGCCGGCAGGAGCGACCAGGGATGGCTCGAGCGTGTCCTGCCGCGACAACCCTCCACCTCCGCCGGGAGCCGGAGCGCGGCGCTACAAATCCGATGCGCGGAAGCTGACTTCGCGACTCGCCAGCGATTCGGCTGACTCGAGCACTTCGGTGAGCGCCATCTCGAAGCTCTGCACGAGCCCCAACAGGTTCTTGTTGTCGCCGTGCGCGAGTGCGAGTTCGAGGGCTTTCGATGCTTCCTTGAGGTCGGCGGCGCCGAAGCTGCCGGCTACGCCGTGCAGGTTGTGGGCGAGTCGTTCGCCGGCTTCCATGTTGTTCTCTGTCACCGCTTCGCGCATCCGTTGGCCGGCGTCGCCGTAGTACCGGCCGAAGTCGCCCATCAGTTTCAGCATCAGTTTCACGTTGCCGTTGTGGCCTTTGATGGCGTCGCCGATGTTGATGCCGGGTGTGCGCTGGTTCACCAGGTCGGCGAGTTGTGCCGCCTCGGCGGCTTCTGCGACGGCCGGATCGTCGCCGGCGCGACGGCGCATCGGAGGCGCTTCGGCAGCAGTGCTGAGCAGGCTGTTCAGTGTCGAAAGCAGTTCGTCGAAGTCGATCGGCTTCGTTACGTATGCATCGCAGCCCGCGGCCATTGCGGCGGAGCGGCGTTCCGCCAGCGCATCCGCCGACACCGCGATGATCGGCATCGTCAGACCGGCTTCGCGAATCGTTCGCGTAGCGGTGAGTCCGTCGACCTCGGGCATGTGGATGTCCATCAGAATCGCGTCGTAGTCTCTCTCGAGCGCGAGATCGACCGCGCGGCGGCCGGTTTCGGCAATGTCGATCGTCGCGTCGCTGCGCTGCAGGTATTCGAGCGCGAGTTGCTGGTTGATCGGGTTGTCTTCAGCCAACAGGATGCGCCGGCCGCGCAGGATGTCGGCGCTGCGGGGGCGAGGGCGCGCTTCGGCGGCGATCGTGACTCTCTTGATCGGACGCTGGAACCGCGCGTCGAATGCAAAACAGCTACCTTTGCCGAGTTCGGATCGAACCGATATTTCACCTCCCATCACGCCGACCAGGTTCTTGCAGATCGCGAGCCCGAGCCCCGTGCCGCCGAAGCGTCGCGTGGTCGAGGTTTCGGCCTGCTGGAACGATTCGAACAGACGCGTGTGCTGATCGGGGCTGATGCCGATACCGGTGTCGATCACCTGAACGCCGACTACGAGCATGTCGTTGGCGACGCGCTGCAACTGGGCATCCACCGTCACGCTGCCGGCTTCGGTGAACTTGATCGCGTTACCGATCAGATTGATCAGTACCTGCTTCAGGCGCAGCGAGTCGCCGACGACGACGCCGTCCTGCGGAAACTCCGGATTCTCGCCGGTGTGATCGACCACCGTGAAATCGAGGTTCTTCTTGCGAACCTCCGTACGGAACAACCGTTCCACCTCGCGCAGCGTATCGCCGAAATTGAACGGCGCTTCTTCCAGCACGAGCTTGCCGGCTTCGATCTTCGAGAAGTCGAGCACGTCGTTCACGAGCGTCAGCAGCGACTCGGCGGCATTGCGGATCGACGCCAGGTATTCGCGTTGCTTCCGGTCGAGTTGCGTCTCGAGCGTCAACCGCGAGAATCCGACGATCGCGTTCATCGGCGTTCGTATCTCGTGGCTCATGTTGGCGAGAAACTCGCTCTTCGCCTGCGTCGCCGCTTCGGCAATCTGGCGGCGTCTTTCCGCCTCGCCGCGTTCGATGCGCGCGCTGATGTCGATCACCGAGCCGTCGATCACTTCGCCCTGGTTGGCATCCTGGTTCACACGTGCGTTGAGCGACATCCAGAACGTCCGGCCGTCTCGGCTCACGCCTTCCGCTTCGAACGCGACGGCGAGACCGGTCTCGTCGAGCAGTGACATCAGTTCCTGGGCGCGATCCTTCTTGAGGAACACCCGGTCGATCAGGTCGCGATAGTCGGCGAGCAATGCTTCGGTCGAGTCGAAACCGAGAATGCGCGCCAGCGTCGGATTGGCGGTGACCAGCACGCCTTCGCCGCTGATCCGGAACAGACCTTCGTTGGCGCTGTTATAGAGCGTCCGATACTCGTCGCGCGTCTCCTGCAGGTCGGCATACAGTCGCGCGTTCTCGATCGAGATGGCCGCTTGCGACGCCAGCAGGCTCAACACTTCCACGCGCTGCGCTGTGAACACGCCCGTCAGCCAGCGATGTTCCACGTACAGCACGCCGATCGCTTCGTTGCGGGCGATGATCGGCAGACCCATCACCGACAGCGGTTGGAAGTCCTTCACGTAGACGTCCTGCGTGAAGACGTCTTCCTTCGTCGCGTCGGCCAGCACCAGCGCCTGTCGCGTGCGTGCTACGAACTGAATGATGCTCTGCGGAACTTCTTCGCAATCTTCCAGCGCGATCGGCGGCGTGAGGCGCCGCGTCGAACCACCGTCCACCGACGCGATCGCTTCGACATACAGTCGATCATCGTGCGACAGCAGCATCGTCGCTTTCTGCGCACCGGCGTGTTCGAGCGCGAGGCGCAGCAGTTTGATCAATACGCGGTCGAGCACGATTTCGCCGGAGATCGTCTGCGCCGCTTTCAATACCGTCGTCGTATCGAGTAGACGCTGGCCGATCTCGTGGCTTTCGTTGGTGCCGCTGACGCTGGCGAAATCGCGTACCGTCAGATCGACGAGGTCGCCTACGCTCCACGCACCGGACTCGGGACGCGCCGAGCGGTGGTCGCCGATGTACGACTGGAATTCGCGCTCCAACTGATTGCCTTTCGACAGCGCGCCCCAGCGCAGGTACGCCTGGTACGCATTGCGCATGAACAGCCGAGCGAAATCGGTGCGCGATGATTTGTGGCACAAGCGCGCAGCGAGTTCGTATGCGATCGCCTCGTCGTTCGCGAGGCCGAGGCGGCGCGCGGTGTGCGCTGCGGATTCGTAGCGTTCCAGC
Source organism: Pseudomonadales bacterium (assembly GCA_035494855.1). GTDB lineage: Bacteria > Pseudomonadota > Gammaproteobacteria > Pseudomonadales > Azotimanducaceae > DATJGR01. The sequence continues at coordinate 216 of DATJGR010000212.1, read as the reverse complement.
GCGGCGGTCGTCTGACCGCGTGCCCAGGCAATCTCGGCCTCGACGATCGCGACTTTCGGCACCGCGGTCTGGCACCCGAAGCGTTCCCACCGTTGCAGCAGCGCGAGCGGTTCGCGCACCGCGCGAATCGCGTCAGCGCCGCCGGTGCGCATGATCGTCAACGCGTCGGCAAAGGTGAACCACAGATTCATCGGCGATCCAGTGAGGCCGACGATG
>DATJGR010000211.1:0-3222 GCA_035494855.1 Pseudomonadales bacterium | reverse complement strand
GAACACCTCCAAGGTCATTCTCGACCTTTCTCTGGTGTCCACAAAATCAGGGGAAAACCACTACGAACTTCATCCCTTTGTCGACCGAGCGTTTTGATTAGGGCGATGGTCCAGAGGGTGGCGGTGCGATTGAGGCGCTGCGTCGCCTTGATACGTCGCGTCGGTTGGGCCGTCGGTGCAGGCGGATTGGACCATCGCCCTAATCAATGCGGGTTGTCGGGTCGATGAGATCGAGTCCTATTGGCCACGAGGCGATCGCGATCCCGAATCAAGTGGTGCATTCAGAACCGAGCGTTGTTGTCGGCTGACGCATTGATTAGGGCGATGGTCCAGGCAGCAGCTTTGGCAGCGGCGCAACCCGCACGACACGTCCGGCACGCGGTGCCGATTGCAGCGCCACACCTTCATTAACAAACCTTACGCGCTCGGACGAATCGGCGTGCAGGTTCGACTCGCGACTTGCCCGCCAGCCGCGCACGCTGTTCACAACATCTCCAGCACCGGACGTGTGTCCATGGATGCGCTAGTAGATGCCGGCCTCCAGACCCGCTGCCAGCGTCATGCCAAGGTCTCTGCAGCGCGCGAGTACTTCCGCGGTAACGTCACCCCGTGCAACGATCGGTTCCTGCACTTCCTGCAGCGGATAGCCGTTGGCGATCCTGCGGATGGCACGGATCGCGCCCGTGCCGTCGTTGCCGGCGCTGATGAATATCGCGTATGGCAGCGACTGAATGCGGCCCTCCACCGGATAGAACGTTCGATCGAAGAAGTCCTTCATCGCGCCGGACATGTAGCCGAAGTTCTCCGGCGTGCCGATCAACAATCCATGCGCCCATAGAAGGTCGTCGGGACCGGCGGCGGCCGCGCGCAGCATGCGCAATTCGACGTGCTCGACCAGCGGATCGCTCGCGCCGTCTCGCACCGAACGCGCCATCGTTTCGGTGCGGCCGGACTGGCTGTGATAGACGATCAGGAGGTTGCGCCGCATCGCGCCGAGTATACTGGCGCACCGTTCAGAGCAGCGATTCCCGGGCGATGGCCGATGACATGACCGTCAACGTAGGCGATGTCAGAAGAGCACAACAGCGGATCGCTTCCGAAATCGAGCTGACTCCGGTCGAACACTCGAAGACGCTGTCGGCGTTGACCGGCGCACAAGTCCATCTCAAGTTCGAAAACCACCAGTTCACGGCGTCGTTCAAGGAACGCGGTGCGCTGAACCGCATGCTCGATCTCACGCCGGACGAGCGCCGGCGCGGCGTCATCGCGATGTCGGCAGGCAACCACGCGCAGGCGGTGGCGTATCACGGCCGCCGGCTCGGCATTCCCACGTGCATCGTCATGCCGCGCACTACGCCGAACGCGAAAGTGGAGCAGACGCGCGTGTTCGATGCGGAAGTGATTCTGTACGGCGCGCAGTTCGACGAAGCGCGCGCGTTCGCGCTGGAAGAAGCAAAGCGCCGGCAACTCACGCTGGTACATCCGTTCGACGATCCGGCGGTGATCGCGGGGCAGGGGACGCTGGGGCTCGAGATGCTTGCGCAGGTGCCGGATCTCGAGGTGCTCGTGGTGCCGATCGGCGGCGGCGGATTGATCTCCGGCATGGCGATCGGCGCGAAGTCGATCAATCCGGGCATCGAGATCGTCGGCGTGCAGACCGAACGGTATCCGGCCGCGCATCACGCGTTCCATCGCATGAAAGTCGAGGTGCCCGGCGGCGGCACTGTGGCGGAGGGCATCGCCGTCAAGTCGCCGGGTGCGCTGACGATGGAATTGATCAACAGATATGTCGACGACATCGTGCTGGTGAACGAAGAGTTCATCGAACGCGCGATCTTCAATCTGCTCGAGATCGAAAAGACGCTGGTCGAAGGCGCCGGCGCGGCCGGTCTCGCTGCGGTGCTGCGTTATCCGGACCGGTTCCGCAACCGCCGCGTTGGCCTCCCGCTGTGTGGCGGCAACATCGACATGATGATTCTGTCGTCGCTGCTGCAGCGCGGCCTGGTGCGCAGCCATCGGCTGGTGCGTTTGCGCGTGGAGATTGAAGACGTACCCGGTGCGCTCGGCAAGCTGACGCAACTGCTCGGAGAACTCGACAGCAACATCATCGACATCGCGCATCAGCGCACCTTCGGCGGATCGTCTGTGCGCGCCGCGGTCGTCGATCTGACGCTGCAGATGCGCGGCGAAGAGCAGGAGGATCAGGTGGTGAAAGCGTTGAAGGACCGCGGTCTCGATGCGCGACTCGACGACGGAGGCGACGGCAATGGCTGAAGCGACGCTGCAACGCGATCTCGATGCGTCGGCGATCGCGCCGGATACCCGCGGTATGAATTTTTATCGAGCCGATCAATCGTTGCGCGATCTGCTCGCGATCTATCTGCCGGAGGACTTGCGCACCCATCTCGAACCGCATCTCGACCGCCTCGGCGCGCTCGCCGCTGGCGAACTCGACGAATGCGCGGCATTGGCAGACAAGCATCCGCCCCAGCTGCAGCACCGCGACCGTTTCGGTCGCGACCGACAGTGGATCGAGTATCACCCGGCTTACCGCCGGCTCGAAGCGGTCGCCTATGGTGAATTCGGTATCCACGCGATGAGTCACCGGCCGGTGCTGGGTTGGCCGACTGCGTTGCCGGCGGTTGCCAAACACGCGTTCACGCTGCTGTTCAACGAGGCGGAGTTCGGGCTCGGCTGTCCGATCAACGTCACCGATTCGGCCGCGCATCTGATCCGCCTCTACGGCGACGAGTCTATCAAGGCGCGATTCCTGCCGCGGATGCTCAGCCAGAACATGGCGGAGCTCTGGCAGGGTGCACAGTTCATGACTGAGAAATCGGGCGGGTCGGACGTGGGCGATATCGCGAGCACCGCGGTGAGGACGGCAGACGGATGGCGGATTCACGGCGAGAAATGGTTCTGCTCGAATGCAGATGCGGACGTGGCCACGCTGCTGGCGCGACCGGAAGGCGCTCGAAGCGGCTCGCGCGGGCTCGGTCTGTTCGTGATGCCGCGTGTGCTCGCGGACGGCACGCCGAACCGCTATCGGATCGTTCGTTTGAAGGACAAGCTGGGAACACGGTCGATGGCCAGCGGTGAGATCAGCCTGGAGGGCGCCCTTGCATATCCGTTGGGGCAACTCGACGCCGGCCTCAAGCAGATGGCCGAAATGATCAACTGGTCGCGTCTCTCGAACGGCATCAAGTCCGCCGCGCTGATGCG
>DATJGR010000210.1:0-6414 GCA_035494855.1 Pseudomonadales bacterium | reverse complement strand
TTCCTTGTGCGCCCAGGCGATGTGGTTGGAGCCGGGTCCATGGCACGCCTCGCAGGTCACGTTGATCTCCGCCCACGTCGTCTTGTACGCGTTCGACGCGGGGTCGAAATTCTTCTTCAGATCGGTGGAGTGACACTCCGCGCAGGTGAAGTTCCAGTTCTGGCTGTAGTTCGTCCAGTGCAGCCAGTCGCCGGCCTTCACGTTGTCTTTCGAATAGAGGTGGAACCACCGCTGGCCGCCCGCCTCCTTCGGCCTCGAGTCCCACGCGATCGACAGCGCCTGTTTGCGCCCGTCGGGAAAATCGATCAGATACTGCTGCAGCGGGTGCACGCCGAACGTGAAGCCGATTTCGTAGTCGTGCAGCTGGCCGTCGGGACCATCGGTGTTGACGATGAACTTGCCATCGCGCTTCGAGAACGTCGACGTTGTGCCGGCGTACGTGAACTTCGCGTTCTGAAAATTGCCCAGCACAGACGTTTCGTTCGCGACCTGCATCGCGAGGTCGTGATCGGAACCGTGCCACGCATCGTGCTCGGCCGTGTGGCAACCCGTGCACGCTTCGTTGCCGGAATAATTGGCAGCGACCACGACGGGTATCGACGACACTGGCGGTGCAGGCGGCGCTGCAACTGGCGCGCGCGGCGGACGCGTGTTGATCATCCACAGCAGGAAAGCCGCGGCTGCGAGCGACACGACCCCGGCGACGATCATCCAGCGCGGATTCGCTGCCGACGCCTTCGAGGGGCCTTCGGCGGGAGGCCGTGTAGCGGACGTCGGAGAGGCCGGACGTTTGGGCGTGCGCCGGTTGTTCTTCTTCTTGCTCATGTCACGCTCGGCAACGGAACGCGCATTCTAAACAAAACGGGCAGCCCTTCCGGGCTGCCCGTCGGTCTAACGGCGAAAGAAACTACTTCGCCATGGCGTTCCGAGCCGCCTCGATCTGCGCCTTCACGGCATCGAGGTTGAAGCTCGCGCCTTTCTGCATCGGCGGAAACTCGATGGCAGTCTTCGCGAGGTTTTCCACCTGACCCTGTACGAACACGAAGCGCCAGAACTCGTACTTGAACCAGTCGAAGTACTGTTGTGCGCCTTCCTTCGTGCCGTTGTTGGGCCAGCCCGTCCGTTCGAACGGATCGAGCCGCAGGTTGATCAGATACGGTACGTCTACGCCGACCTTCGCGCCGAGCCAGCCGTTGGGCTGGTCGATGAAGCGGTACTTGTAGTCGTCGATGCGCACCGCACCGAGCGAACTCTCGCCGAAGTACCAGATCTCGTGCCGGTTCGACGGCCCTTGGCCGGTGAGCATGCTCGTCTGGTCGTAACCGTCGAGGTGCACCTTGAAGGTGGTATCACCGATCTTCTTGCCCTGCTTCAGCTCGGCGGTGATATTCGGGTCGCCCGCGGCGGCGACGAGTGTCGGGAACCAGTCGAGACCCGACATGATGCCGTTTTCCACTTTGCCGGCCGCCACTTTGCCGGGCCACTTTATGATCGCGGGCACTCGGAAGCCGCCTTCCATCACCGTGCCTTTGCTCTGCGCGAACGGCGTTTGCCCGCCATCCGGCCACGTGAACACTTCGGTGCCGTTGTCGGTGGTGAAGATGACGATGGTGTTGTTGTCTACGCCCATTTCCTCGAGCTTCGCCATCACCAGACCGATGTCGTCGTCCATTTGCGCCATGCCGGCTTCTTCGATCGACCAGCCGTTCTCCGAGTTGCGCAGCGCCTCATATTTCGGGGACAGGTGCGTGACGATGTGCATGCGCGTCGGGTTCAGCCACAGGAAGAACGGCTTGCCGTCGGCCTTCGCCTTGTCGATAAACGCAATCGCCTTGTCGCGAATTTCGTCGTCCACCGTTTCCATGCGCGTGGGACACAGTTCGCCCGCATCTTCGATCTTCTGCTTGCCGACCTTGCCCCAACGAGGGTCCACAGTCGCATCGTCGTTGGTCGTCGCCCACGTGTGCAGCATGTTGCGCGGGCCTACCTGATTGCGCAGGTTCTGCGGATAGTTCGGATGGCACGGATCTTCCATCGCGTCGAGATGGTATAGGTAGCCGTAGAACTCATCGAACCCGTGCACCGTCGGCAGGAATTCGTTACGGTCGCCGAGGTGGTTCTTGCCGAACTGCCCGGTGGCGTAGCCCATCGACTTCAACACCGCCGCGATGGTCACCGCCTGCGCCGGAATGCCGGTGGGTGCGCCTGCTTGCCCCACCGTCGTCATACACGTGCGGATCGGCAGCTCGCCGGTGATGAAGTTTGCACGCCCCGCGGTACAGCTCGCCTCGGCGTAGTAATCGGTGAAGATCGTGCCTTCGGCGGCGATCTTGTCGAGGTTCGGCGTGCGTCCCGCCATCAGGCCGCGGTGATACGCGCCGATGTTCCACATCCCGATGTCGTCGCCCATGATGACGACGATGTTGGGTTTCGCTCCGTCTTCCGCGGCGAGCGTCGGCGATGTCATCGCGAGCAACCCACCTGCCGCGAACACGATCGCAATCAAACGTTTCACGTTCATGTGTCCTTTACCTAGGTTGTTCTTCATTTGAAGGCCGCAGAGGTTACGCCTTAACGCGGCCAGTTGCCGAGGTTTTCGCCTTTCTAGGTCGCCTGCGCAGGCAGCGCCGACGCCAGCGCCGTGGCCACTTCCGCCGCGAAATCCGCCAACGTCTGATTCAAGGCGCGTACGATGTCGCCGTAGCTGCCCGCCTTGGCGACCTGCGCGGTGTAGCGCGACGTGCGCAGCGGCACCAGCACGGCTTCGCTGTTCGTCACGCACTCCCACTGCACGACGAGCACGGCCGCGCCATTCGCGTCGGTGTCCCATTCCGAAATCGTGCCTCGCACGCGATACGGCGCATCGGCGTGGCCCACCGACGGGAACGCGACCACCACTGCATTCGCCAGCTGGCGATCGACGTCTCTTGCAAGCCATGGCACCACGGCCACCTGAGGTGCTTCCGCCCAACGATCGAACTCGCCCAACTGCAACTCGTGATTCGCGTCTCTAACGACGATCTGAGGGCGCTGCAGGTACTGCGCGACGCTGAAGGGGCCGAACACCACGATGGCATTGCCGGTCTTGGTGACCGACGTCGCCGCCGGTTCGCTCAACGCGTAATAGCGCGCCGGCGGCGACGTGCCGCACGCAGTGAGCAGCAGCACGAGTGCGACGACGGTTGATCGCGACATGGATGGTCTCCGGTTCACTCTTTCTTTCCGCGCAGCAGCGCCTCGGGGTGTTCGTCGAGATATTGCAGCAACGACGTGGCCGCGTCGGACATCGACTGGACGTCCTGCAACGTACTCCTCACTTCGAGCGACAGCGCGGAGTCTTCACGCAGGTGTCCCGACACCGATTGCAGCGTTACTTCGGTCGACTTCAAAGTGCTGTCGAGCCGCTTGATCGCGGGCAACAGATCCGACATCAGCGGATCCACCTGCTTGTCGACATGGGCAACGAGCTCGCGTGCATCCTTGGTGGCGCCCTGCAGTTCGGTGAGCGTGCGCTCCAGCGAGCTCGTCAGGCGCGGCAGCTCGTCGTTCGTCAGCTTGCTGCCGCCGGCCAGCATGCTGCGCAGGTCCGGCGAATTCGCGAGTTCGTTCACGCCGCTGATGATGCCCTGCACGTTTTTCGCCAGCGCGGGTCCATCGATCTCCTGCGAAACCTGTGCAAAGAAATTCTGAACGCGCTCCATCACCTGCTGGACGTCGCCGGGGATCGTCGGGATTTCCGGAGGCCCGCCTTTCTCGCGCGCGCGATACACCGGCGGCAGATCCGGACGAAAGTCGAGTTCCACGAGCAGCTGGCCGGTGACGAAGCTCTCCGTGCTGAGCTTGGCACGGATGCCGGCGTCGATGTACTGCTGCGGCGTCAGCATCCTCGTACGCACTTCTTCACTGAGCTTCGTGCCGTTTGAGAGCAACTCGAAGCTGCCGGGGAGCACCTGCATCGTCACCTTCACCAGCATGTCCATCGTGCGGTCGGGCTTCAACTCGCCCTGCAGCTGCATACTCTCCACATAGCCGATGCGAACGCCGTTGAGCGCTACGCTGGAGCCTTCGCGCAGGCCTTTCACCGAACCGGGAAAATAGCTCACCAGCGTCCGCTTCGATGCGAACAAGGCGGCGCCGCCGAACAGCAGTACCGCCACGACGAGCAACAGCACGGCGCCCAGCACGAACGAACCGATCAGAGTGGGATTGGAAGGCTTACTCATACGCTACTCCACCGGCTCGGCGGTGCCTCGCATCAGAAAGTTGCGGACGACGAAGTTCGGACTGTGATCGCGCAGCTCTTTCGGATCGCCAGTGGCGAGCTGCGTCTTGGTGATCGGATCGAGAAACACCGAGTTGTTGCCGATCGAGAAGATGCTGGCGAGTTCGTGCGTGACGATCACCACTGTGGTGCCGAGGCTGTCGCGCAATTCGAGGATGAGATCGTCGAGCAGCTTCGCGCTGATCGGATCGAGCCCGGCGGACGGTTCGTCGAAGAACAGAATGTCGGGGTCCATCGCCATCGCGCGCGCGAGCCCGGCGCGCTTCTTCATGCCGCCGGAGATTTCGCTCGGATAGAAGTCTTCGAAGCCGGCGAGCCCCACCAGCGCGAGTTTGTATGCGCACAGTTCGCGGATTTCCGGGTCGGACAGTTTCGTGTACTGCTTCAGCGGCAGCGCCACGTTTTCGGCCAGCGTCATGCCGCTCCACAACGCGCCGCTCTGGAACAGCGTGCCGAACTTGCGCTTCAGCTCTTCCTGTCGCTCGGCGCCGGCGGCCCAGAATGCTTCGTTTTCGTAGCTCACGTCGCCGGCCGATGGCGACTTCAGACCGATCAACACCTTGAGCAGCGTGCTCTTACCGCATCCGCTGCCGCCCATGATGATGAAGATGTCGCCGCGGCGAACGGTGAAGTTCAGGTTCTTCTGGATGACGAAGTCGCCATACGACATCGACAAGTCGCGGATCTCGATGTGCGCTTCTGCATTGCCACGGGAATCACTCATCAGATGCCCAGGTTGATGAAGATGATGGTGAGTATCGACGCGCTGACGACGATGAGCACGATGCCCATCACCACCGCGCGCGTCGTCGCTTGTCCCACCGCCATCGCGCTGGTGCCGCACGCGATGCCTTGCTGACATCCCGAGAGCGCGACCAGCGCGCCGAACACGACGCACATCAGGAGTCCCGTGAACAGATCGCCGAGCGTCACGGCGCTGATCGTCTGCTGCGCGTATTGCACGAAGCTCGCGTCGATCATCGCGAGACCGACCATGGCGCCGCCGATGATGCCCATGAGGCTGGCGTACATCGTCAGCGCCGGAATCATGAGCACCAGCGCGAACATGCGCGGCGTGACGAGGAAATCCATCGGATTGATGCCGAGCGTGGTCAGCGCGTCGATCTCTTCGTTTACTTTCATCGTGCCGATCTCGGCCGCATACGCCGCGCCGGTGCGCCCCGCCATAATGATGGCGGTCATGATCGGCGCCATTTCGCGAATCATCGCCACGGCGACGAGATTGGCCGTGTAGATGCCGGCACCGAACGCGCGCAGCTGCGAGACGCCGACGAACGCGAAGATCATTCCGATGAGCACGCTGATGAGACTGACGATGGGCAGTGCGTTGGCACCCGCCTCTTCGATGTGCTGCATCACGTCGGACTTCTGGTATTTCGCGCGGCCGGTGGCGAAGCGGCCCACCGATAACGTCGCTTCGCCGACGAACGTCACGAAATCGACCGTGCTGCGCCACAGGTCCTGAGCGCTCTTTCCCACCTTCTGCACGAACGGCGTGGTCGTTTGCGTGCGAGCGGCGCCTTCGCGCGCTTTGACGGCGAACGCCAGCGCGATCAGGCGCCGTGCGCCTTCAGGCAGGCCGCTATCGTCGAACGGGATGGCGTGCGCCTGTGCATCGCGATAGATGTCGATGAGGCGCGTGACCAGACCGCTGTCCCAACGACCCAGTTCGGTCGCTTCGAATCTAACGGCAACGGGTTTCGGCGTTTGCGCGAGCCCGTGGCTCACGTCCTGGATCGACGGCAACGCGGCGTTCACGTGCCAGTCGCCGGCGAGTGTCAGGCACAAGGCGTCGTCGACGCGGCGTGCGCTCAGCACGGCGCCGCGTTGCCCCTCAACCGGGTTGTTTTGAACCGCCATAACGGACGTCTGTTCTGTGGCGATCGATGATACCGCTCCCTAGTGCTACCGACAGCAACGCCCAGATGGCGCGCGAGGTGTGCTTAGGGCGCCGAATCCGCCATCGCGTGTCAGGGATTGAGGTTGAATTGCACCAGCTTCTTCGCGGCTGTCCCGTAGGGGCCGAGCTGGTACGCCGCAGCGCCCGCGGGCGAGAACGCGAACGGTTCGAACGGCTCGGCCAGCATTCTGTCGAGGTACTCCTTCGGCGC
>DATJGR010000209.1:0-7381 GCA_035494855.1 Pseudomonadales bacterium | reverse complement strand
TGCGAGCAGAGGTTCCCACATCGATTGATCGTGTTGTTTCCAGCGTTCGAAACCGAATGCAGAACGACCGAGGTTGGGCGCGATGTCGGCGGCCATCAACAGCGCTTCGATCGCGAACGTGCCGGAGCCGCACATCGGATCGAGCAAGGCGCCGCCGTCGCGTGCAATCTGCGGCCAACCGGCGCGCAGCAGCAGTGCAGCGGCCAGATTCTCTTTCAGCGGCGCCGGACCCTGTGTCTGTCGATAGCCGCGCCGATGCAGGCTCTGGCCCGATAAATCGATCGCAACCGAGGCGCGATCGCGATCCAGAAACACGTTGATGCGGACGTCCGGCGATTTGATGTCGACGTCGGGCCGCGCGCCGGTCGCATCGCGCAACTGGTCCACGATCGCGTCCTTCACGCGTTGCGCACCGTACAGGCTGTGATTGATCTGCGAACGCGTGGTGACGAAATCGACCGCCATCGAGCCGCCGGGCTGCAGGTGCGCCTGCCAGTCGGTGCGCTGAATTCCGTAATACAACGCGTCCGGTTCCGGCGCGTCGAACGCGTCGATCTGCAGCAGAATCCGGTTTGCCACGCGGCTCCACAGACACATCCGGTACGCGCAGTCGAGGCGGCCCGTGAACCCGACGCCGGCGGTGGTGCGCGCCGTGACCCGGCCGCCACAACCGAGCACTTCCTGTTCGATCAGGTCCGAAAACCCCAGAGGGTGTGTCGCGAACAGGTTCATGAGACGTGGCGTTCGATCCGGCGCGGCATTGTAGCCGTTCCGCGCGCCCGCCTTCGCGCTACTTCGGGAAGCGCAGCGAGCTCACCGTATTGCTCAATGCCGCCTGCACGCCGTCGCCCACGCGTCCGTCGGTGACGGTCACGATCACCCAGACGTCGTCGTGAAACGCCGATACCTGCATCGATCGCAGATCGACGCCCATGCCGATGGGCATGGACCAGTCGAGCGTCACCTGTTCGCCCGGAACGCCGCCGAGATCGACCGACTGCTGCGCCTTGATCACCCCGTTGGGCGCCAGTTGTTTCGCTGCGGCCTGTGCGGCCTGCGCCAGCGTCAGTTCCGGCGGTCGCGGTAGCACCATGACGTTCAGCGCCGGCGCGCGGCCCGGACCCATGGCGCTGAACACTTCGCCTTTGCGGGACGGCGGCGCGGTACGCAACCCATAGGGATATTGCAGCGTGAACGCGGGCTTCTCGTGCTGGTACGTCGTCGTCTGCACGTCCTGAAAGGTGGCCAGCGGCGATTGCGTCGCCAGCGACAACGCCGGAATCAGTGCAACGGCTGCGAGCAGAGCATCGCGTGCGCGCATGTGGGTCTCCGAGTGGGTGGGGATGTGCCGAACGCCGGGACGGCAGTACCATACCGCCGCTCGATGGGGAGAATCCAGATGACACGCTCGATCAGAACGGCGGCCGCGCTGGCCGTTGTGCTCGCGTCTGCGCTCGGTCACGCGCAACCGTTCACGTTCATCGCGCTCGGCGACACCGCCTACAACGGCGAGCGGGATTATCCCGTGTACCGCGCGTTGATCGCCGCCATCAACAAGGCAAATCCTGCATTCAGCATCCACATCGGCGACATCTGGGGCGTGGGCAACTGTCACGACGCGCACTACGCTCAGATCGAAGGCTTCTTCGCGTCGTATCAGCAGCCGGTGGTGTATACGCCCGGCGACAACGAGTGGACCGACTGTCGCAGCAACGTGATGGGCGGCTACGACCCGTCGGAGCGGCTCGCAAAACTGCGCAACACGTTTTACACCAAGCCGCAGAGCCTCGGCGCGCACCCGATGGCTCTCGTCAGGGAAAGCGACGTTTCGCCGTACAAGACGTTCGTGGAGAACGCGCGTTGGGAACACGATCGGACGCTGTTCTTCACGGTGCACGTGGTCGGCTCGCACAACAACTTCAGGCCGCAGGACCGCCCGGCGCTGATCGAGGCGAACGAACGGATGCAGGCGAACGTCGCGTGGATGCGCGATTCGTTCCGCGTTGCGCGCGAAGGCGGATACAAAGCGGTAGTGATGGCGATGCATGCTCAGATGCTGCACGGCGACGACACCGAAGACGGACCGTTCGGTGCGATCATCGAAGAACTGAAACTCGGCAGCGAGCGGTTCGGCGGCCAGGTGCTGCTGGTGCACGGCGATTCGCACCAGTTCCAGGTAGGCCGGCCTTTACTCGTGCAGCGAGGCGAAGGGGAACCTTCGCTCTACACGAACATCACCCGGCTCGAGGTGTATGGCGCGCCGGAGATCGGCGCGGTGCAGGTCAGCGTCGATCCCGATACGGTCGGCGTGTTCGGCTTTACGCCGCTGCTGGTGCCCGCCGGTTCCTGACGCCCCTCTATGATTCCGGCAGCGCGAACGCGACGACGTAGTCGCCACGCGTACTGCCCATTCCGCCGTGGCCGCCGGCCGAAATGACGACGTACTGACGACCGTTCTGCGTATACGTCATCGGCGTCGCCTGACCGCCGGCGGGTAACCGCCCGCGCCACAGTTCGGCGCCGGTCTCGACGTCGAACGCGCGCAGGAAGTTGTCGGTGGCCGCGCCGATGAATATCACCCCCCCGGCCGTCACGATCGAGCCACCCATGTTCGGCACGCCGTCGATGAACCACACCGGCCACGGCGCCAGATCGCGCGACGTGCCGAGCGGCACCTGCCACGCGATCGCACCGGTCGCCAGGTTCATCGCGGTGAGCGTTCCCCACGGCGGCGCCGTGCACGGCACGCCGATCGGCGAGCTGATCAACTGGCGGCGCATGCCGTACGGCGTTCCCGTCTGGCGGGCGAATTCCGAATCGGGATATCGCTTCGATTCGTACGTCGCTTTGAGTTCGTCGCGCTTGATCAACTGCACGACGAACGGCAGACGGTTGGTGTTCGCGATGACGAACTGATGCGCCGGATCGAACGACACGCTGCCCCAGTTCGAGCCGCCCGCATATCCCGGCCACTCCACCGTGCCCTGCAGACTCGGCGGCGTGTAGATGCCCTCCGACCGCAGCGCGGTGATCTGGTCGGCGCACTTGCCGCGGTCCCACGGCGTGAAGCCCCATGCGTCGGCGGCGGTCAACGGCGCGCTCGGAACGAGCGACGGCAATGCGGAGAACGGTTGTGTCGGCGACAACGCTTCGCCGTCGACGCCGTTCTGCGGCACGGCGCGCTCTTCGATGCCGAACAGCGGCTCGCCGGTGCGGCGATCGAGCACGAACAGCATGCCCATCTTCGTGGCCTGCACGACGGCAGGAATCGTTTCGCCCGCGCGCTTCAGATCGATCAACACCGGTTGCGCCGGCATGTCGTAGTCCCACACGTCGTGGTGCACCAGCTGACGCGCCCACACGACTTCGCCGGTCGCGGCGCTCAGTGCCACGATCGAGTTCGCGTGACGGTTGTCGCCGGTGCGCTCGCCGCCGAAGAAGTCCGGGCTGGCGGAACCGACCGGCACGAACAGCAGCCCGCGTTCGACGTCGAGCGACAGCACCGACCACGCGTTTGCGGCGCCGGTGATCTTCGCGGCTGCGGGCGTCCACTCGGAATACACCGGATTCTCCGGCGTGCGCGGAATCGGATCCCACGACCACATCAGCGCGCCGGTCCGTGCGTCGAACGCGCGCACGATGCCGAGTTCGTTGTCGACCGCGCGGTTGTCGCCCACCGCCGAGCCGGTGATGACGAGGTTGTGCCACAGCGCCGGCGGCGACGTGACGAGATAGCCGCCGGGATCGCGCGGCCGGCTGCCCTCGTTCAGGTCGACCGTGCCTTTGCTACCGAAATCGGCGCATGCGAGGCCCGTCTTCGCATCGAGCGCAATGAGCCGCGCATCGAGCGTGCCGACCAGAATGCGAAGCGCGCACGGGGCATCGGGCGCTGCGTCGGGATCACGCCACGCACTCACGCCGCGCGATGTGTTTTCGGAGTAGGAACGGTCGTTCGGAAGGTGCACATCGAACTGCCACAATCGCTCACCCGTCGTCGCCTTGATCGCGTGCACGTGTCCGTATGGTGAGCTGACGTACAGAACGCCGTCGATGAGTATCGGCGTCGCTTCGAAGGCCATCCGCTTGGCGCTCGGGAATCCAGCACCGAGATCGCCGGTCTGGTAGCTCCACACCTGCGTCAGCTTCGCGACGTTGTCGCGGGTCACCTGCGTAAGCGGCGCGTAGCGGCTGCCGCCCGGGTCGCTGCCGTACGTCGGCCATTCGCTGTCCCGTGCGTCTGCGGCGTGGACCGCCAACGGAATCACGCTGGCGACGACGCACGCGCCAAGCACGAACCGGATCGCAGTGTGGATGACGCTCACGATCGTTCCTTCTGTGTGGCCGAGTTCGCGGTCTCGGCGGTTTTCGGCTGGGTCTGCTGCAGAACGCGATCGCGCATGACGCGATTGTCCGCTTCCATGTCGGCGATGACGGCGCGAAAGCGCGGATCGTCGCGGATGCTCTCGAAGGCCGGCACGCGGTCGAGCCGCTGCGCGAAGTCGAAGTCCCATAACAGGCGGTTGCCTTGCAACTCCGCGGCGCGCAGCTCGTCGATGGCGGCATCGGCGCGTCCGAGGCGGGCGAGGATCTTCGCCCGCGTCACCTTGCGGATGGCCGGATCGTAGCCGTGCGCCGGCGGCGCTTGTGCTGCGAGCAGGCTCTCGAACAGGCGCGCTGCGTCGTCCTTGCGACCTTCGCGAGTCAGCAGTTCGCCCGTGAGGAAGGCGGCTTCGGGCTGAGCCCGGCTGGCGTCGAGCGACGCCACGAGGCCCGGCGCGAGCTTCGTCAATTCGCGTCGTGCCGTCGCGAGATCGCCGAGCGCGAGCGACGCGTTGATCAGCAGTGATTGCCAGATCGGATCGTTCGTCTTCTCGAGCTGGTTTTGTGCCAGCCGAAGCGTGGCCGCGTCGTCGCCGCGCATCGTCAGCAGAATGACTTCTCCGAACGGCACTGAGAGGGGCGAGTAGCCAATTTCTGCGAGCGTAGCGCGCACGTCGTCGTCGAGGCCGAGATTGAGATACGCGAGTGCCAGCGCGAGGGTCGCGCGCGGACTGGTCTTCGTTGCGTGCGCCTTCTTCAGAAACGGCAATGCCGCGTCGAGCTGCCCCTGCGTCAGCAGCAACTCGCCCAGTTCCAGTTGCGGGAAGACATAGTCGGGATACATCTGACCGAGCGTGACCAGCTTTTCGCGCGCCTCCGCGAGGCGTCCCAATCCTTCGAGCGACGTGATCAGCTGAGCCTGAGCGATGCGTGACAGCGGATCGCGCGTGGCCGCGCGCCGCAGCAGTTCGTAGGCCGACTCATAGCGGCCGAGTTCGTTGAGCAGCGTGCCGTACGCGGCGAGCGCGTCGGGATCTTCCGGCGCCAGTTCGACCGCGCGCGCCAGCGTGCGCTCGGCCTGCACGCGATAGCGCTCGTCGTCGGTACGCTGCAGCAGCACGGTATAGGCCGAGCCGGCCGCGACGTTTGCGCTCACTGAATTCGGATCGACGTCGAGTGCGTGTTCAACGGCGGCGATCGCTTCCTTCGACGCGGTCTCGAAGTCGATGGTCATGTAGGTTCCGGCGAGCAGCATCGTCGCCTGTGCGTAGCCGGCCAATGCGTCGGCGTTGTCGGGTTGGCGAGTCTTGAGCTGGGTGAACAACTCGCGCGCCTGCGTCAGCGGTTGCCGCGCACGTTCGTGCAGCAACGCGCTGGCGATCAGGAACACGCGATAGTCTTCCATGTCGTGCATCGCGTCGGGGGTGTCGCGGTGCTGTTCGGTGATCTTCATTTCGAGCACGGAGGCGACGTTCATCGCGACGTCGTCCTGAATCGCGAAAATGTCGTCCAGGCGGCGGTCGTACGTTTGCGACCACAGATGGAAGCCGTCAGAAGTGGAGATCAGCTGCACCGTGATGCGCAGCTTGTCGCCGGCGCGGCGCACGCTGCCTTCCAGCACCTGCGCCACGCCGAGCGTGCGGCCGATTTCGCGCAGGTCTTCGTTGCGGTTCTTGAAATAGAACGACGACGTTCGTCCCGACACCTTCATGCCCGGAATGTGCGCGAGGTCGTTGATCAGCTCCTCAGTGAGACCGTCAGCGAAGTAGTTGCTCTCGGCGTCTTCGCTGAAGCTCGTGAACGGCAGCACCGCGATGGAATTCGCCGTTGCGGTCGGGCCGGGCTTTTCGGTGGCGGACGGGGTCGCGCCTTGCGGTGTGGCTTGCGGTGCTGCGACGCGTTCGCGCAGCTGCGCGAACGAAATGCCCACCGCGCCGACGATCGCGATCAGCAACGTCGTCTCGATCCAGCTGCCGCGTACGCCGGTGAGCGCGTCGGGCTCGGTCGTCGTGCGGCGGATGCCGTCCGGCGTGATTTCGAACGCCCAGGTGATGATCGCGGTGATCGGCAGGCCGATCAGCAGCAGAATGGCGACGAACGTGATCGTCCATTGCGGCAGCAGCAGCGCCGGGAACAGTTTGTCGATGACCTGCAGCACGCCCCACGCAACCACGGCGTAGGCGCCCACCACGCGCAGCACTTTGCGGCGTTTCAGTTCGGCGAGGAACGTCTGGAGCATGGACGGACGTGCGGATTCGATCGGCCAATATGCCGGAATCCGCCGCCGCCCGTCACCTGCGCGCGGCGGTCAGGCAATCGATGAGCAGTTGCAGCGCGGCCTCCGAAAAGGCCCACATGTTGTCGACGCGGTCGGCGCGTCCGGTTTCGAGCGTGATCGCGCGCTCGACCGGGCCGCTGATTGCGATGCAGCTGTGGCCGGCTGCGTCGCCGTAAGGGTTGCCGGTCGGTCCGGTGGCGCCGGTTTCGGCGATGCCCCACGTCGTCGCGAGGCGGGTGCGAATCGTCTGGGCGCCGAGGCGCGCGTACGGTTCCGTCGAGGCGCGGATGCCGCGCAGCTGGTCGCGCGGGATGTCGAGCAGGCCGCGTTGCGCGGCGGCCGTATAGATGACGCCACCGCCGACGAAATAGGCGGATGCACCCGGCACCGCGACGAGCGCCGCGCTGATCAAGCCGCCGGTCGACGATTCGGCGACGGCAATCGTCCCGGCGTGCGCCTTCAACAATTCGGCTGCGCGTTCGGCGAGCGGCACTAGACGTCGCATTGGAAGCTCCCGTCATTTTCGGCGTGTCACGATACCGCGGCGCCCGGCAGAATGGTCCAACCGGGTCACTCGCGATGCTGGCGGCCCGGGCAGCGCTTCGAGGTAGGCCAACTCGAGCCGGCAGCAGCGAAGGGACTGGAGAACTGCGTGCAGAGCGCTCTGCAGAAGCTGCAGGCCGCGGCAAAGACGACCGGCGTGCCGGTGAATGGTTGGAACGTCGCACCGATGACCCTTGGAGCCTTCGGAACGAATTACGGTTTGCGTGCCGTGATCGCATT
>DATJGR010000208.1:0-25024 GCA_035494855.1 Pseudomonadales bacterium | reverse complement strand
GCCACGCGCCACGGCCGCCTGATACAGCGGCATGACCGTCGGCAGCAGCGCCTCGATCGTCTGCACGCGATTCGCTTCGGCCGGGTGCGTGCTCAGGAATTCCGGCGGCGCGTTTCCGCTGTTCGCCTGCATCATCTTCTTCCACAGCGTGATGCCGGCGCGCGGGTCGTAGCCGGCACGCGCCGCGAGTTCGAGCCCGATCAGATCGGCTTCGCTTTCGTCGGTCCGGCTGAACTTCGTCGCGATCAACGTTTGATACCCTTGCGCGGCCAGATCCGCACCGGCGCCGCCGACGCCGAGTATCGCTGCCCCGACACCCAGACCGGTCTGCGCGGCGATCTCCTGCGATGCCTGTTCGCGCGAATGCTCCCGCAGGGCGTGCGCGATCTCGTGACCCATCACGATCGCGATCTCGTCGTCTGTGAGATCGAGCTGCGTGATCAATCCGGAGTAGAACATGATGCGTCCGCCCGGCATGCAGAACGCGTTCAACTCCTTGCTCTGGATGACGTTGACCTGCCATGGCCAGGCGGGCGCGTCGGGACGGAACACCTTGGTCTGCGGTTCGATGCGCGCCGCGATCGCGCGGACCCGTTTCGTCATGGCCGGGTCCGGGTTCAGTTCACCTTTGGCGGCGGCGTCGTTGGAGAGCTTGGTGTAGGTCTCCGCCGCCATCTGGTCGAGTTGCTCGGCCGAGATCAGCATGAACTGCGATCGGTTCACGCCGACGGCGCCGCTCTGCGTCGTCGTTTCGCAACCGCCGACACCGAGCCACAGAAGCCCGAGCGCGGTCGCGCCGACGAACGATCGTCGGGCTGAGAATGTGTGTGCGAAGGTCAGCGTCATGGTCGTTTCTAGAAGTCCTCGCCGTCGTGCCACGTCAATGGTGCCAGATACACGCCGCCCTGGTACCAGCCGCAATGACTGACATACCAACAGCCGTCGTCGTCGCGGATCACTTCGGAGGCGTGTCCGTCGAAACGACCGACCAGGTCGCTCAGCTCCCAGTGCAGCGGATCGCGGCTGCGGAACACTTCGGTGTCGGCGTAGTAACCGGGGACGTAGTCGTGGCGCATCGACAGGAACAGATAGTAGAACCCGCCCCGTTGCACCACGAACGGCGATTCTGTCGGTCCGGCGCCGGTGCCTTGCTTCGGGTCGACGAACGCGAGCCCGCGTTCGCTCCACGTCGAGAGATCCATGCTCGTGCGATACGCCACCACGTGGTTGCCGCCTTCCGGCGGATTCGTCGCGGTGTAGTACATCACCCAGCGATCGCCGACGCGCAACACCATCGGATCGCGCGCTTCGAATCCGTCGACGAACAGCGGGTTGTTCGGATGCCGGGTCCAGCGCTGCATGTCCGGTGACGTGGCGAGATGCATGCGGAAGTTACCGTCGCGCTGCAGCGAACCGGCGGCATAGAACATGTAGTAAGAGCCTTCGTGGGCGATCACGTGTGGAGCCCACAGCACCGCCTCGGTGTGATCGGCCACGAGCGCGAACGGCTGCTTGCGCCACTGCGGGGTCGTCAGCGAGAGCGCGGTCGCATGCGCCAGCTGCTTCTCCTCGTGCGCATCGAACCACGGCCGGCCTTCGCGTTTGGCCTGGGCGGCGGAGGCGCGCAGCTCTTTGTGCAGCCCAGCGACTTCGTCGGCAGAAATCGAGCGATCCGCGTTGAAGAATTTTTCCAGAGGCGGGATGTCGATCTGCTCGTGCGTGATGCCGATCAGGTGCCATATGCCGGTGTGGTCGCGCGCAATCGTGTGGTCGTTCACGTACCAGGTGCGCGCTTCACCCGCGCTCGGATCGTAGATTCGTTGGAAGCGTCCGACGGTGAACGGCTGATCGTGCATGTGCGACTTCGTAGCATCGGGAGGCGCCAAGGTTAAGGGGTGAATTCGGGCAACGTCCACGCTAGGCTGCCGATTCCCCCGTTCCGCGAGATGCGAAGTGGCCCGTTTCGATGTGCTGAAGCATGGTTGGTTCGACTACCGCCGTAAACGGTTCTGGGCCTGGGTGCTGCTCGCGTTGTACGCGTTCTTCGGCTTCGTCGTGGCCCCGCTGATCGTGCGCAACGTCATGATCTCAGAGCTGCATTCGCAGCTCGGCCTCGATGCGACACTCGATGACGTCGACATCAATCCGTTCGCGCTCACGGTGCGGCTCGAAAAGTTCGCGCTTGCCGATGCAAAGAAGGCACCGCTCATCGCGTTCGACGAACTCGATGTCGACGCGCAACTGTCGAGCATCGTGAATCGGGCGCTGACGCTGCGCGAATTCCGCATCGTGCATCCGTTCATCCGCGTCGAGCGCGATGCGCAGAGCCGGATCAATCTGAAGGCGCTGGTGCCGCCGGAAGATCCGAATGCGAAGCCGGAACCGGAGTCGCCGCCGCCGCGCCTGATCATCGCGAGCGCGGTCATCGAAGGCGGTCGGATAGCTGTCAGCGATCGTAGCGGGCGGCAGCTTTATGAAACCGAACTGGGACCGCTCAACCTGAGCGCGTCCGATATCAACACGCTGCCGAACCAGGAAGGCAATCAACAGCTTGTGGTACAGACGCGCGCTGGCGGTCGCCTCGAGTGGAGCGGCAAGATGACGCTGCGCCCTTTCATTGCGACCGGGCACATCTCGCTGGCCGGCCAGAAGCTGCCGGAGATGTCCGCGTATCTTCCGGAAGATCTGCTGGCGACCATCGACGACGGCGCCCTCGATACGGCGTTCGACTACAACATGGCGATAGACGAAGGCAAGGTCAGCGCAGAGATTGCGAACCTGAAACTGGCCGTCAGGAATCTCGGTATCGCGCAGCGCAGCGATGCCGGGGCCGGGCCGGACCTGTTGCGCCTCGGTGAATTGGTTGTAGAGGGCGGGCACCTGGCGTGGCCGCAGCGCGCGCTGTCGGTGCAGCGCATCGCGCTGCTGAAGCCGCAGCTCAACCTCGGCCGCGACGCACAACAGCGGTTCGTGTGGGACAGTTTGTGGAAAACGAGTCCGCCAACCCAATCTGTGGCGACAGCTGCAACGGCACCGGCGCCCACTCCGAACGAGCCGCTGCCCGCGCCTGACCCGTCGACCGCACCGGCATCGAACGAACCGCCGCCTGCCACATCAGATGAACCGCCCGCGGCAGCGGTGAAGCCGGCGGACGCCGAGGCGACGGCGTGGTCGGTCGACGTCGCGAAGATCGAGGTCAGCGACGGGGGTCTGTCCTTTGCCGACCAGAGCGTGAATCCTGCTGCCGACATCGGCATCACCGGGCTCGCCGCGTCGCTCGACTCGGTGTCGCTGGCCGACGGCGCAGTAATGCCGTTCAACGTCGGCTTCAACGTTGCGAGCGGCGGTTCGATTGCGATGGACGGCACGCTGACCGCGTTTCCGGAGGTGCGGGTCGACGCAAAGACCAAGATCGACGCGCTGGGGTTGGCCGTTGCGAACCCGTATTTGAATGTAACGACCTATCTGCAGTTGAAGTCCGGCGCACTCGGCGTCGACGGTCACCTCGTGTCGAATCCGCAGGAGACGTTCGGTTTCGACGGTCAGTTGCAGCTGACCGAGCTCGACGTCGCGCGTGAGGGTGCCGAAGACCACTTCCTCGGTTTGAAGCGTTTCGACGTCAACGGTTTGACTGTGTCGATGGCGCAACGCCGCGTCGACATCTCGCGCGGCGAGCTGGTCGGTGCGTTTGCGCAGATCCACATTTCGAAGGATCGCGTGCTGAATCTCAGCGAGGTGACGCGGCCCGCACCGGAAGCGTCGGCGGCGCTGGTCGCGGCGACGGAACCGGCGCCAACGGAACCGCTATGGGGTTTCAAACTGGCGCGCCTGAAGGTTGTCGATGCCGACGTCGATTTCTCGGACGAAAGCCTGCCGATTCCGTTCCAGCGTTCGATCTCGGCGCTGAACGGCAACATCGGCTTGTTCGACCTCGCCAGCCGGTCACCAACCAGGATTGCGCTGGAAGGGCAGGTGGGCGAATTCGGCCAACTGAAGGTGTCGGGGGCGGTGCGTGCGCTCGACCCGACGCAGAACACCGACATCACGGCGCAGTTCGTCAATGTCGAGATGCCGGGCGCGAGCCCCTACGTCATCCGCTTCGCCGGACACAAGGTGGCCAGCGGGAAGCTCGACCTGAAACTGCACTACGTGTTGCGCGACGGCATCCTCGACGGGAATCACAAGATCGTGCTGCGCGATTTTGCGCTGGGCGAAAAGGTGCCGTATCCGGATGCGCTCGATCTGCCGTACGACCTGGCGATTTCGCTGCTGAAGGACTCGAGCGGCAACATCGACATCGACCTGCCCGTGGAAGGCGACGTGAACGATCCGACGTTCCGCATCGGCGGTGTGATCATGAAGGCGCTGGCGAATTTGATCACGTCGATCGTGACGTCGCCGTTCCGCCTGCTCGGCCGACTGGTCGGCCTCGGCGACTCGGAGGACTTCGACCAGATTTACTTCACCACCGGCCGCGCCGACCTCGCGCCGCCGGAGCGCGAGAAAGTCGCCAAGATCGCGGATGCGCTGGTGATGCGGCCGAACCTGGCGCTGACCATCCACGGTGTTACCAATACGGAGGCGGATGGTCGCGCGTTGCGTGAGGCTGCCTTGCGGGCGCGCCTCGATACGCGTGTTGGCGATCAGGATGCCGCCGGGCGTCTGAAGATCGTTCAATCGATGGCGAAAGAGAGTATTCCCGGGATCGATCTGGCGGCGCTGCGTTCGCAGTTTACGCAGCCGCCAGCGTCGGGTGCCGCGGCAACCTTCGACGAAAGCGCTTATCTCAGGGCATTGCTCGAGAAACTCGTCGATGTAGAGCCGCTGCCGGCAAACGCGGTGGACGGGCTCGCTGCGCAACGCGCAGTCGCAGTGCGAGAGGGCTTGGCCGCGAACGCGTCGCTCGATGCGGCCCGCGTCGCGGACGGCGACATTCAGGAGGTCAAACCGACGAAGAACGACGCATTGCCGATGAAGCTGGAGCTAACGGTGCACTAGAGGTGCACTAGGGCCGGCGCGCCGGAAAGTCGTTCAGAGTTTGCGCAACCACACCGGCGACGTCGTTGGCGCTCGCGCCAGGTGCGATCGAACTGGTCATGGTACCGAGCCATACTTCTTTGTCGGCCTTGCGATCGACCACGCGAATCGTCAGGCGCGTTTCCTGAACGCTGCGGCTGCCGCCGCCGGTGTTGACGCCGACGCCGCCCCCGACGTTGCCGCCCCAGCTGCCCATTCCGACGCCGACGCTGAACGGACTCGATTTGGTCTTTTCATACGGCGTTACCTCGTAGGCCACCACCAGATCCGGTTCGGTGGTGGCTTCTGCATAACCTTTGCGCCCCAGATTGGTGGTGATCGAAGAGCGGATGCTCTCGTCGAACTTGCGCTGCGTGACGTCGGTGCTGACGAGATTGTCCGCTGCCGGCTGCCAACCGAACGTTTTCGCGGCGGGAATGTTGGCCATGGGATCGATGCGCGACTCGGGCTTCGCGGGTGCGGAACTGGTGCATCCTCCGATCAGCGCGAACACGAACAGGAAAAACGGAACCGCGATTCGTGTGTGCATGAGAGTCCTCCCGACGACGTTGCGGCATGCTACCACCACGCTTCGCCGATTCAGCGCGGCCTGGCGATGCCGTGATACATGTAGGCGGCGAAGCGCGGACCCGGCTCGTAGCCTTCTTCGAGCTGGTCGAAGGTGAAGCCGCTGGCGTTCAGCAACGCGTCTGGTTCGCGCGTCAGGTGGCAGCCACCGCCGATGCGTTTCCACACCGGTTCGAGGCCGTTCTGCACGCGCGCAACCCACGGGTCCGGTGCGCGGCCGTGCTCGATGAAGATCAGCCGGCCATCCTTCTTCAAAACACGCCGCATCTCGTCGAGCGCGCGATAGACGTTCGGAATGGAGCAGAGCGTCCAGGTGCACACGATCGTGTCGAAACTCTCTGTGTCGGCGGGAATCGTCTCGCCCGACACGGTGAGCAGTTCGACCACTGCGCCGAGTTTCATCGCACGCTGGTGCGCGATTTCGGTCAGTTCGGTTGCCGGATCGAGCCCGGTGACCGAGTCGGTGGCGTCGCTGTAGAACTCGAGGTTGAGACCCGAACCAATACCGATCTCCAGCACCCGACCTTTCGCGAGCGGGACGTAGCGTTTGCGCAACGCCATCATCTGCGGCATCGCGCACGCCGAGTTGATCAGCTTCGGCAGTATGTAGTGGCTGTACAGGCCCATCGTCAGTTCTCCCCCGCTGCATCGTCGCCCTCGTGCATGCGCCACGCAACCGTTGTTGCTTCGTAAACGGCTGAAATGGGCACGTGATGCTGCTCGCTGACGTTCTTGCAGTCGGAGAACTCTGGCGTCGCGCGGCGTTCGCCGCCGGGAAGGGTCGCCACTTTGACTCGAACGTCGCCCCATCGCGTTGCAACGCGCACGATTTCCCGCGCCACGCTGAATCGCGCGACCTGCTCCTGGCGTATGCCGAGGCTGGTACTGTGCGCGTAGATCGACGACCGCAGCAGCTCCGCTGCGGCGGGCTCGCAAAGCACCGACAGCGTGTGAGCGGGCCGGCCCTTTTTCATGAGGATCGGCGTCAGCCAAGCATCCAGTGCTCCGGCGCTCATCAGCCGCTCGAGCAGCGGCGGCAGCCACTCCGGGTTCATGTCGTCGATGTTGGTCGAGAGCACCGTCAGAGTCTCGTTCAGTTCTGCCAACGAGTCGACGTTGTCGCGCCGCTGGCCGATGATCAGCCGGACGATGTTTGGTCGCGGAAAGTCCTTGGTGCCCGCGCCGCATCCATGAGTGTCGATCGTCATTGCCGGCATCGAACGCCATTGCGTGACGAGCACGCGCAGCAACGCCGCAGCCGTCGGAGTCACCGTCTCGCCGTCGATGTCGAGGGGTTCCGTCGGCAGTCCCTCCATCAAATGCAGTACGGCAGGCGGCGGAACGGGAAGCAACCCGTGTTCGCACCGCACGGTGCCGTGGCTCACCGGAAGCGCGCGGCACGTCACCTGGTCCAATTGCAGTTCGTAGAAACCGGCCACCACACCGACGACGTCGGCGATCGCGTCGAGCGCGCCCACCTCGTGAAAGTGCACGGCCTCCACCGGCACGTCGTGTACCTTCGCTTCGGCGTGTGCGAGCACGCGAAATACCTGCTGCGCGGTCGCTTTCACGCGTTCCGGAAGGTCGCTGGCATCCAGGATCCGTTCGATGTCCGGCAGATGCCGGTGCGCGTGTTCGCGCGGCGCAAGGACGTGGACTTTTGCAGCGGCCACGCCGCGTTTCTGGACCCGTTCGACATGCAGGAGCAGACCGCGCAATCCGATCTGATCGATCCGCTGCTGCAATGTCGCGACAGGCACACCGACGTCGATCAACGCGCCGAGCAACATGTCGCCGCTCGCGCCGCAGACGGGATCGATGTGGCAGATGCGGTTCATCGTGCGGCGTGCACCATCGATCGGAGGATGCGGTTGGCTGCGGCGGCGGCACCGAATCCGTTGTCGATGTTGACGACGGTGACACCCGGAACGCAGCTCGTCAGCATGCCGAGCAGCGCGCTCAGACCCGAAAAGTTCGCGCCATAGCCCACGCTGGTCGGCACCGCGATCATCGGACACGCGACACGCCCGCCCAGCACGCTCGGGAGTGCACCTTCCATGCCGGCGACCACCACGCATACGGTGGCACTGCGCAACCGAGTCTCTACCGAGAGCAGGCGTTCCAGATACGCGACCCCGATGTCGTAGAAGCGCTCTACGCGAACGCTCGCCCATTCCAGCGTCTGCGCGCATTCCTCGGCGATCGGAAGGTCGCTCGTGCCGCCGCTCGCAACGGCGACGACGTGCCGTTCCATTCCCTCCAGCGCCTCGAGTCGCCCCAGTGTGATCAGTCTCGAGCGCGTATCGAACCGCGCCTCGGGCAGCAGCGCGGCGACCGCGGCAAACTGCGTCTCGGTCGCGCGTGTCGCCAGCGCCCGTCCCGCGCGGGTCGTGAATTCCGCCATGATCTGGGCGACGTGCTCCGGCGTTTTGCCGGACGCCATCACCACTTCGGGGAACCCCTGCCGCTCGAGACGTCCGTGATCGAGACGGGCGATGTCCTCGTTCATTGCGCCGCCGGCGCAATGGGCTCGTGCATCAATACCGCATTCATGCTGCCGCTCTTCAGGCCGGAGAGATCGAGACTGACGTAAAGGAACCCGAGCCTCTTGCAGAGTGCGACGAACTGTTCGCGATGAGCGAGGAAGGCCGACATGTCGTCGAGTGGAATCTCGAGGCGCACGAGCTTGTCGGCGTGTACGCGCACACGCAATTGAGAGAAGCCGAGTTCGCGCAGCCAACGTTCGGCCGCATCTACCTGCGCCAGGCCTTCCGCGCTGATCCCGACGCCGTATGCGAAACGCGACGACAGACAGGCCATCGCCGGTTTCGCCCAGATACTGAGCCCCAACGATTCCGCTGCGGCGCGGATGTCCGCCTTGCGGAACCCGCAGATCTTCAACGGGCTCGAGATGCCATGCTCGCGGCCGGCGACCTGACCGGGGCGATAGTCGCCGACGTCATCGAGGTTGTATCCGTCCAGAATGTGGTCGATCCGCTCTGCGCGGGCGATGTGGCGCAACGCGGTCCAAAGCGTGTCTTTGCAGAAGTAGCAGCGATTCGCCGGGTTCGCCACGTAGTTCGGGTTCTCGAGTTCGCCTGTCTCCACCGTGCGATGTCGGCCGCCGATCTCGGCTGCCAACGCGCCCAGCTGATCGCGCTCCCACGAGGCGAGCGAGGCCGAAACCGCCGTGACCGCGAGCGCGCGTCCGCCGATCTCGCTGTGCGCCACCTGCCACAGGAACGTGCTGTCTATGCCGCCGGACACGGCGATCAGCACGGCGTCGCGTTGGCGCATCCACTCACGCAGGTTTGCCAGCTTCGTTTGCCAGGAGAGTGCGTCGGTTGCGATGAGTGTCGTCATGTCTGTGCTCAGGCGAGAATCCTGTGTGTTGGTCCACACAGCGCTTCGATCTGGAGACCATGCGGACATGCACCCTGGCAAGGTTGGCCGGTGCACGACAGACACGCTTCGGCGGAGCCGTCGAGCGCCGCATATTCGCGGCGCGCGAACGCGACGTCGCCATAGTCGGTGGCGTACATCCGCGTGCGTAGCACGTCGGCGATGGGCACACCGAACGGACATGCGCCTTCACAGGCGTTGCACGCATGCCGGCAGTAACTCGCGCCGTTCAGCAACGCGTACTGCCGCAACAGCTCGAAGTCACCGTGTGCGAGGTCGGTGGCGCCCGATGCGCCGAGGTATTCGTCGATCGTCGGCTGGCTGGTCATCGAGACCACGAGACCATCGACGTGCGCATTGGAGAGTGTCCAGCGGAACGCTGCCTGCGCAAACGTCGCGCCACCGGTTTCATACGAGCGCAAATCGTTGAGCCGGGCGCCCATCAGGGTCTTCATCGTGACGACGCCGACGTTCTTCGTTTTGGCTTTCGCAAGCACGCGCGGCAGATCGGGTTGCACCGCGACGAAATCGAACGAACGCGTCAGGCGCTCGTAGAACTTGGGGTCCTGGCCGAAGTTGTATGCCACCAGAATCGCATCGACGCTGTCGGAATCGATCGCGTGGTCGAGGCAGCCGATCAGGTTGCCGGCGTGACCAGACATCCCGACAAAGCGGATCTTTCCCTGTTTTTTCGCGGACTCGGTGAATTCGCGCCACTCGGGATTGTCGAGGCGCGCGATGTCGTTCACGGCGTGGTTGAAGTAGATGTCGACATAGTCGGTCTGAAGGCGCCCGAGGCTGCCCTCGAGTGCCGACATCATCGACTCCTTGCGTTCCGACGCGCCGGCGCTGACCTTCGAAACGACATAGACCTTGTCGCGCTTGCCGCGCAACGCGGTGCCGAGCACCGTTTCGGAGGCGCCATCGGTGTAGCTCTCGGCGGTGTCGAAGTAGTTCACTCCGCGATCGAGCGCGTACTTCACGAGGTCTTCTTCGCCGGTCCGCAATCGGCTCGAGCCGAACGAAATGTCGGAAATGCGCAGGCCCGTGCGTCCCAGCGTCTTATAGGCTTTGACGTCGTGGCCGACCTGTTCGGCGCCGAGCGCTGTTTTCGCAGGAAGCAGGCCGATCGCGGTGGTCGCCATCGCGCCGGTCAGGAATCCGCGTCGCCCTGATCCCCGGTTTCGATCGTCTCGCGACATGGCAACCTCCGAAACGCGTGAGTCGGGGAGAGTACCTCCGGGTGTGCGCCGTATGCCATACGACTTCATCGCGGGGCGCACGCGTTGCGAATCCGGGCATGCTGTCCAGTAGAATCGGCGCAGCAAACGCGGGGGATCGACCATGCTGACTCGTCGACGCGGCTATCTGAACGTGCGTGTGGAATCGGCGTCTGAGGAAAGCCGACAACTGGAAGAGGAAGGCTGGACCGTCGTGCGCGGTGCGATCGGCGCGGACGTGGTGGCCGCGCTGACCGACGAAATCGACGCACTGTACGCATCGCTGCCGGCGGATGGCCGCAATCCGCACCGGCCGGCCGAAGAGGATGACGATTTCCGTTACGAGATGCTGAACCGCAGCGCGTTGTGCCAGGACGTGATCGGCAACCGCGCGATCCTGGATGCCATCGAACCGCTGCTCGGCGAAGACTGTCACGTGATCGCGAACACGTGCTGGCGCAACCCGCCGCGCGAGGTGAACACCCACGGTGGCGGCGCCTGGCACATCGACGCCGGTCCGCACGTTCCGCGGCCGCCCGGCATTCCTTGGGACGACCGTATTCCGTATCCGATCTTCGCGATTGGCGCGCACATCTACCTCAAGGACTGCCCGCTGGAGTGCGGGCCGACCGGCGTGATTCCGCGCAGCCACAAATCGGGCCAGCGGCCGCCGGACGATCGCGTTTGGGATGTGGATCTGACGTGCGACGGCCGCGGTGTGGTGCCGCTGCTCGCCAAGGCCGGCGACGTCGCGATGTTCGTATCGGACGTGTGGCACCGGCGCTTGCCGCCGTTATCGGGCGACACGGGACGGCTGTTCCTTCAGGCGCACTACGGGCGACGCGACATTGCGCAACGTATTCGCACGACGAGCCGCGTGAATCATCTTTCGACCGATGCGCGCAAACGCGCCCGGACACCGCGCCAGCGCAGCCTCGTTGGGCTGCACCACAACTTCTTTTACGACGGCTGAGTTACCGAGGTCGGTGCATCAGGCGCTGTTCGCGTCGGGCACCGCGCCGTCGGACTTCCGCGTTGCGCGTTTCGGCGCTTTCCTCGCCATGCGATCGGATGCGGCGGCGATTTCGAGGAAACGTGCGGCCAGCGGCGGACCACCGGCCTCGTCTTCGTGCTTGAAGAAGGTGAATGCCTTCTGCGCGTCTGTGGCAAGGATGCGGTCTCGCCACGACGTCAGGGCGTCGTCCGTGTAGCTCGGCTTGCGCAGGCGCACGTAGCACCAGTTAGTCGTTGCGTCGTGGTCCGGCAAAGGCAGCTCGTCGTCTTCGGTCAGGCACAGCGCCGCACCGTGCGAATGCAGGGCATCGTACGTTTCGGTCGTGAGCCACGACGCGTGACGGAACTCCATGGCGATCGGCAGCGCTTTCGGCACGATCGCGAGAAACGCGGTGAGCCGTTCCGCGTCGAACTTCAGATACGGCGGCAGCTGAAACAGCACGGCGCCGAGTTTGTCGCCGAGCACCTCGACCTGTTTCGCGAGAATGCCCACCGACTCTTCGCATTCCTTCAGACGCATCTGGTGCGTAATGCGACGCGACGCCTTGATCGAAAAACGAAAGTCGTCCGGCACGGCGTTGGCCCAGCTCTGCACGACGTTGCGTTTCGGCATCCGGTAGAAGGTGTTGTTGATTTCGACGGTAGATAGACGCTCTGCGTAGTACGCGAGCATCGCGTCGTTCGAGATGTCGGACGGGTAGAAGAGTCCCTTCCACTCCTTGTAGCTGTAACCACTCGTTCCGGCGTACCACTCCATGGCATCGTCTCCAGCGGCGGACGCCTGAAGCTACCAGCGACCCTGCAATGGCGCCAGCGAACGGGCTCCAAGGACGCGTGTAGTCGATTCGCCCTATCGCCGTGCGCCCGCGTTTCGCTAATGTGATGGCCGGTGCATGGCACCGGCGTACTCATTGAATTGGGAGGGTGCCCGGCACCATCCTTTGACTTGCTCGGAGAGGGCCGCAGTGGAGGGGAACACATGAACGGACCCAAAGTGAGGTTGAGTTACGGCACGATCCGCGGCAGCACGACCAACGGCGTGCATTGCTTCAAGGGCATACCGTATGCGGCGCCGCCGGTCGGAGAGTTGCGCTGGCGGGCGCCGGCGCCGCCCATTCCGTGGACCGGCGAGCGGCTGATGGTGGAGTTCGGCGCGTCGGCGATGCAGGGCAGCCTCGGCGCGATGGGCGAGATGATCGGCATCGCGGCCGGGCCGACGGACGAGAACTGCCTCACGGTGAACGTCTGGACCGCCAACGTCACCGATGAAGAGAGTCCGGTGATGGTGTGGATTCACGGCGGCGGCAACGTGGTCGGTTCGTCGGCGCAGCCGCGCTTCAACGGGGAATACTTCGTGCAGCGCGGCGGCATCGTGCTGGTCACCGTCAACTACCGGCTCGGCGCGTTCGGCTTCCTGCATTCGCCCGAGCTCGGCGCCAGCGGCAACGAGGCGCTGCTCGACCAGATCGCCGCGCTGCGCTGGGTGCGCAAAGAGATCCGCAAGTTCGGCGGCAATCCCAAAGACGTGACCGTCTTCGGCCAGAGCGCGGGCGGCATGGACATCACGCAGCTGATGGGCATGGAAGCGGCGGCCGGGTGTTTCGATCGGGCCATTCCGATGAGCGGCGCGCTGTCGCCGCAGATCCCGCGCGACGAAGCGGCGGCCACTGCGGCGCGATTCGCCGAAACGTTCGGCGGCTACGACGCGCTGCGTTCGGTGCCGGCGCAACAGCTTCTCGACTATCAGCAGCAGCTGACGGCCGGCCAGCTCGGGGGCGCGGTGCGTTTCGGTCCAGTGCGCGACGGGCAGGTGATCCGTGCGGATGCGTCCGTCGCGATCGGAGAGGGCACCTACACGAAAGGCATGCCGGTGATGATCGGCACGGCTCGCGATGAGTGGGGTTTGTGGACCGGCATGGACCCGGCGATGCGCGCACTCGACGAGGCCGGGCTCGAGAACCTGGCGCGCCGGCCGTTCGGCGGTCGTGCGCGCGACGGCATCGAGGTGTATCGGAACGCGCGACTGCGGCGCGGCGACGACGTGTCACCGGTTGCGCTATGGCGCGCGATCATGACCGACTCGATGTTCCGCATTCCGGCCATCCGCCTGGCGGAGTTGCACTCCCATCACACGCGCGACACGTGGATGTATCTGTTCGATTACGAGTCGCCGGCGCTCGATGGCAAACTCGGTGCGTGTCATTCGCTCGACGTGCCGTTCGTGTTCGGCACCACCGGTGTCGGCGAGCTGGCGCGGTTCTGCGGCGACACCCATCTCGTGCGGTGTCTGTCGGAAATCATCCACGACACATACGTGGCGTTCGGAAAATACGGCAACCCGGCGAACGCGATGTTCGACTGGCCCGAATACGACCGGATCTATCGCCGCACGATGCGACTCGGCATGAAGTCGCACATGGAGGATGCGCCGATGGAAGCGGAGCGCGCCTTCTGGGAATCGTTAGCGAGCGCGTAATGACGCACACCGAGACGCAGTGCGTCATCGTCGGTGGGGGTCCGGCCGGCGTGATGGCTGCGCTGCTGCTGGCGCGCCGCGGCGTCGACGTGACGCTGCTCGAAATGCACAAAGACTTCGATCGGGACTTCCGCGGCGACACGGTGCACGCATCGACGCTCGAAGTGCTCGATCAGATCGGCCTTGCCGAGCCGTTGCACGCGCTGCCGCACGCGAAGATGCGCAGCATCACACTGCACACGCCAACGCGAGTGCTCTCGCTCGTGAATTTCGGGCGCCTGAAGACCCGCTTTCCGTACGTCATGATCATGCCCCAGGTCGATTTTCTCGGCTTTCTCACTGAGCACGCTGCCGCCTATCCCAGCTTCCACCTGCGGATGAACGCGCAAGTGGTCGATGTGCTGCGCGACGGCGATCGCACGGTTGGCGTGCGCTTCACGCACGACGGCGAAACACACGACCTGCACGCGCCGTTGACGGTGGCGTGCGACGGGCGCTTCTCGCGGATGCGCAGGATTCTGCAGCTCGAAGCACCTGCGCAGGCGCCGCCTATGGACGTGGCGTGGTTGCGGCTCCCGCGCCGCGCCGACGATGGATACGAGGAGGGCGTCTTCTACATCGGCAACGGCCGCATGCTCGTGATGTTCAACCGGCCCGACACCTGGCAGATCGGTTACGTGCTGCCCAAGGGCGACTTCAGTGCGGTGAAAGCGTTGGGCATGGACGCGTTCCGCAAGTCGATCACCGATCTGGCGCCGTGGTTGGGCGACCGGCCGTCCGCCATCGAGCAATGGCACGACGTGCATCTGCTGTCGGTGAAATCGGATCGTCTCACGCGTTGGCACTATCCCGGTTTAATGCTGATCGGCGACGCCGCGCATGTGATGTCGCCGGTGTTCGGAGTCGGCATCAACTACGCGATCGCCGACGCGGTGGAGCTGGTGAACGCGAGTACCGAGGCGCTGTTACATGGAGACGTTCCCGAGTCGGCGCTCGCGGAAGTGCAGCGCCGGCGCGAGCGGCCGACGCGCATCATTCAGGCGATGCAGGCCGCGGTGCAGGAACGGGTCGTGAAGCGCGCGCTCGACGGCAAGGAATTCGATCTGCCGACCATCGCGAAGCTGGTGCTGCGCACGCCGCTGTTACGCGACGTGCCGGCGCGGATCGTCGCATCGGGTGTGTCGCCGGTGCGGCTCGCCGTGGTGTGACGAGTACCCGGTTCGAGGTCAATCGGCCGCGCGCGTTCCGGTCTTTTTTGACGTGTTGCGTCGCGTCGGCGCGGCGGTCGATCCGGTGACGATTCGCAGCTCGGCGAGCGCGGCTCTGATCTGCGCCGGCAGATCACGCGGCTGAGCGCCGCCCACCCAACGTTCGAACGCAATTTTGAAAATCGCGATGCCCGCTTCGGCTGCAAGGCTCGCACCCGGCTCGCTCACGCCGCGCACGCGCAATGCCTCTGCGATGGCGGAGGAGAGCGAGGCGAGCTTGATCAGATCGCGTTCCTGCAGCTCGGGATGCGCAGCGATTAGGCGCTGTCTGGCCCGGTAGTCGCGGCGAGGCGGAAACGCAGCCGCTGCGGCTTCGAGACCGCCAACCACAGCATCGAGGGGCGAGGTGGTTGCGGGTGCGCCGGAGATCGCCTCCGCAATGCCTTTCTCGAGGTCGCCGGAACGCCCGAACAGCACCTCGCGCTTGTCGGCGAAGTAGCGGAAGAAGGTCCGTTCGGTGAGACCGGCACGCGTGGCGATCTCACCAACGGTTGTCCGGTCGTATCCGCGCTCCTGAAAGAGTTCCAGCGCGGCATCGACGAGCCGATTGCGCGCATTGGGTTCCCATCTGGCCATGCTCGACATGCTACCTGATTGCAGTGACTGACATCAGGTGGTATACATTGATGTCAGTATATGACATCAATGGCGAGCGGAGTTCGACATGCGCATATTGGTAACCGGAGCGTCTGGGTTCATCGGGTCCGCCGTGATCGCGGAGTTGATCGCTGCCGGCCATCGGGTGCTTGGCCTGGCGCGCTCCGAAGCCGCCGCCGCAGCGGTGGGGGCCAGCGGCGCCGAGGTCCATCGCGGCAGTCTCGAAGACCTCGACAGCCTGCGCGCCGGTGCGGCGGCAGCGGACGGCGTCATTCACCTGGCTTTCGATCACGACTTTTCCCGTTCGCGCGAACTCGCGGCGCAGGCCGATGCGCGCGCGATCGAGGCGATGGGTGACGTCCTGGCCGGAACGAACCGGCCGCTCGCCATCGCGTCAGGTCTGGGCATCGCGCCGGGTCGCGTGTCGACCGAGGCCGATCGGGCGCCTCCAGGCTGGCCGCGGCGCGCGTCGGAAGAAGTGGTGATCGCGCTCGCGAAGCGCGGCGTGCGCGGCGCAATCGTCCGGTTGCCGCCCACGGTGCACGGCCGCGGCGACAAGGGTTTCGTGCCGTGGCTGATCGCCGCCGCGCGCAAGCATGGACATGCTGCGTATGTCGGCGATGGTACGAACCGCTGGCCGGCCGTGCACCGGTTCGACGCGGCGCGCGTCTTCCGGCTCGCGGTCGAACGCGCAACCGCGGGTTCGATCCTTCACGCCGTCGCTGACGAGGGCATTGCGGTGCGAGACATCGCGGCCGTCATCGCGCGACACCTGGGGTTCGGCGTCGTGGCGAAATCGCCGGACGATGCCGGCGCACATTTCGGTTTCCTCGCCCAGCTCATCGGGCTCGACATACCGGCGTCGAGCGCGAGTACACGGCTACGGCTCGACTGGCGCCCGGTCGAGCCGGGATTGCTCGCCGATCTCGAAGCGGGACATTACTTCGCGACGACTTCGGTGCCGAGCGCATGACGACTGTGAGCGAAATCTGGATTCTGGGCGACGGCCCAGCCGAGATACGCAAGGTCGTTGCGTTCACCCGGGTGGATATAGATGCGCGCGGCAGCGTCGTCCACGCGCAGCCGAACGGTGCCGTCGGCGCCGGGTTCTGCGACTTCGGCGCCCAGGATCGACGTTGCGAATTCCGGCCACGCGGCCGCATTGGGCGAAGCGATACCGATGTAGCTCAATGACCGAATCACAGCACCATCTCCAGTTTGTCAGAACCGAGCATTGCGCCGCCGACGTAGCG
Organism: Pseudomonadales bacterium; assembly: GCA_035494855.1. Classification (GTDB taxonomy): domain Bacteria; phylum Pseudomonadota; class Gammaproteobacteria; order Pseudomonadales; family Azotimanducaceae; genus DATJGR01. Next base: position 8,190 of record DATJGR010000208.1, on the reverse strand, counting down.
CGCGAGCGGATCCGGCACGAGGAAGGCATGGCCGAGCGCACCTTGAACGTCTTGAAAGCGCTGCTGCAGCGGATGATCGAGGTAGATCGAGCGGCCGCTTGCGGCGCGCATCAAACCGACGACCGCGTCGGCGACGAGATCGCAGCCTCGGTTCATGTTCCAGCGCATCTGCGCGCGCAGCGCCATCGATGCGGGTTCCCGCGCACGCGCCATCTCGGCGAGCTCGGTCGCGTCGGCGCGCATGCGCGTCATCGTTGCATCGACGTACCAGGTCGCATCGGCGAGCCTGTGCTGCAGCAGCGCATCGTCCGCGGCGCGATTCGGGCCGAGCCGGCGCGGCGCGTTCTGTTCGATCCACGCGTCGATGAAGCCGCGCGCGGAGCCGAGCGTGGATGCCGCGAGCGCCATGTTGAAGACGACCGACCAGGGCATGCGGTACAGCGCGCCGTCATTCGTCTCGTGCCCCGGCAGCGGTTGGTTGAACGCGTAGTCGAGGTGCGACTGCGTGCGATGCGTTGGCACAAATGCGTTGTCGACCACGATGTCTTTGCTGCCGGTGCCGCGCAGTCCCGCGACATGCCAGTTGTCGTCGATGCGGTACTGGTCCGGATAGAGCAGGAACGAGCGGAAATCCGGCAGCGACCTGCCGTCGATCTCGCGCTTGCCGACGTTTGCACCGAGGTTGACGCCGCGGCAGTGATCGCAACCGGACGAGAACGACCAGCGGCCCGAGAGGCGAAAGCCGCCGTCGACGGGTTCTGCTTTGCCGGTGGGGTTGTACGACGACGAGTGCATAGTCGCCGGATCGTCGCCCCACATTTCGCGCTGCGCGCGTTCGTCGAAGAGCGCGAGTTGCCACGGATGCACACCGATGACGCCGGCGACCCAACCGGCCGACGGCGACGCGCGGGAGACTTCGAAGATCGCGTCGAGGAATTCGATGAGAGCGACCTCGCCACCGCCCCAACGAGCCGGCTGCAGCGCGCGTACGAAGCCGCCGTCGAGCATGAGCTTCCAGGTGTCGTCACTCAGCCGCCGCAGCTTCGCGTCCTCCGCGGCGGTGGCGGCGAACGCCGGTGCGAGTTGTGTTGCGCGCTCGACCAGATTCAACGTCATTCTCCTTGCTCGTGAAGCGATCGCTACAGTGGGATAGATCGGCTGTCGAGGTCAACAGCAAGGCAGGCGCCATTCGGGTCGGAGGCGCTTCGAACCTCGTGGGCGGTAAAGGCTGGATTGTTGATTGGTTTACAAGGGTGGGTGGTGCGGGTCGGATGGGCGGCGGCGGGTCGGAGACTGATGCTTCGATCTGCGTCAGCGTTGCCCCTTAATTTGATCGTTGGGGTTGTGGATGAACGGAGATTTTCGATACTGTACTCATATACAGTAGTCGGGTTCTGCGATGTGCATCCAAGCAATTCAGGCCGAAATCGTCTCGCTGTGCGCCGATATTCACCGCGCCGAATACCGACTCCTCGCGCTGATCGAAACGTTGGATGCCGCGCAATCGTGGCGACGCGACGCGATGCCGAGCTGCGCGCATTGGTTGAACGCGCATTGCGGGCTCGATCTGGTGACGGCGCGCGAGAAAGTGCGCATCGCGCACGCGCTGCCGAAGCTGCCGCTGATCCGGGCGGCGTTTCGAAACGGTGAACTGAGCTATTCGAAGGTACGCGCGATCACGCGCGTCGCCGATTGGGAGAATGAAGCCGATCTCGTCGCGATGGCGACCGCGAATACGGCGGCGCACGTCGCGCGGATCGTCACCGGGTTGCGACAGGTCGAGCGGTTGAAGGAACCGAAAGTCGCGTTCGACGCCTATCGGCATCGGTCGTTGACGTGCCGCTTCGACGAGAACGGTTCGCTGGTGTTCGAGGGTCGGTTACCGGCTGAGCAGGGTCCGCTGCTGCTGCAGGCGCTCGATCGAGCGATGGACTGGCTGTTCACAGGTCAGCCGCATCGCGGAAGACGGCAACGCGACGACGCTCGCGTGGAGGATATGTCACAGGACGTTCGGCGCGCCGATGCACTTGCGATTCTCGCCGAGCGTTTTCTCTCGGAACCGCCGGGTGCGGAGGAAGGCATCAACACGGCTGACCGCTACCAACTCACCGTGCACGCTCCCGCGGGAGCGTTGATCGAGTTTGGCGAGCTCGACGCGGATGATGCGCCGCAGATCGAGAACGGTCCGAAGCTTGCGACCGAGACCGTGCGTCGCATCGCGTGCGACAGCGCGATGGTACGAATCCTCGAGAGCGGTGACGGAGAGCCGCTCGACGTCGGCCGCAAGACGCGGGTGATTCCGCCGGCGATGCATCGCGCGCTGAAGCGACGCGATGGTGGCTGCCGGTTTCCCGGTTGTGTGAACACGCGGTTTGTCGATGGTCATCACATCCGACATTGGGCCGACGGCGGCGCGACGTGTCTCGACAACCTCGTGCTGCTGTGCCGGCACCATCATCGGCTGTTGCACGAGGGCGGCTACTACGTCGTCAAGGACGGGACGGAATTCATCTTCTGCCGCGGCGATGGCGAACTGATCCCACCACCGGGGAACGAAACACCGCTGACCGCTTTGATCGCGCGTGCCCGCCGAATGTCCGCCGTCAACCGATCAATCGTCGCCGCGCTTTAAACAAAAACCGTCAGACACACGATGCCGCGCGGCTCGAGATGCCGACGCCGCGGCGTGCCTGCCGGATCACGTTGCGATCGTGGCCGCTCGTGCAGTAGCCGAGCGAAATTCCGGTCGCCGGATCGCCCCATGCGATCTGGCCGCCGGCACCGCCGTGGCCGAATGCGAGCGGCGAGTTGGTATGGCCGAAGCCGCGCGCGTTGCGGTGTTCGTCGCCGGCGACCACCACGCCGAGCGCGCGGTTCACCGGAATGCCCATGAGATCCGGATAGTTGTTGCGCACCTTGAGAGCCGCGTCGAGCGTTTGCTTGCGCCAGATTTCGCTGCCGCCGAGCGCGCGGCCGTTGAGCAGCCCCTGATAGAACAACGCGAGCGTCGCGGCCGACATGATGCCGCCGCCGCCTGGTACCGGTACGAGTCGCGTCTCGGTCGTATTGAATGCGGTCAGCGCGTCTTCGGTGACCTCGGTGACCGGCGGCATCGGTACGCCGAGCGCCGCATAGTCCTTCTCCGTCAGGGCTTCGCCGACGTGCGTGACCGGAACGATCCGATGATGTTGCTCGCGCGGGCACGGCAGAAACATTTCGGCCAGTCCCAACGGTTTCGATATGCGCTGCCGAACGAACTCGTCGAACGCCATGTCGCTGCGGCGCTCCACCAGTTCTGCGATGACGTACATGCTCGACGTCGGGTGATATTCGAAGCGCGAACCGACCGGCCAGTTCAGCGTCCACTCGGAGAAACGTTCCATGCGACGCTTGTGATCGAACCATTCCGCAGTACGGAACGGTGCGTGAGGGAATCCCGCGGTATGTGTGAACAGTTGTTCTACGGTGATCTTGTCTTTTCCGTTGGTGCCGAACTCCGGAACGATGTCCGACACGCGCTCGTCCATCTTCAGCTTGCCGTCCTGCATCACCAGCCACCCCGCCGCGGACGTGATCGCTTTGGTCGACGAGAACACGTTGAACAGCGATTCGTCGGTTGCGTCTCCGAAGCTTGCAACGGCCGCGATCTTGCCGTGCCGCGCGATCGCCACCTGACAGGCCGGCAGCAATCCTTCCTCAACTTCCTTCGCGGCGCGCGACAGCAGCGCCTCGAGTTTTTCCGAGTTGATGCCGACCTCTTCCGGCGATGCGGCAACGAATTGCGATTCGATCATGGTGCTCCCCTCGTAGTGTCTGTCCCGGATTGTAGGATCACGAAGACGGTGTGGATATCCCGGTTACGGCCCAGCCGTAGCTCTGCACGCGCCAGCCGTTCGGCTGCTTCATCAGCACGAACGCCCAGCCGCCCGTTTCGACGAACGCGGTGCCGCGATAGCGGCCGGTCCAGGTGGTCGGCAGCGCGAAGAACGCCCGGTCGGCGGTTTGGGTGTAGTCCTGCGGCGCACCGAACGTGTGATGCAGGTCGGTGGTCGCTTCGCGATGTGCGCGCATGCCGGCGGCCCAATCGTCGACCGCGCGCGGTCCTTCGAATCGATACGGTGCGAAGTTCTCGATGATCGCTACGTCGCGGTCGGCGAATACGTTGTCGATGTCGGCGTCGTCGAGCGTTGCGATGAAGCGCGCGACGCGTTCTGCCAGCGCGAGCATCTCGGGGTCGGGGCCGTCAGCGGCACCCGCGACCGGCGTTATGATCGTCACGCTCATAGCGAGGCTCCACATCAAGGCGACGAATGAGGTCACGAGACGCTTCATGCGCCCAACATTGACATGCCGAAGGCGGCGGAGCCAGCCGTGACGAACGTCGTTGCACTGCTGAAGACGAAAGCGCGCGCGCTGAAACGGCACGCGTTGACGGTGTATTTCGCGGCGCGCGATCCGCGCACGCCGATTCTGGTGAGGGCATTGGCGTTGTGCATCGCCGCCTACGCGTTCAGTCCGATCGACCTCATTCCGGATTTCATTCCGGTGCTCGGTTACCTCGACGATCTCGTGCTGATACCGCTCGGTCTGGCGCTGGTGGTGAAGCTCGTCCCGGCTGACGTGATGGAGTCAGCGCGAGTGCGGGCGGAAGCCGCGGTGGAACGGCCGACATCGCGGCTCGCGGCGGTGTTCATCGTCGCCATCTGGCTGGCGCTGTCGTTCGCGTTCGCTCGTTGGATGGTTCATGCGGTCCACGGATAGGGAACTCGTCGTCGGCGTGGCGCACTCCGACGATCTGCCGGCCGTGCGCGCGTTGATCATCGCCGGTCTCGCGCAGCGATGGGATGGCTATCTGCATTCGGCGAACCCGGACCTCGAAGCGTTCGAACGTGCCTACGCCGACGCGCTCGTCGTCGCGGCGAAGCGCGCTCACGTCATCGTCGGGTGCGGCATCCTGACGGCCGAGGCGCCGGGCGTTGGCCGGATCGTCCGCATGTCGGTGGCCGCCGATGCGCAGCGCACCGGCGTCGGCGGCAAGGTGCTTCGCGTGCTGCTCGAACACGCGCTGCGGCTCGGTCATAGGCGGGTGGTGCTCGAGACGACCGCAGACTGGCACTCGGCCGTGCGTTTCTACACGCGTCACGGGTTCACGCCTACCGAGCAGCGCGACGGCGATCAGCACTTTAGCTTCGATCTTGCGGGGTACCGGGGCTAAATTAGAGCCCGGGTTTTCGTGCTGCGCTACGTAGAGCCGCACCTGCGCAAGGTGTTCGGAGATGCCTATACGCGATACTGTTCCGGCGTTGGACGCTGGCTGACGATTCCCATCAAACGCTTCAACTGACGGAGAGAACGCAGATGCCGACCGTAGAAACCGCCAAAGGTCCCGTCGAAACCCGCAAGCTCGGCAAAGTGCTGATGCACGAACACGTGTTCATCATCTCGACCGAGATCGCGCAGAACTATCCGGAAGAGTGGGGTGACGAGGAGAAACGTCTTGCCGACGCCGTGGTGCGCCTCAACGAACTGAAGCAGGCGGGCATCGACACGATTCTCGATCCCACCGCGCTCGGGCTCGGCCGTTACATCCCGCGCATCAAGAGCGTCGCCGATCAGATCGGCCTCAACATCATCGTCGCCACGGGTCTCTACACGTTCGACGTACTGCCGCACTACTTCAACATGCGCGGCGAAGACTTCATGACGCAGATGTTCGTGCGCGACATCAAGGAAGGCATCACCGACACCGGCATCAAGGCGGGTGTCATCAAGTGCGCCACCGACGAACCCGGCGTGACACCCGCGGTCGAGCAGGTGTTGCGCTGTTGTGCACGCGCGCATCGCGAAACCGGCGTGCCGATCACCACGCACACGCACGCGGCGACGAAGCGCGGACTCGAACAGCAGAAGATCTTCAAGGAGGAGGGCGTGGATCTGTCGCGCGTCGTCATCGGCCACTGCGGCGATTCGGAAGACGTGTCGTATCTCGAAGAGATCATGGCGAACGGCAGCTTCATCGGCATGGACCGGTTCGGTGTCGACGTGCTGCTGTCAACCGAGAAACGCGTCGCCACCGTGGCGAAGCTGTGCAAGCGCGGCTACGCCGACCGCATGGTGCTGAGCCACGACGCGGCGTGCTATCTCGACTGGATTCCCGGCGAACTGCCGCCGCCGATGATGAGCCGCTGGAACTATCTGCACATCTCGAAAGACGTGCTGCCGATGTTGCGCGACGAAGGCGTTACGGACGATCAGATCCATCAGATGCTGGTCGACAACCCGCGCCGCTATTTCGAGCGGCAGGGGGCTTACTGAGCGAGGCGTCCCCGCCAGGGCCGGCCGCTGATCCGGCCAGCCCCGGTTTTACTTTCAAGCGGTTGCTGCCGTCGCTGATCTGGGACGTGGCCGCACCGATCGTCACGTTCAACGCGCTGACGGCCGCCGGTGTTCCTACGCTTTACGCGCTGGTGGCCGGCGGCGTCTTTCCGCTCGTCAGCATCGCGCGCGGCTGGCGCAAGACCGGTCAGATCGAACCGCTCGGCATCATCGTGGTGACGTTTCTCGCGATCGGTACCGCTGCATCGCTGATCTCGGGCAGCGTGTTCTTCGCGCTCGTGAAGGATTCGATGCTGACGGCGACATTCGGCCTGCTCTGTCTGGGATCGCTCGCGTTCCGGCGGCCGCTGACCTTCGTGCTGATCCGGCAGATGGTCGCCGGCCACGACGCCGCCGAGAACATCCGTTGGAATGCGCTCTACGACGACGTTCCGGTATTCCGTCGCACCCAGCGCCTCATCGGGGTCGTTTGGGGCGTGGCATACGTCGTCGAAGCCGGCGCGCGCGTGGCGCTGGCGCTGGTGGTCGCACCGGCTGTCGTGGTCAACGTGTCGCCAGTGATTGCGTTCGGCGTCACCATCGCCTTGGCGTTATGGACGCGTCGAACGATGCTGGCACTGCGCGAACGTCGCTTGCGTGAGGCGCAAGCGACGCCCTCTTAGACATCATTCACGGCTACTGACCGGCGCGCGCCCGCTCCAGAAACGACGCCGCCGCGCGAACCGCGTGCGCGCTTCGCGGCGAATGGAACATGTCGAACGCATGCTGCGCACCGGTCATTTCCAGGTACGCGACGGATGCGCGGGATTTTTCACGCAGCGCGCGGACGAACTCGCGCGCCTCTTCGACGAACACGAGCGTGTCGTGCGTCCCTTGGATGACCAGAAACGGGGGCGCCGAGTCGCTCACGCGCGTGATCGGGCTCATCGCATCCCACAGTGACGGATTCTCATCGGGCGTGGCTTTGAAGATCTGCTTCGCAAGGAACGGAGTCATCGACGCCGAGCCGCGGATACGCGCACGGTCCTGCAGGTCGTATACCCCGTAGAACGGCACCGCGGCCACCACCGTGGTGTCGACGTGCTCGAAACCCGGCTGAAAACGCGGCTCGTTCGCCGAAAGCGCAGTGAGCGCTGCGAGATGTCCGCCCGCGGAACCGCCCGTCACACACACGAAGTGCGGATCGCCGCCGTATTCGCCGATGTGCGCGCGAATCCACGCGAACGCGCGCTTCACATCGACGACGTGGTCCGGAAAAGAGCTTTGCGGCGACAGGCGATAGTTGACCGCGACGCACACCCAGCCGTGTTCGGCCGCCATGTGAGTCATCAGCGGCTGGCCCTGGTTGCTCTTGTCGCCGACAATCCACGCGCCGCCGTGAATCTGCAGCAGCACCGGGCGTTTGTCGCCGGCCTTGGCATCCTTCGGACGGATCACGTCGAGCAGATTGCGTCCGCCTTTGTCGCCGGGCAGCGATTCACCGTATGCGATGTTCGTCACGCGCTCGACCTTGCTGTTCGAGAAGTCGAACGCGCGCGGAAAGCCGTGCAGCGATGAGATTTCATCGCGCGTAGTCAGCCCCAGCGGCGCGAGCGCGAGCCGCGTTTCAGCGCCGCCGGCAATTCCGCGCAGATGCGCGCGGGTGAGCAACGCGATGCTGGCGAACGTTAGAACGAGCGCCGCCACCCCGGTTTTCTCCTCGAGCGCGCCTGCTGCGATGAACGCGACGGCCAACACAGCATGAGCAACAATCGCGTGCGGCGCGAGTTCACCGGTCAACCACGCGAACAGCCAGTACGGCGCGACGAACGGCCCGAGGCGTCGTGCCTGCAGGTTGGTGCTGAGCGCAGCGCC
>DATJGR010000207.1:0-21852 GCA_035494855.1 Pseudomonadales bacterium | reverse complement strand
CGGTGTTCTGATAGATGAGCCAATCCGCACCGATCACGCGCGCAACTTCCTCGTCAGTTCTGTTGTACGCGACGAACTCTCCTGCCGACGGCATGTCGATGCCGTAGACATTCGGGAATCTCACCGCGGGTGCGGCAGAGGCCATGTAGACCTTGCGTGCACCTGCAGCGCGCGCCATCGCGATGATCTGGCTGATCGTAGTACCGCGCACGATCGAGTCATCGACGAGCAGAACGTTCTTACCTTTGAACTCCAGCTCGATGACATTGAGTTTCTGGCGCACCGACTTTCGGCGTTGTTGCTGACCCGGCATGATGAACGTTCTGCCGATGTAGCGGTTTTTGACGAAGCCCTCTCGGTATTTCACATCGAGCCGATGCGCCAACGGGAGCGCTGCGGTGCGGCCGGTGTCGGGAATTGGAATCACCACGTCGATGTCGTGATCGTGGCGCGAGTACATCGAAACGATGCGATCCGCCAGCTTCTCGCCCATCCGCAGCCGCGACTTGTATACGGAAACCTGATCGATGATCGAATCGGGACGGGCCAGATAGACCTGCTCGAAGATGCAGGGCGTATGTACCGGACTCTCGGCACACACACGCGTTGCCAGTTCGCCTTGCGCGCTGATGTAAACGGCTTCGCCAGGCGCGACGTCGCGGATGAGCTGGAAACCGAGAATGTCGAGGGCGACGCTTTCCGACGCGATCATGTAGTCGGTTCCCGACTCCGTTTCGCGCTTGCCGAACACCAGCGGGCGAATGCCGAATTTGTCGCGGAAGCCGACGATGCCGCCGCCGATCACCATCGCAACGACTGCATACGCACCGCGACATCGCTGGTGCACGCCGGCGATCGCCTCGAAGATGTGGTCGGGTTCCGGGCGGTGGCCGCCGACGCGCTGCAGCTCGTGCGCAAACACGTTCACCAGCACCTCGGAATCGGACCCGGTGTTCACATGGCGCAGATCTTCTCGATAGACGTCGCGCTTGAGCTGTTCCGAATTGGTGAGATTGCCGTTGTGCGCGAGCGTAATGCCATACGGCGAATTGACGTACATCGGCTGAGCTTCGGCCGAATTCGAACTACCGGCCGTCGGATAGCGGACGTGGCCGATCCCCATGTTGCCGACCAGTCGCTGCATGTGCTGCTGCTGGAACACGTCGCTTACGAGACCATTGCCTTTGCGCAGATACAGAATTCCGGAATCGCAGGTGACGATTCCAGCCGCGTCCTGGCCGCGGTGTTGCAGAACCGTTAGCGCGTCGTAGAGCTGCTGATTGACCGCACTTCCGCTCACCATTCCGACTACGCCGCACATACTCGCTCCTTCATCGCTTCTCTCGAAGCCGGTTGACCATCTCGCCCGCTGACGAAAACACGTGCATTACGTCCGATTCGAAGGCGCTCAACATTGGAATGCCATGCGAGGCACGCCACCACGGTTGTTCGTTGGCAAACGGTCGCAGCGCAATCACCGCGACGATGCATACCACTGCGCCGCGCAGCCCGCCGAAGAGCAGTCCGAGCAAGCGATCGGTGCCGGACAAGCCGGTCGTCTGCACCAGGCGAGAGACGATCCACTGCGCCAATGCACCGATCACCAGCGCGCCGACGAACACCAGCGTAAAGGCCGCGACGTAGCGTAGCGAATCCCCTTCGAGCCGTTTCGGCAGCGACGCTGCGATGTCTCCCGCGAAACCGACCGCGAGAATCACCGCCACGCCCCAGATCGCAAGCGACAGCACTTCGCGAACGAACCCGCGCGCAAGTCCGATGAGCGCGGAGATCGCGACGATGCCGACGATGACATAGTCAGCAACGGCCAAGACATTGTCGCTTCATGGGCCGAATACCACGACGATGACGTCCATGCCGTAACGTTTCTCCAGTTCGCGCTCGAGTTTGGTGGCATCTTCTCGATCGACCATCGGACCGATCGAGACCCGGGTCGATGTGCCCGTCAGACCTTTCACTTCACTGAGCACCGACTGGTAGCCGTCCGCACGCAGCTGATCGCGCAGCGCCAGCGCCTTCGCCCGATCGGCGAAGCTGCCGAGTTGAACGCCCCACGCAGGCGGCAGCGTGGTCGAGAGGCGCCGATCCGCGGGTGCAACGACCGGATCACCTACCTTCGTGGACGTGGACTGGTCGAAGCCTTCACTGTCGATGCGTTTGCGTAATGCCTCGGCGTTGGCCAGGTTCGCGGGATCCATCGCGGGGACCGGTCCGGTTTCCGTCGCCTGCGTTTGCGGCAGGCTCGGGGGTGCCGGCGACTCCACGCCCGCACCGTCGAACAACATCGGCAATACGATGATCGCGAGGGCGGCAAGGAACACCCCGCCCATGACGCGATCCCTCGTGCGATCAGTCACGGCGCTCTGCCTCTCGCAAAAGCTCTGCCTCTCGCAAAAGAAGCGAACGCGCGCGTTGCGCGAGATCGAAGCAACCAACCACGATCAGCCGATCGCCTGCGGCCATCCGTCGAACCCAACCGTCGAGAACGTCGACCAGATCACCCTCCGAAACCGCCGCGCGCCCGACCAGCCCGGACTTTTCCATCGACAGCGCCGCTGACTGGCCGCGTAATCCCAGCGTCGGGACGAGCGTCCATTCGTCCACCACCGGCGCGAGCGCGGCTACGATGCCCGCTGCGTCCTTGTCTTGCAAGAATCCGGCAATGGCAATGGTGCGACCGCTCGGCGGCGTGGCGCGCAGTTGCTGTGCCAGAAAGGCAGCACCGTGCGGGTTGTGCGCGACGTCGACGATCACCGACGCACCGCGGTAGTCGAAACGCTCGAACCGTCCGGGTAAGCGCGCGGAAGAGGCTTCCTCAACGAGACGCTCGATTGGCCTGGAAGCGCCGAGCAACAGGAGAGTCTGAAGCGCGGTCGCAGCGTTGCATAGGGCAACGGACGGTCGCGCAAGCTCTGTGAAGCAGGTCCGCGCCGACGTACAGACGCCCTCGAAGCTCCAGCCCTCTTCTGTCGGCGCCGCGGAGAAGTCGGTGCCGTACCGGGTCATCGGTGCCTCGATCATCTGCGCCGCGACGACGATGCTCGACGGAATGGACGCTTCGCCGTAAACGCATGGAACGCGGCGGCGCAGGATGCCGGCTTTCTCGCGACCGATCGACTCGCGATCGGTACCGAGGTATCCGACGTGGTCGATACCGATGCTGGTAATGACCGATACCGAACCATCCACGATGTTCACGGCGTCGAGCCGCCCGCCGAGCCCGACCTCCAGGACCGTGGCGTCCACGCGCGCGCGCCGAAACACGAGCAACGCCGCCAGCACGCCGAACTCGAAATAGGTGAGCGTGGTTTCGCCGCGCGCGTCTTCGATGGTCGCGAACGCGTCGCACAGCGTCGCGTCGTCGACAGATCGGCCATTCACCCGGACGCGCTCGTTGAAGCGACTCAGGTGCGGCGACAGCGTCGTGCCGACGCTGCGGCCGTCTGCAAGCAACAACGCCTCGAGGTAAACCGAAGTGGACCCTTTGCCGTTGGTGCCTGCTACCACGATGTTCTGTGGCGCGGGGGGCAGCAGTTCGAGCCTTTCGGCCACGCGCCGGACGCGGACGAGCCCCATGTCGATCCCAACCGGGTGCACCCGTTCGGCGTGCGCCAACCAGTCATCCAGTGTTCGAACCGTCATATGATGTCGATCGCCGTACGAATCTCCTGAATCTGTTCGCGCAGCGCCGAGGCAATCCGCTGCGGCTCCTGCTGGTGGCGTTCCATCGTGGCCACGAGCGATGTGCCGAGCACCACGCCGTCCGCGAGCGGCGCCACCATCCGCGCGGACGTACCGTCTTTGATGCCGAACCCGATCATGATCGGGAGATCGGTGTGCGAACGAATGCGTGCGATCTGTTCCGCAATCCCGTCGGTGCGCAGATGCATGGCACCGGTCACGCCTTTCAGCGCAACGTAATAGATGAAGCCACCCGCCTTTGCCGCGATCAGACCGATACGCTGCGGCGTCGTCGTGGGTGCCACGAGGAAGATCAGTTCGAGGCCGCGCGCGCGCATCAGTTCGAGCAACTCACCCGCCTCCTCCGGCGGAAGATTGACGATGACCAGTCCATCGACGCCCGCGGCCGCCGCACGGTTGACGAACTCCCGATAGCCCATCCGCTCGACCGAGTTGAGATAGCCCATCAGCAACACTGGCGTCATCGCGTCTTCAGCCCGGAACTCTCTGACGACGTCGAGAATGTCGACGAGCCGGGTTCCGGCGGCCAATGCGCGCTCGGAACTGCGCTGGATCGCGGGGCCTTCAGCTTCCGGATCGGAGAACGGCACGCCCACTTCGATCACGTCCGCACCGCCCGCCACCAGCGCGTGCATAGCTGGCGCCGTAGTCGCCTTGTTGGGATCTCCGCCCGTGATGAACGTCACCAGGGCCTTACGACCCGATCCGCGCAACGAATTCAGTCTGGTGTGAATGCGGCTCACAACGCGATCTCGTCGATTGCCGCCACCGTCATGATGTCTTTGTCGCCGCGCCCGGAGAGATTGACGATGATGATCTCGTCACGCGGCGCGCGCGGCGCGTATTCGCGCACCCATGCGAGCGCGTGGCTCGACTCGAGTGCCGGCATGATGCCCTCGACCTGTGTCACGAAACGAAATGCGGAGAGCGCCGCGGTGTCCGTGACAGACACGTAGTCGGCGCGGCCGATGTCCTTGAAGTAAGCGTGTTCGGGACCGACACCTGGATAATCGAGGCCGGCCGATATCGAGTGCGTTTCGATGATCTGGCCATCGGCATCCGAGAGCAGATACGTGCGGTTTCCGTGCAGCACCCCCGGCGTTCCGGCGGACAGCGACGCTGCATGCTTCCCGGTATCGACACCGAGCCCTCCCGCTTCCACGCCGACGAAGCGAACGGACGAGTCGTCGACGAACGGATAGAACAGACCGATCGCATTCGATCCGCCCCCCACGCACGCAACGAGCGTATCGGGCAACCGACCGGTCTGTTGTAAACACTGTGCGCGCGCCTCCTGGCCGATCACCGACTGAAAGTCGCGGACCATCATCGGGTATGGGTGCGGACCAGCCACGGTGCCGATGATGTAGTGCGTATCGTCGACGTTGGTCACCCAGTCGCGCATCGCCTCGTTCATCGCGTCCTTTAGCGTCCGCGAACCCGAAGTGACGGGTACCACTTCCGCGCCCAATAGCTTCATACGGTAAACGTTGAGACTCTGCCGCTTGATGTCTTCCGAACCCATATAGACCTGGCACTCGAGACCCAGCCGCGCCGCGACCGTTGCGGTGGCCACGCCGTGTTGGCCCGCACCCGTTTCAGCAATGATGCGTCGCTTGCCTATGCGTTTCGCCAACAACGCCTGTCCGACTGTGTTGTTGATCTTGTGCGCACCGGTGTGATTGAGGTCCTCGCGCTTGAGGAATATCTGCGCGCCCCCGAGTTCACGCGTCAGGCGCTCCGCCGCGTATAGCGGCGTCGGCCGACCAACGTACTGAGACAGGTCCTGCGCCAGCTCTCGCCGGAAGTCGGGGTCTTCTTTGAGCTCCTGGTAGAGAGCATCCAGCTGGTCGAGCGCGTGAAACAGGGTTTCCGCGACGAATCGTCCGCCATACCTGCCGAAGTGCCCGTCGCGAGTCGGTGCCTCATACAGGTCGTTAGTTCCCTCGCGCACGCTGCACCTCGGTCATGAATTGCTGGAGCTTCTGCACGTCCTTCTCCCCCTTCGTCGAACTCTCCACCCCGCTGCTGACGTCCACCGCGTACGGACGCGTCCTCCGAATCCCCTCTGCGACATTGTCAGGTGTCAGCCCACCTGCGAGGATCAGCGGCATCGAACTGGCGCCGGGCCACCACGACCAGTCGAACGTCATGCCGGTTCCGCCCGGTTTTGTCGCGGTGCCGGAGTCGAACAGCAACGCCGTCGCACGCGGGTAACGTCGCGCCAAAGCGGTTGCGTCTATCGGTCCTGTTACGCGTATGACCTTGATGAAGGGATACCCGACGCCTGCGCAATCCGCGTCGGTTTCGTCGCCGTGAAACTGCAGCAGACCAACGCCCGCGGCTTCGGCGCTGCGTCGCACTTCGTCCGAGGTTGCGTCGACGAACAAGCCGACACACGACACGAACGGCGGTACCACCTCGATGATCGCTCTGGCTTTCGCGGGTGATATGTAGCGAGGACTCGACTCATGGAAGTTGAAACCGAGCGCATCGCATCCGGCCGCGATGGCAGCCTGGGCGTCCGCCAAACGCGTAATGCCGCAGATTTTCGCTCTAACGCGCATCGCAAGGCCTGGAAAAAGCGCGGTAGTCTACCAGACGTCGCCCAAGGCTCGGAGGATCAGCGGCGGTTCGCCTCGCGGCAGTTCGAAGGCCCCATATCGGACGTCGACGAGATAGAGACCTGTCGGCGGAGCAGTTGCACCGACCAGGTTCCTGTTCCGCGCTGTCAGCACCTCTCCGACCCAACCCACCGCGCGCTCACCGCGGCCCACCTGCAGCAGCGCACCGGCAATGTTGCGCACCATGTGCTGCAGGAACGCATTGGCAGTGATGTCGAGAACCACGAAGTCGGCGAAGCGCCGCACCGCGACGGCGAATACGCATCGAAACGGCGATTTGGCCTGACACGAGGCGCTGCGGAAGGAGGTGAAGTCGTGCTCACCGATCAACTGCTGCGCGGCAGCGTGCATTGCCGAGTCATCGAGGCGTGCGATCGACCACGTGACATAGTGTCTGCCGATCGACGGTACACGCTCGGCCTCGAGGAAGACGTACTGGTAACGCCGGCCGGTTGCGCTGTAGCGTGCGTGAAAATCGGCCGGCACCGGCACCGCCCAGCGCACACTCAATTCGTCGGGCAGTAAGCTGTTCGTGCCGCGAATCCAAGCGCTATCGGGGCGTTTCGCCGGTGTAGTGAAGGCGGCTACCTGTTGCGTCGCGTGCACCCCGGCGTCGGTGCGACCTGCCGCCGTCACCTTCACGGGTTGGTCGGCGATCTTCGACAACGCCTCCTCGAGCGTCTGCTGAACCGAGCGCTGACCCGGTTGACGCTGCCACCCATGAAAGGCGTGGCCGTCGTATTCGACGCCTAACGCGATGTGATGCACGACCGGCCGCTACGCGCAGCGAATCGATACGGCTAGCCGAGCTTGGCCAGAAGTTCGTTCGCCGTCTGCTGTTGTTCGCTGCTGCCTTCCTGCAGCACCTCCGTCAGGATTTCGCGCGCGCCGTCTTCATCGCCCATGTCGATGTAGGCCCTCGCGAGATCGAGCTTGGTGGTGGCCGCGTCCTCCTCGTTCAGGAATTCGAACGCGTCGTCCGTTTCTTCGCCGCTGCCCGCTCGCAGCTTCGCGTCGTTGCGCGCAGCAGGTTCGAACTCCAGATCTTCGAGATCGAAGTCGTCACCTTCGTCTGCCGCCACGGCAACGTCGCCGAGTTCCTGCTTCACGCGCGCAGAAGACGTGTGCGTGCGCAGCATCGTCGGTTCGTCGTCTGCCTTGAAGTCGATCCCGAGGTCTCCGCCCAGATCATCCGATGCGCGCTCCACGCGCTCGCTGGACACGTTCGTTCGCGTCGTCGGAGCCCCGTCGTCCTCGTCCGCTTCGTCTGCGTCGAGGTCGAGCTGGAAGTCATCGAGGTTGCCCGCAACCGCGTCGTCTTCCGTTGCGGCAACGGCCGCCGCCGGAGCATTTTCACGCAGTTTCGCCTCCAGTTCGCGCGCCTCGAGCAGCAGCTCGTTGTCGTCGCAACGCGTCAGCAGCTCGCTCATATGCGTCTCGAAGCCCGACTCGTCCTTGGTTTCGGCGTATACCTCGAGCAGCTTGACGCGAACGTCGGAGCGGTTGGGGTCGTCGTCGAGCGCGCCGAGCAACAGGCTGACGGCCTGCGGGTAGCGGCCGTACGCGATGTAGATGTCTGCCTCCCCGATCACGTCGCTCGTTTGCGCGCCTTCGTGGTGCGGCGCCGTTTCGTGTTCTTCTTCCTGTCGCAGCGCGGGTGCTTCGGGTTCGATATCTTGATCGTCCATCTCGTCGAGGCGAGGGTGCATTCGCGAGGCGGTGGACCGTGCAGGCTCGACCTCCTCGAACGCAGTCATTTCCTCGTGGTCGCGACGCCGGCTCCGCGCACGCATCATTCCTGCGACGACGATCAGCACCAGCACGATCGCAGCGCCGGCCAACACGAACGGCGATGCCAGAAGCGCCGCGATTCCGCCACCGCCTTCCTGTTTCTTCGCAGGCGCCGGTGCCGCGGCGGCCGCACTCTTCGCCGCCTTCAACTGTTCCTGCATCTGCGCAATCTGCTGATCGCGCACTTCGATCTGCCGCTGAGTCTGTTCCGCCTGCGACGTTGCTTTGTCGAGGCGCGCGACGGCATCGTCGCGTTCCAGGGCGAGGCGATCCGCTTCTTCCTTGGCAGCGGCGAGTTGGCCTTCGAGCGCGGCCGTATCGGCGTTGCCGCCGCCCGACCCATGGTCCGATGCGTCGCCCGCGACGATGCGCAGCTCGCCATCGGGTCCCTGCGGTGCCACGGCCACGGACTTCTTCGCGGTAGCGTCGACCTGACCTGCAAGTGCCTGGTTCGCGTCTGTCGGAGGAGTCGAGGTTGGGGCCACGCTCGCGAGACCTTCACCCCGTCGATACGCCTGCCATGCCTGATTCTGAGACGCGACCTCACTCAACGCTTCTGCGTTCGAGATTGCCTGAATGTCAGCTTCCTTCGGAAGACGCAACGTATAGCCCGCTTTCAGCAGGTTGATGTTGCCGCCGATGAACGCTTCCGGATTCATCCGCGTGATGGCCAGCATGCTCTGCTGCACCGTCACGTTTTCGGACGGACGCGTGCGCTGCGCAATCTTCCACAACGTGTCGTCTCGATCGGTGACGCCATAGCTGTCGCCGCTGAGTCGATCTGAGGGAAGTTGAGGTCGGGTCGCGGGCTGGGTCGAACGGGGTGCACTACTGAGGGAAACCTGTGAATCGGGTCTCGTCGGTGTCCGTTCGACGCGACCGGCGGGTCCTCCGCCTTTGTCGCTGCGACCCGGACTGGCGACGGCCGGCGCGGGCTGCTCCTTATAAGTGGGTGGATCGAGCAGAACCGTGTACTCCTTCAGCAGCCGGCCGTTTGGCCAGATGACCTGAACGAGGAAATTCAGATAAGGCTCGGTCATCGGCTGCGCACTGCTGACACGCAGTACGGCGCGACCTTGGTCACGCATTTCCACATGGAACTGCAAGCTGGTCAGAAAGAAGAAACGCTCGATGCCAACGCGCTTGAAATCGTCCGATGACGCGAGTTGCGCGACGATCTCCGACTCGGTCATGCCGCGGGTCTCGAGCAACTCGATTTCTGCGTCGAGTTTCTGGTTCAGCGCCGAGTGAATCGTGATGTCACCCAGCCCCAGCGCAAAGGCCTGAGCGCACCAGACGGTCGCAATCAGGGCGTAACCAAGTGCCAACCTGCGAGCCATAGTCGTGTCCTTCGATTTATCGAGCCGCGCCGATCCGAGGTTCGATCCCGTCCATTGATGACGAACGCCGGAACGTACACAGGCCGCGCCAAACCCGATACCTGTGACATCACCTTGCATAGCGATTCGGCGCCCGAAGGCGCCGACGCGATGCCGAACAAACATAACTTAGAAGAGGCGTTCAAAGAGTGCAGTAAGTAACACTTATTGCTGTTCTTTTAGCAAAAGCTCCGCGATTTGTACACTGTTCAGGGCCGCCCCTTTACGGACATTGTCGGAAACGATCCAGAGATCGAGTCCGCGCGGATGTGAGATGTCTTCGCGTATGCGTCCGACCCACACCGGATCCTTTCCCGCGGCATCGACAACCGCTGTCGGGTAGCCACCGTTCTTGCGTTCGTCGAGTACTTGAACGCCCGGCGCGTTCGCCAGCAGCTTGCGGGCATCGGCGGCACTCAGCTTATCGCGCGTCTCGATGTGCACGGCTTCCGAATGGCCATAGAAAACCGGCACACGAACGCACGTAGGATTCACGAGAATGTCTGGCGCTTCGAGAATCTTGCGCGTCTCCCAGACCATCTTCATTTCTTCCTTGGTGTAACCGTTGTCCTGGAAGACGTCGATGTGCGGAATGACGTTGAACGCGATCTGGCGTGAAAACGCTTTCGGCTCGATCGGCTTCGCGTTCAACAGATCCGCGGTTTGACCCGCGAGTTCTCGAATGCCTTTCGCTCCCGCGCCCGACACCGATTGATACGTCGCAACGTTGATGCGCTCAATGCCGACCGCATCGAATATCGGCTTCAACGCGACGACCATCTGGATCGTCGAGCAGTTGGGATTTGCGATGATTCCGCCGGGATGGCGCTTCACGATCGCGTGCGGATTCACTTCCGGCACCACCAGCGGAATGGCGTCGTCGTAGCGGAACTGAGACGTATTGTCGATGACGACGCAGCCCGCTTCAGCCGCCTTCGGCGCAAAGTCGGCCGAGATCGCGCCCCCGGCCGAGAACAGTCCGATATCGACGCCGGCGAAGTCGAACTGGTCCAGCCGCTTCACTCGAATGGAACGACCTCCGAATCTGATTACCTTGCCTTCCGAGCGCTCGCTCGCGAGCAGGTACAACTCCCTCACCGGGAAGTTGCGCTCTTCCAGAATTTCGATCATCGCCTCGCCGACCGCACCGGTCGCGCCGACCACGGCTACATTGACCTGCCGCATCATCTGTCTCCCTGTGCGAACGCATCCATAACCGCTTGTCCCATCTCTTCCGTACCCACGCGCTGCAAACCGGCCGCTTCCTCCGGCAGGATGTCCGGCGTACGCAAGCCGCGCTCGAGCACACGCTGCACGGCGCGATCGATCCGCGCGGCCACTTCGATGGCGCCGAAGGTATATCGGAACATCATTCCAACCGAGAGGATCGTCGCTAACGGATTGGCAATGCCGCGGCCGACGATGTCCGGCGCAGATCCGTGCACCGGCTCGTAGAGTCCGCGTCCGTCGGAACCCAGCGAGGCAGAAGGCAGCATGCCGAGCGAACCGGTGAGCATTGCCGCCACATCGGAAAGTATGTCGCCGAACATGTTGCCGGTGACGATCACGTCGAACTGCTTGGGCCGGCGGACGAGCTGCATACCGGCGTTGTCTACATACATGTGGCTCAGTTCGACGTCGGGATAGTCGACGGCAACCTCTATCATCACTTCCCGCCACAGCTGTGTGACTTCGAGCACGTTCGCCTTGTCCACCGAACACACGCGCCGACTGCGCTTGCGCGCCAGGTCGAATGCGACGCGACCGATGCGGGCGATCTCCGTTTCGTCGTAGACATCGGTGTTGAACCCGCGCCGCAGGTTATCGACCAATTCGATGCCGCGCGGCTCGCCGAAGTAGATGCCGCCGGTGAGTTCGCGAACGATGAGGACGTCGAGATCCTCAACCAGTTCACGCTTCAGCGACGATGCGTCCGCCAGCGGGCCGAACAACAGCGCCGGTCGCAGATTCGCGAACAGTTCGAGACCCGCGCGCAAATCCAGCAAACCGCGTTCGGGACGCTGCTGCATCGGCAGCGAATCCCAACGCGGACCGCCGACCGCGCCCAGCAGCACTGCGTCGGATGTTTTGGCGGCCGCCAGCGTCTCCTTGGGCAGCGGCGCGCCTTTTTCGTCGATGGCACGGCCGCCGAGCAGCGCTTCGTCTACCTGGAGTTCGAGGCCCGCCACGGGCGCTGCCGCTACCATGACCCGCACAGCCTGAGATATCACTTCGGGGCCAATGCCATCGCCAGGCACGATCAAGACTTTCTTTTTCATATCGTGAACTTACGTGTTCTTCCTAAGAGTTCGATTTAAACAACCATGGCCGCAGCGCCCGGTGTTTCACTTCGAAAGCTCGGATTTCGCGTTCGGCTTGCAATGTCAGGCCGATATCGTCGAGCCCGTGGACGAGACAATGTTTGCGGTGAGGTTCCACGTGGAAGCCCGTTCGGGAGCCGTCGGGATGGACGATCGTCTGGTTGGGCAAGTCGACCATCAGAGCGTACCCAGGCGCGCTCGCGACCTGATGGAAGATCTCATCTATTGTTTTCTCATCCAAAACAATAGGTAAAACACCGTTCTTAAAGCAATTATTGAAGAATATGTCGGCGAAACTCGGCGCCAGAACGCACCGAATCCCATATTCCTCGAGCGCCCATACCGCGTGCTCCCGGCTCGACCCGCAGCCGAAGTTCGCACGCGCGATCAGAATCGACGCGCCCTGGTAGCGTGATTGGTTCAACACGAACTCGCGGTTGATGCGACGTTCGTTCGGCGTCTGGCCCATCGCGCCTTCGTCCAGGAACCGCCATGCATCGAACAGATTCTCGCCGAAGCCGACGCGCCGGATCGATTTCAGAAACTGTTTCGGGATGATCTGGTCGGTATCGACGTTCGCGCGATCGAGCGGAACCACGGTACCGGTCAGCGTAGTAAAAGGCTTCATGTCGTCGCTCCGAGCAGGTCTCGCACGTCGGTGAAATGACCGGCCACCGCTGCGGCCGCGGCCATCGCCGGGCTGACGAGATGGGTGCGGCCACCGTGGCCCTGGCGTCCTTCGAAGTTCCGGTTCGAAGTCGCGGCGCACCGTTCGCCTGGTTCGAGCCGATCAGCGTTCATCGCGAGACACATCGAGCATCCGGGACTGCGCCACTCGAATCCGGCGTCGAGGAACACGCGCGCGAGTCCCTCCTCCTCGGCCTGGCGCTTCACGAGACCGGAGCCCGGGACGACCATCGCCTGCCGGATCCGGGACGAGACCTTTCGCCCGCGAACCACTGTGGCGGCCGCGCGCAAGTCTTCGATGCGGGCATTGGTACAGGATCCGATGAACACGCGATCGACTTCGACATCGGTCAACGCGCACCCCGGCTCCAGCCCCATGTAGACCAGGGCGCGCTCGACCGACTCCTTCCTGGCCGGCTCCGTATACGAATTCGGATCCGGCACCCGGCCCGAGATCCCTGTGACGAGTTCAGGCGACGTTCCCCAGGTGACCTGCGGTTCGAGCGCGGCCGCGTCGATCGTGACCGATCGGTCGAACACAGCATCGGAATCCGTGTTCAGCGTCCGCCAATAGTCGACCGCGGCATCCCACATCTCGTCCTTCGGTGCGAACGGCCGCCCCTTCAGGTAGCCGAACGTCACATCGTCGACAGCAATCAATCCTGCTCGCGCGCCACCCTCGATTGCCATATTGCACACCGTCATCCGGCCTTCCATCGTCAGCGCTTCGATCGCCGGCCCACGAAACTCCAGCGTCTGCCCGGTGCCGCCTGCAGTGCCGATCCGTCCGATGATCGCGAGCACGAGATCCTTGGCGAAGAGGCCACGCCCCAACGTACCGACCGTACGGATTTCCATGTTGCCGGTTTTCCGCTGAACCAGGCATTGGGTCGCCAGAACGTGCTCCACTTCGGACGTGCCTATGCCTTGCGCCAACGCCCCGAACGCGCCGTGCGTGGACGTGTGCGAGTCGCCGCAGACGATCGTCATCCCCGGCAACGTCGCGCCTTGTTCGGGACCCACCACATGAACGATTCCCTGACGAACGTCGCGGATATCGAACTGCGGAATGCCGAAGTCGCGACAGTTGTCGTCGAGCGTGACCACCTGGATTCGCGACGTCTCGTCGGTGATTCCGTCGATACCGAGTTCGCGGTCGGTGGTCGGCACGTTGTGGTCGGGCGTTGCCAGGTTGGCGTCGATGCGCCACGGTCGACGCCCGGCCAGCTTGAGCCCGTCGAACGCCTGAGGCGACGTCACTTCGTGCAACAGATGGCGATCGATGTAGAGCAGACCCGTTCCATCCTCGCGTTCGGTCACGAGGTGATCGCGCCAGATCTTGTCGTACAGGGTTTGAGCCACAGTTGCCCGCCTTCCGTCAAAGGGCGGCCATGGTAGGATCGCCCTTCAAATAAGACAAATTCATTATTTTCATAAGTTCGATCATGCAATGGAATGAACTACGAGCTTTCATCGCCGTCGCCGATAACGCCTCTTTTTCGCGCGCGGCCGAGCAACTCCACCTCACGCAGCCCGCCATCACGAAGCGCATCCAAGCGCTCGAGGCCAGCGTCGGCGTGTCGTTGTTCGACCGCGTCGGCAAGCGCGTTTACCTGACTGAAGCCGGCGCGTTGCTGAAGCCACGCGCGATCGAGTTGCTGAGCGGACTAGCCGACACGGAAGTGATGTTGCGCAATTTGCATCGGCGCATCGACGGTCGCCTGGCGTTGGCGACCAGCCACCACGTCGGATTACACCGTCTCGCGCCCGTACTCAAAGCGTTCTCCCAACGATTCACTGATGTCGAGCTCGACATCGAGTTCGTCGACTCCGAAGCCGCACATGAACTGGTACGCAACGGCCGCACGGAGCTCGCGGTCGTTACGCTGGCGCCGCAGCCGGAACCGAAGCTGAAGAGCGAACGGCTGTGGCACGATCCTCTCGCGTTCACCGTCGCCGCCGATCACCCACTTGCTACGCAGAGGCGCATCGCGCTCGATCGACTATCGACATTTCCGGCGATTCTTCCAGGTCTCGGCACTTACACCGGCCGCATCGTTGCCGAACGCTTTACCCGCGCCGGATTGCCGTTGCGCACGGCGATGGCGACCAACTATCTGGAGACGATCGGCATGCTGGTCGGCATCGGGCTCGGTTGGAGCGTGTTGCCAGCGACGATGGTTCGAGCGCCACTGGTACGCCTCGACGTCGACTGCGAGTTGCTCGGCCGCGATCTCGGGGCCATCACCAATCCCGCGCGCACGTTGTCGAATCCAGCAAACGCGTTTCTCGAGGTTCTTCGAAACTTCGCGGACTAACGACCACGCAATGGCGCGATCAGGCGCCGTCGAGCCAACTCGGGTTCTGCGCCCGCTGACGCATCAGATGGTCCATCAGCACGAGCGCCAGCATCGCCTCAGCGATCGGTGTGGCGCGTATTCCCACACACGGATCGTGCCGTCCGGTGGTGACCACTTCCACTTCCTCACCCTGCTCGTTGAGGCTCCGTCCCGGCAACCGCAGGCTCGATGTCGGCTTGAGCGCAATGCTCGCGACGATGTCCTGCCCCGTGGAGATTCCGCCCAGCACTCCGCCCGCGTTGTTGCTCAGAAATCCGGTTGAAGTCATTTCGTCGCGATGCTCGGTACCGCGTTGCTGCACGACGTCGAAGCCGGCACCGAGTTCCACACCTTTCACCGCATTGATGCTCATCAACGCACGCGCGATGTCGGCGTCGAGCTTGTCGAAAACCGGTTCGCCCAAACCCACCGGCACGCCGCTGGCGACAACGGTCACGCGTGCGCCGATCGAATCGCCATCCTTGCGCAACCGCTCGATGAACTCGGCGATCTTTGGAACCGCCTCCGCGTCAGGGCAGAAGAATGGATTGCGGTCGACTTCGTTCCAATCGATCGTTTGCGGTCGGATGGTACCGATCTGTGCGAGGTAGCCGCGCACCGATGCGCCAAACTGCTGCGCCAGGTATTTTTTCGCGATGGCGCCTGCCGCCACCCGCATCGCCGTCTCGCGTGCCGACGAGCGGCCGCCGCCGCGATAGTCGCGAATGCCGTACTTTTTCTGGTAGGTGTAATCGGCGTGTGCGGGACGGAAAACGTCCTGGATCTTGCTGTAGTCGCGGCTGCGTTGGTCGGTGTTGTCGATCACCATGCCGATCGGCGTGCCTGTCGTGACGCCTTCGAATACACCGGAAAGTATCCGCACCTCATCGGCTTCGTCGCGCTGCGTGGTGTACTTCGATTGCCCGGGGCGGCGGCGATCCAGGTCGCCCTGCAGATCGGACTCGTTGAGGGGCAATCCCGGCGGACAGCCATCCACGATCGCGCCGATAGACGGCCCGTGACTTTCACCGAAAGTCGTAACGGTGAATGTTCTTCCGAACGTATTGCCTGCCATAGAACTCGTCCGATGCAGATCGTTGCTCGGAATAAGTGGCGGACTGTGCCCGGCACCGTCGGTCACCCATTAACGCTGTCCGAAGCGCCGCGCGCAGTATCGGCGCTCACCCAGATCAAGACAACCCGGATGCCTCGAGAACGAACACGCCGTGTCCGCCGTGTTGCAGTTCGGGCCAGACAAATGGCAGTTCGGGAAACGCCACCAGCAGGTTGTCGGCGCTGCTGCCGACTTCGCCGACCAACACGCCGTCTTCGGCGAGCCAGCGCCGCGCGCCCGATAGAATCCGTCGGATGATGTCGAGCCCATCGTCGCCAGCCGCAAGCGCACGCGTTGGCTCGTGCCGGTACTCGGCCGGCAGCGCTGCGAGGTCGAGCGCGTCGACATACGGGGGATTCGTCACGATGAGGTCGAAGGTCGACACGTCGAGGCCCTCGAATACATCGGCGCGAGCCACGGAGACCCGATCGCCGACCCGATGCAGTGATACGTTTCGAGCCGCCAACGTCAACGCGCCGTCGTCGATGTCCGATAGCACGACCTCCGCATACGGGAACGCATGCGCGCATGCGATGCCGATGCAACCGGAGCCGGTACAGAGATCCAGGATCCGATCGGGAAAACGACCCAACCAGGGCGCGAATTCCGACGTGATCAACTCGGCGATCGGCGACCGCGGGATCAGCACACCGGGCTCGATCAGATAACGGCGTCCGGCAAACCACGCCTCACCGACCAGATACGGCACCGGCACGTGGTGCACGATACGGCGCTCCAGCAGGCGAACGAGTTCGCGCCGCTCCGCGCCCGTCAATTTCGAGCCAAGCACGAACTCGACCTTCTCCGCTGCGATGCCCAGGCGGCCGCACAGCAGCGCCAGCGCTTCGTCCCACGCGTTATCGGTACCGTGACCGTAATGAACGTCCGCGCGCGACAGCTTCGTCGCCATCCAGCGCAGATAGTCCCCTACGGTTTCCAGTTCGTCCCACGCGTTCAATGGTTGGTCCGTCAACCGCGGCCGCCGAGCAACTCCAGCAGCAACGCATTCAATCTCGTCACATACGCGGCCGGATCGCTCAACTGGCCGCCATCCGCCAACGCGGCCTGATCGAACAGCACGAGCGCCAGTTCTCGGAACCGGTTTTCGTCGACCTCGGCATCGAGCCTCCCAACGAGCGGGTGCGATGGGTTGATTTCGAAGTTCGGCTTCGCGTCGGGAACGCGTTGTCCGGCCGCTTCCATGATCCGACGCATCTGCGCGCCCATGGCATGCTCGTCGAGCACCAGGCAGGCCGCCGACGTCGTCAGACGCTTCGATCGCCGCACCTCGGCAACCTTGTCGGCGAGTACTGTCTTGAGCCGCTTCAACAACTCGTCGCCGACTTTCTCGGCAACCTCTTCCTGCGCGTCGTCGTCCGCACCGGGAAGCTCGAGCTCACCGCGCGCGATGTCTCTGAATCGCTTTCCGTCGAACTCGCTCAGCGTCGACATCAGCCAGTCGTCGAGCCGCTCATGCAGCAGCAGCGCTTCGACGCCGCGTTTACGCAGCAACTCCAGTTGTGGAGAGCCTTTCGCGGTCGCGAAGTTGTCTGCGCAGATGTAGAAGATCTCCTTCTGACCATCGTTCATTCGCGAAACGTAATCTTCGAGCGTAACAGTCGGCTGTTCGTCGTCGGTGTGGGTCGACGAAAACCGCAGCAGCTTCGCGATCGCCTCGCGATTGGTGAAGTCTTCCGCGGGACCTTCCTTCAGGACTTCGCCGAAATCCTTGTAGAAGCTGCGATAGGCATCGGGCTCCGACGCAGCCAGTTTCGACAGCATGTCGAGCACGCGCTTGGTCAGTGCACTCTTGATACTCTGAACGCGCTCGTCCTCCTGCAGCAGCTCGCGCGATACGTTCAGCGGCAGATCGTTCGAATCGAGCACGCCTTTGATGAAGCGCAGATACAACGGCAGGAACTGCTCGGCCTGATCGAGGATGTACACGCGCTGCACGTAGAGCTTGAGACCGCGCGGCGCGTCGCGGTTCCAAAGGTCGAACGGTGCGTGCTTCGGCACGTACAGCAGGCTCGTGTATTCGAGCTTGCCTTCGACCTTGTTGTGGCTCCACGTCTGCGGATCGTCGAAGTCGTGCGAAACGTGCTTGTAGAACTCCTTGTATTCGTCGTCGGAGATCTCGGTGCGCGGACGCGTCCACAGCGCCTTCGCTGAATTGACCGGTTCCCACTCGACGACCGCCTTCTCCTTCTTCTTCGTGGATTTCTCGTCTTCGGCTTCGACAGACTGCTTCTCCATCTCCACCGCGACCCCGATGTGATCGGAGTACTTGCGCACGATGGTGCGCAATCGGTAGCCGTCTGCGAAATCTTTCGCATCGTCCTTCAGATGCAGCGTAACGTCGGTGCCGCGAGTCGCCTTCGTATCAGCCGCAACCGTAAAGTCGGACTCTCCGCTCGAACGCCAACGCGTCGCAGCGTCGTCGGGCTCGTCGGCGCGTCGCGTCAGTACGTCTACGCTGTCGGCCACGATGAACGCGCTGTAGAAACCGACACCGAATTGACCGATCAATGCAGCGTCTTTCTTCCGATCACCCGAGAGCTTCGACAGAAACTCCGCCGTGCCCGATTTCGCGATCGTGCCCAGGTTCGCGATCGCCTCTTCGCGCGACATACCGATGCCGTTATCGGAGATGGTGATGGTTTTCGCTTCTTCGTTGACCGAGATGCGGATGCGCAGGTCGGCGTCTTCTTCCAGCAGCGCCGGTCGCTCGAGCGCCTCGAACCGGAGCTTGTCGACCGCGTCGGACGCATTCGAGATCAACTCCCGCAGGAAAATCTCCTTGTTCGAATACAGGGAGTGGATCATCAACTGCAGGAGCTGCTTCGCCTCTGCCTGAAATCCGAGGGTTTGTTCGGCCTGTTTCACCTCTGCCATGGCACCGCTCCGCGTGCTAACAAAACAGCCGCTTTTATGGGGATGTCCCGCGGTAAATCAAGCCGGTTCACTTCCATCCGGTGACCTTCGCAAGTGCGCTGCCGATGTCGGCAAGGCTGCGTACGGTCTTCACACCGGCGCCCTTCAACGCAGCGAACTTCTCGTCGGCAGTACCTTTACCACCGGCGATGATGGCGCCCGCGTGACCCATTCGTTTGCCCGGCGGCGCCGTTACGCCGGCAATGTACGACACCACAGGCTTGCTGACGTTCTCCTTGATGAATGCCGCCGCTTCTTCCTCCGCCGTGCCGCCGATCTCGCCGACCATCACGATCGCTTCGGTGGCCGGGTCTTTCTCGAACAGCGCCAGAATGTCGATGAAGTGGCTGCCCGGTATCGGATCACCGCCGATGCCGACGCAGCTGCTCTGGCCGAACCCACGATCGGTCGTTTGTTTGACCGCCTCGTACGTCAGCGTGCCGGAACGGGACACGATGCCGACGCGTCCCGGCAGGTGAATGTCTCCCGGCATGATGCCGATCTTGCACTCGCCCGGCGTGATGACACCGGGGCAGTTCGGGCCGATCAAACGCGTCTGGCTCACGGCGAGCCGCGCTTTGATCGCCAGCATGTCGAGCGTGGGAATGCCTTCGGTGATACACACCACCAGCTTCAGCCCCGCGGAGATGGCTTCGAGGATCGAGTCTTTGCTGAACGGCGCGGGTACGTAAATTACCGACGCCGTCGCGCCGGTGGCCTCTACTGCATCGTGAACCGTATCGAACACCGGCAACCCGAGGTGCTTCGTACCGCCTTTGCCGGGCGTAACGCCACCGACGAGTCTGGTGCCATAAGCCAACGCCTGTTCGCTGTGGAGCGTGCCTTGCGCGCCGGTGAAGCCCTGGCAGATCACCTTGGTGCGCTTGTTGATCAGAATGCTCATGCTTTGCCCCCGGCTGCCTTCACTACTTTTTTGGCCGCATCTACCAGAGTCTTCGCGGCAATGATGTTGAGCCCGCTTTCAGCCAACCGGGCCGACCCCTTAGTGGAATTGTTTCCTTCGAAGCGGACCACAACGGGAACGTTCACGCCCACTTCCTTCACAGCCGCGATGATGCCGTCGGCAATCGTCACGCAACTTACGATACCGCCGAAGATGTTGATCAACACCGCTTTGACGTTCTTGTCGGAGAGAATGATCTTGAATGCTTCGCCTACCGATTCCTTGCTGGCGCTACCGCCCACATCGAGAAAGTTCGCCGGCTGCCCGCCGTGAGTCTTCACGAGGTCCATGGTGCCCATCGCCAATCCCGCCCCGTTCACCATGCAACCGATGTTGCCGTCGAGCGCGACGTAGTTGAGGTTGAACTTCGCAGCGAGTCCTTCGCGTTCGTCTTCCTGGCTCACGTCGTGCATGGCGGCCAGCCGCTTCTGACGGAACAGCGCATTCCCGTCGATGTTCACCTTGGCGTCGAGACAATGGATGTTGCCGGCCTTCGTGATGACCAGCGGATTCACTTCGAGAAGCGAGCAGTCGCACTCGTGGAACAACCGCGACAGGTTCACGAATAGATTGGCGAACTGATTCACCTGCGCGCCCTTCAGTCCGAGCGCGAATGCGATCTCGCGGCCTTGATACGGTTGTGCACCGACGAACGGGTCGATGGTCGTTCGAATGATCTTTTCCGGCGTCTCTTCCGCGACCTTTTCGATTTCGATGCCGCCTTCGGTCGACGACATGAATACGACGCGACGCGTTGCGCGGTCGATCACCGCCCCGAGATACAGTTCACGTTCGATGTCGGTGCAACTCTCGACGTAGATCTTGCTGACGGGCTGGCCGTGTTCGTCGGTCTGTATCGTCACGAGACGTTTACCCAGCCATTTCTTCGCGAACGCTTCTACTTCGGCCGTTGTGTCCGCCAGTTTCACGCCGCCGGCCTTGCCACGGCCTCCCGCGTGCACCTGAACTTTGACCACCCATTTGTTCCCGCCGATTTTCTTCGCCGCCTCGACCGCGGCTTGCGGTGTATCGACCGCATACCCGGTCGAAACGGGCAGACCATATTCGGCAAAAAGCTGTTTTGCTTGGTATTCGTGCAGATTCATGTATGTGGTTCCGTTACGTTTTCTTTTTTCGATTGATCGTGTGAATCGCGTGGCCGGCCACCCCCAACGCAGCCTCGTGCACCGCTTCCGAGAGCGTCGGATGCGCGAACATCGTCAACGCCAGATCTTCAGCGCTCGCCGAGAACTCCATTGCAATCACCGCTTGTGCGATCAACTCCGAGGCTTGCGGACCCAGGATGTGAACGCCGAGGATCCGATCCGACTCCGCGTCCGCGACGACTTTCACCAACCCCTCCGAGTCGGCCGCAGCCAGTGCGCGACCGTTGGCGGAGAAATTGAAGCTGCCGACGTTGTACGCTTCGCCACTGCTCTTCACTTCCTGTTCGGTTTTGCCGACCCACGCGATCTCCGGGTGCGTGTAGACGACCGACGGTATGCAGTCGTAGTTAACCATCGGCTTCTTGCCGCCAATGCGCTCCGCGACCATCACACCTTCTTCCATACCTTTGTGCGCAAGCATCGGCCCGCGAACGCTGTCGCCCACCGCGTACACCTGGGGCGCGTCGGTCGCACAGACGTCGTTCACGAACAGAAATCCGCGCTCGTCGAGATTCACGCCGCAATCCGGTGCGAGCAGCCCTTTCGTGTAAGGGCGTCGGCCCACCGAGACGATCAGCTTATCGAACGTCAGCTGTTGTTCGCCGGCCTTGTCCTGATACGTCACCGTGACCGATTTACCTTTGACGGAAGAACCGATGACGCGCGCACCGAGGCGCACATCCAAACCCTGTGCTTCGAAAATCTTCTTTGCATCTCGGGCGATGCGCGCATCCACCATCGGAAGAAAGTCTTCGAGCGCCTCGAGTATCACCTCTTCCGCGCCGAGTCGGCCCCAGACGCTGCCCAGTTCGA
>DATJGR010000206.1:0-2962 GCA_035494855.1 Pseudomonadales bacterium | reverse complement strand
GCGTTCGATGATGTCGAGCACCGTCATGCCGACGGCGGCCTGCAGCGGACTCGAAGCGAACGTGTTGAAGTAGTGCGTGGCGGCGCGGAACTTGTCCACCAGCGCTTTGCTCGCCGCCGTTGCCGCGAGCGGCAGGCCATTACCCATCGGCTTGCCGGTCACCACGATGTCCGGCGTGAAGCCGGTGACCTCGTAACCCCACCACCGGCCCGTTCTGCAGTAGCCGGCCTGCACTTCGTCGGCGATCACCAGGCCGCCCGCCGCGCGCACCATTTCGGCAGCGCGTGGCATGAAACCGCGCGGCACGTCCGGGAGACCTTCGTTAGCGAAGATCGAACAGACGATCAAACCGGCGAAACCGCTGCCGTTCGACTCCAGATAGTGGATCTCGCGCTGCAGCCGCTCGAGGTACGCGTCGACGAGCGCCGCGTCGGAAACGCCGGCAAGCACCGGACGATATCGCTCCGGAAACGGAAACGCGCGCACGTCCGTCGCGTTCGGTTGATCCCCACGCGTGCGGGTCAGCACGCCGACCGCCTCGCTGTTGCCGTGGTACGTGGCATTGGTGCAAACGATGCCACGCTTGCCGGTGGCGATCCGCGCCATACGCAACGCCACTTCGTTCGCCTCGGTGCCGGAGCAGCTGAACACTACGCTCTCGACGGCGCGCTCGTGCAGTTTCGCCAGCCGCTCCGCAAACTCGACGATGCCTTCGTGCAGATAGCGGCTGTGCACGTTCAGTGTCGCCTGCTGCTTCGCCATCGCCTCCACGACCTGCGGGTTGGCGTGCCCCACGCACGGTACGTTGTTGTACATGTCCACGTAGCGGCGGCCGTCGGCGTCGAACAGATACACGCCGTCACCGCGGACGATGTGCAGCGGCTTGGTGTAAAAGAGCTGCGCACCCGTACCGAGCGCGCGATCGCGACGGGCGACCAACGAAGCGGTTGTAGTCATCGACGGCCTCATCGAATTGAACGCGCGACGCGCGTGGAAGGCGCTATTCTGCCGAATATTACCGTCCGACCCCAGAGAGACGCCGAGTGGATCGATGACGGCAAAACGCCCGGCTCCGGTCAAGCTGCCCCGGTTCGCCACCGCTTCCTTCCGATCGAAACGCTCATGCCCCGCCGCCGCGTTTACCAACGGCTCCATAAAGGTGCGATCCCGGCTGCAAAATTGCACGTTCGTTTGCAGGCAATTGGCTGACCGATCGATCGCGCAACGTTACCGTTCTTCTCACTGTTACCCACGGAGAAGAACCATGAATTCATCTGACCTCATACGCAGCGCAAGCCTCGCCGCCGCACTCGCGGTTTCGGGAATCGCCAACGCGAACACGCTCGAAACCGAAGCGCTCAACGCGTGCGCGCACGCAGCTGCCGACGCGAGTCATGCGTCGCACCTCGACGTGGTGCGATTCGTCGACCACGCCGGACGCGGCAGCTACGAATACTGGATCAACGCAGACGTCACCCCGGCGAAGCGCAGCTACTGCCGCACACGGCAGGGCGAGGTATCGCAGATCCTGAACTTCGACGGACACTGGAGCGGCAACACGCCGCACCGTCCGCACGCAACTCAGACGGCGAGTTCCAGCGAGCTGTGACCGACGGTGGCTTTCAGCCCACCTTCGAACGCGGGGCGCAGACGTTTGAACGCTCCGACGAGATGATCGGCGAAGGTGCGCACCCGCTGCACGTTGCGTAGTTGCGGGTGATAGAGCAACCACGCGTGCGGGTAGCGGAACGGATGTGCGTCGGAGATGCGCATCAGGCGGGGATCGCTTTCGGCGACGTAGCACGGAAACTCACCGACGCCGGCGCCGGAAGCGACCAGTTCGCTCGACGCATCGACGTGGCTCGCGCTCGCGACGAAGCGCGCTTTCGGCAGCCACTGCCGCGCCCACGGCGAAATGGCGCGCTCACCTGCCGTACCGATGAACGGCACTTCGGTGGAACGGTCGATGGCCGACCCTGTTGCCGCATAGAGCGCCGAGTTCAGATCGACGAGTTTGCGGCCCACCAGCGTTTCGGGCGGCGACTCGGTGAGTCGAATCGCGATGTCCGCTTCCATCAGTTCGAGATCTTCGGACGAGTTGGTGACGTTCATCTCGACGATCAGCCGCGGGTGCTGCGCCATGAATGCAGCGACATCGGTCGCGATGAGTTTCGCCACGCCGCTCGTCAGCGTGACGCGAATAGTCCCCTCGATGCGCTCGTCGCGACCGAACACACGGCGCCCGAGACCCTGCAGCGCGCCGTCGATTCCTTCGGCCACCGCCAGCACGTCGCGGCCAGACTGCGTGAGCACCAGATTCCGTCCGCGCCGCTCGAACAGCGTAGCGCCGAACGCTTTCTCCAGATCGGTGATGCGCCGCGACACCGTGGTGCGGTTGACGCCGAGTCGCTCCGCCGCCTTCGGCAGCGAATCGGTCGTGGCCAGCGCCAGGAAGTGTTGCAGGTCCGACCAGTCCAACAGCGGTTCCGACATGGGCTCCAACATCGGGATCCTCCGGTGCAAATGTGCAAAGAAGTTCCGATCATAACGCCGTATCGGTGCACACCCCTGTGCACGAATGTATAGGGGCCGCGCAGATTTGCACACCAGTCGTTGGCCTCAGGCTCTTAGGAGGTTGACGCCGCCAGGCTGTATCGGACTCTGACCGATGACCGTCGAACAGCCGCCCGCCGTCGGGGGCGAGCACTTCGTCGGCGATCGCGAACAACGAGATCGAGATCGGAGGTGACGGTGGCCTCGCCGCGCGCGATCGAACCCGCGAGCAGCAGGCTGTCGGCGCCGGGGTAGCGCGCCGCCGGAATCCCGCGGGCTGCCTCGAGCGGATCGCCCCCGCGCTCCGTCGGGAACCTGCACGTCAGGGTTTGCGATACGCCGCGATGTCGCCGGGCGTGCGCAGCATCTTGTCCACTTCGCCGGCGTGCAGTTCTTCGGCGCTGATCAT
>DATJGR010000205.1:0-46912 GCA_035494855.1 Pseudomonadales bacterium | reverse complement strand
CCAATCGGACACCCGGTCGAGTGCCTGGAGAATCTGCGGTGCCGCTTCGTTGCCCTGCACCGAAACCGGCAGCAGCGTGACGCGCAGGGTGGGGCAACGACGGCGCAGCACCGACACCACGTCGCGCAGAGCGGCGCCTGATCGGGAGCTGATCACCGCGAGATGAGTGGGAAACTCGGGCAACGGGCGCTTGCGCGTTTCGGCGAACAGACCTTCATCGCTGAGCGTGCGTTTCAACGCATCGAACGCAGCACGCAGCGCGCCTTCACCGGACAGTTCCAGGTGGTCGGCGAGCAGCTGAAAATCGCCGCGCGCTTCGTACAGACTCACGCGCCCGCGCAGGATCACTTTCATGCCGTCGCGCGGTTTGAATCGAACGGAGCGGTTGCGGTTCGCGAACATCGCGCAGCGCAATTGCGCGCGATCGTCTTTCAGCGTGAAGTACCAATGCCCCGAGCCGGGCACCCGCAGGTTCGACAACTCGCCCTCCACCCACACCATCGGAAAGCGTTCTTCCAGCGTGAAGCGGACCGAACCGGCCAGTTCGCTGACGGTGAATACGAGTTTGTCGTCGTCGCGTGGAAGCATCGCGGCATTCTACAGATGCGGCGCGTGACGTGCGGCGCATCGATCGCGAAGATGTGCAGAAGTCGTTTACAGGTCATTGATCGACGAGTAGGATCGCGCGTTTAATTTCGCACAGGAGGCCTCGCCCATGTTGCGGATAGCAAACGACGCACTCACCTTCGACGACGTTTTGCTGCTGCCTGCCCTGTCCCACGTTCTGCCCTCCGATGTCGATCTCAAGACCCGCCTCACCCGAACGATCACGTTGAACATCCCGTTGATGTCCGCTGCCATGGACACCGTCACGGAGGCGCGGCTGGCGGTTGCCATGGCGCAGGAAGGCGGTATCGGCATCGTTCACAAGAACATGACCATCGAGCAGCAGGCGCGGGAAGTGCGCTCGGTGAAGAAATTCGAAAGCGGCATCATCCGCGATCCGATCACGATCACGCCGGATCGCACCGTCGGCGAGCTGCTGAAGCTGACCCGCGAACACAACATCTCCGGCGTTCCGGTGGTATCCGGCCGCGAACTCGTCGGCATCGTCACCAGTCGCGACGTACGGTTCGAGCCACGCATGGACGTGAAGATCTCCGAAGTGATGACGCGCAAAGACAAACTCGTGACCGCGCGCGAAGGTGCCGATACCGAAGAGATCCGCGACCTGTTGCATCGCTACCGCATCGAGAAGGTGCTCATCACCAACGATCGCTTCGAACTCGTCGGATTGATTACGGTAAAAGACATCGACAAGGCACGGATGTATCCGAACGCCTGCAAAGACGAACTGGGCCGGCTGCGCGTCGGCGCCAGCGTGGGCACCGGTGCAGATACTGACGACCGCGTTGCGGCGCTGATCGAGGCGGGGGTGGACGTAATGGTGGTAGACACCGCGCACGGTCATTCCAAGCGCGTGCTCGATCGCGTCAGCTGGATCAAACAGAAGTACCCGAACGTGTCGCTGATCGGCGGCAATGTCGCGACGCGCGCCGGTGCTCGCGCGCTGGCCGACGCCGGCGTCGATTCGGTGAAAGTCGGCATCGGTCCCGGCAGCATCTGCACCACCCGCATCGTCACCGGCATCGGTGTGCCGCAGGTAACGGCCGTTTCCGAAGTGGCCGAAGAACTCGAAGCCGACCGGATTCCGGTGATCGCGGACGGCGGCATACGCTACTCCGGCGACATTGCGAAAGCGTTAGTTGCCGGCGCCAGTGTGGTGATGGTGGGCAGCCTGCTCGCCGGAACGGACGAAGCACCTGGCGAGGTCGAGCTGTATCAGGGCCGCACGTACAAGTCGTATCGCGGGATGGGTTCGCTCGGAGCGATGGTACAGTCGAACGGCTCGAGCGATCGGTATTTCCAGGACCTCGGCAATGACGGCGGGCGTAAGCTCGTGCCGGAGGGCATCGAAGGCCGCGTGCCGTACCGCGGCGCCATGGGCCCGATCGTGCTGCAGCTGATGGGCGGCTTGCGTGCAGCGATGGGTTACACCGGTTCGCCGGACATCGAAACGATGCGCTCGCGCCCGGAATTCGTGCGCGTGACGCACGCCAGCATGATCGAGAGCCACGTTCACGACGTGAGCATCACCAAGGAAGCGCCGAACTATCCGGTCAGCTGACCGAACGGAACACCATGCCTAGCGACGTCCATGTCGAGCGACTTCTGGTCATCGACTTCGGTGCCCAATACACCCAACTGATCGCCCGGCGCATCCGCGAAGCCGGGGTGTACTGCGAAATTCATCCATTCGATGCGCCCGAGGATTTCATCCGCGACTTCGGCGCGCGCGGCATCGTGTTGTCGGGCGGCCCCGAGACGGTGACGGAGGACGCAACGCCGCGGATACCAGACGTGGTGTTCGAACTGCGCGACGAAGGCACGCCGCTTCTCGGCATCTGTTACGGCATGCAGGCGCTCGCGCAGCAGCTCGGCGGCCGCGTGCAGGGTTCGCAGAAGCGCGAGTTCGGGCACGCGCGCATTCGGGTGTCGAACGGATCGTCGCTGCTCTCGAATCTGCCGTCGATGACGGACGGCGAACTCGATGTCTGGATGAGTCACGGCGACAAAGTGGTTGTGCTGCCGGACGGATTCGAAACTACCGCGTCGACCGCCAGCGCACCGATCGCGGCGATGGAGAGCCTGGCCACCGCCACCTATGCAGTGCAGTTTCATCCGGAGGTGACGCACACCACCGATGGATCGGAAATCATCCGTCGCTTCGCGCGCGACATCTGCGGCTGCAGCGGTACGTGGACGCCTCAGAACATCATCGCCGACGCGATCGCGTCGGTACGCGCGCAGGTCGGCAAGGAAAAAGTGGTGCTCGGCTTGTCGGGCGGAGTCGATTCGAGCGTCGTCGCGGCGCTGCTGTCGCGCGCCATCGGCGACCAGCTGACGTGCGTTTTCGTCGACCACGGGTTACTGCGCCAGGGTGAACGCGAAGAGGTCGAAGCGACGTTCACCGCCTCGAACGCGCTGAACCTGAATCTGGTTGTGGTCGACGCCGCGGAGGAATTTCTGCGGAATCTGCAGGGTGCTGCCGATCCCGAAGCGAAACGCAAAATCATCGGTGCGACGTTCATCGACGTGTTCGATCGCGAGGCTCACAGGATCGACGGCGTGAAATGGCTGGCGCAAGGCACGATCTATCCGGACGTGATCGAATCCGCCGCCACCAGGTTCAGTAAGGCGCACGTCATCAAGTCGCACCATAACGTCGGCGGCCTGCCGGAACGCATGAAGCTGAAGCTGGTGGAGCCGCTGCGCGAACTGTTCAAGGACGAAGTGCGCCAGGTGGGGCTCGCGCTGGGCCTGCCGGAGGCGATGGTGATGCGGCACCCGTTCCCGGGTCCTGGTCTCGGGGTGCGAATCCTCGGCGAGATCAAAGCGGAGTACGCGGATACGCTGCGTCGCGCTGATGCGATTTTCATCGAAGAGCTGCGCGCTGCCGGCTATTACGACAAGGTGAGCCAGGCGTTCGCGGTGTTTCTGCCGGTGCGATCGGTGGGCGTGGTCGGCGATGCGCGCCGCTACGCGCACGTCATCGCGCTGCGCGCGGTGGAAACGACCGACTTCATGACTGCGGGCTGGGCACAGCTGCCATACGACCTGATCGGCCGTGTTTCGAGCCGGATCATCAACGAGATCGCCGGCGTTTCGCGAGTGGTGTACGACGTGTCGTCGAAGCCGCCCGCGACGATCGAGTGGGAATAGCCCGCGCGCTGTAGGACTCGGGCTACACGATGTAGGGTGGAAGCACGCTCGGCGCCGCCCGCTGCGCGGCCGAAACTCGCATCATCACTGACCAGGATGCGGCCATGCGTAACGGTCTGATCGTCGTCGCCATAATGGGATTGTT
Organism: Pseudomonadales bacterium; assembly: GCA_035494855.1. Taxonomy (GTDB): domain Bacteria; phylum Pseudomonadota; class Gammaproteobacteria; order Pseudomonadales; family Azotimanducaceae; genus DATJGR01. The sequence continues at coordinate 42,984 of DATJGR010000205.1, read as the reverse complement.
GGCGCTCACGGCGGGCGTGCTGCTGAGACAGGCAGCGGAGCGCTCGGCGCAGAAGTCGCGCGAGGTGCAGCGTTGGGAAGACGACGGCGGCAACCCGCAGGCGCACGTCCCGAGCACCGAACCTCAATCGGCCTGAAGCACTCTGCCGGCGACGTGTTTCGCTGCGCGCACCACGATGACATGCCGCGACTGCTCGCCGACCTCCTGCAGCGTGAGCCATTCCGACTCTTCGAGCTGCACAGCACCGCTCGATGCGGCGTTTTCGATGTCGCGCGTCGCCCACGCCGCGCAGATGATCAGTTCGTGCACGCGTCCGTCGCGGCGCAGCGTCAGTTGCACGCGGGCCCAGTCCGACGGCAGGCGCGGCGTCACGCTGATCTGCCCCCCGCGCACGCGCAAGCCGCAGATCGACTCGATGGCTGCGCGATACATCCATGCGGCCGAACCCGTGTACCAGCTCCAGCCGCCGCGTCCGGTGTACGGCTCGTGCGAATACACGTCGCCGGCCATTACGTAAGGTTCGAGCTGATAGCGCGGACCATGGCGCGGATGGGCGGCCCGATGTGCAGGGCTGAGTTGCGTGAAGGTTCGGTATGCAGTGTCGCCATCGCCCAACGCCGCTTGCGCCATCAACGCCCAGACGCCGGCGTGCGAATACTGACCGCCGTTTTCGCGTACGCCGGGCGGGTACGCACCGATGTAGCCGGGGTCCGGCTTCGCGCGGGTGAGCGGGGGATCGAGCATGCGGATCAGTCCGTTCGCGTCGTCGTTCAGCAATCGCGCAACAGCCGTCATGCACGACTGTTGCTGGCCCGGCGTCGCGATATCGGACAGCACGGCCCACGCCTGCGCGACGACATCGATGCGACATTCGCGGTTCGAACTGGAGCCGAGCGGGGTACCGTCGTCGAAGAACGCGCGCACGAACCACTCGCCGTCCCAGGCTCGGGTGCGCAGCGCGTCGCGCCAGCCGTGGGCTGCGTCTTCCCATCGGTCTGCGCGAGCGGCGTCGTTGCGCTGACGGGCGATCGGGGCGAATGCGCCGACGAGCGCGCACAGAAACCAGCCTAGCCATACCGACTCGCCGCGCCCGGGATAGCCGACCCGGTTGAGGCCGTCGTTCCAGTCGCCGCTGCCCATCAACGGCAGACCATGCGCGCCGACCGCGAGGCTGCGATCGAACGTGCGCGCGCAATGCTCGTACAGCGATGCACTGAGTTCGCTGAGACGCGGCAAGAAGTACGCGTCTTCGGCGTTTTCCGGAATCGGTTCGCCCTCGAGAAACGGCGCAGTCTCATCGAGAATCGCCGCGTCGCCGGTCACGTCGACGTAATGCACCGTCGCGAACGGCAGCCACAGCAGGTCGTCGCTGAACCGCGTGCGCACGCCGGCACCGGCCGGCGGATGCCACCAGTGCTGCACGTCCCCTTCGACGAACTGTCGGGAAGCGCATAGCAACAGCTGCCTGCGCAGGAGTTGCGGCGCGCCGACGGCGAGCGCCATCGAGTCCTGCAATTGATCGCGGAATCCGAACGCGCCCCCTGCCTGATAGAAACCGGCGCGCGCCCATAAGCGGCACGCGAGTGTCTGATACAACAACCAGCGGTTCACCAGCACGTCGAACAGCGGATCGGGCGAGACGACCGTGACGGTGTCGAGGAGGGCATCCCAATGTGCGCGGCAGCTGCGTTCGCGCTGGTCGGCATCCGCGAGCGAGGTGCGGGCCAACGCGCGCGCCGCGTCGCGCGAACTGCCGTGCCCTAGCACAAACGTGCATTCGCGCGTCTGTCCCGGCTCGATTGCGAACACCGGTGCAATGACCGCGCATGGATCGAGTCGCGTGCCCGTGCGCTTTCCGAACTCGCGCGGGATCACCCGTCGGCCGCCGGAATCGAACAACTCGCGACGGTCGCAGGTCCAGTCGTCGAGGGCGGCGTCGGCAGGCCCGTCGACGACGCTGGCGAAAAAGGCGGTGCTGCCGCCGAAGCCGCCGTTTGCGTCGCATTGCGTGGCGAACAGCACCCGCGGTGCAACGCCTGGCAACGTGACTCGTTCTGCGCTCGTCCACACCGATTGACGGTCGGCGCGTTGCGCACCCATTACCCAATCGATTGCACCAACGACGCGCATCCTGCGCGCGCGCGTGCCGATGTTGCGCAGCGTGATGCGCACGTGCTTGATCGACTGAACCGCATCGACACACCAGGTGGCGCTCACGTCGAGATCGCCTTGACGGTGTCGAATCGTTGTCTGACCCTGGCCGTGTTCGACGGTGTAAGTCGCCTCTGCCGCATCCGCAGCCGCCGCGATGTTCCAGGCCTCCCGCGTCTTGACGTCCTGCAGCCAGTACGATTCGCCGCTGGGATCGGCAACCGGATCGTTCGACCATGGCGTCAACTGGTGCATGCGGCTGTTACCTGCCCACGTGTATCCGGAGCCCGCCTCGGATATCTGCGCACCGAAATTTGGATTCGCGAGTACGTTGATCCACGGCCGCGCCGGACGACTCGTGGCAGTCACCGAAAAGCGGAAGCGTCCGGCGCCGTCGAACTGGCCGCGCGCCGCCGTGACGGCGGCAGATCGTTCCGGTACCGACGGGCGTGCGATCGGCTGATCGAGCCGTCGCGCGAGCGCGTCGCCGTGCCACTCCAGATGGTCCTGTACGTGCTCGGTAAGCGAACGGCCGTCGGCGAACAGCCGCAGGCGCGGCAGCACCGTCAGCGCCGTACGCTCCGCGGGTGTTACGGTGGCGGATGCCACCAGATGCAGCTCGCAGGATCCCGACGGAACGTCACGCACATACTGCTCGCGAATCGCGGCCAACTCGCGTTGCAGCGGCATCTCATACGAATTCGGTTCACTGTCGAGCACGACGAGATCGCACTCGAGACCGCCCCACGACCACAGGCGCAACGCGCGCGCGAGCGAGCGCACGAGTCCGATGCCGCGCACCGCAGCGGCTTCGACGACGATGATCGGACGATCGCCGGAGATTCCGAAGCGCCACAGCGAGCGCCGATCGAACGCGGTCTCGCGCACCTCAGCGTGCGGCCGCGAGACGAGCAGCACCAGCATCGTGGTGATCATCTGGATCGCGCGCATCTCGTCGGAACTGATGCGCATCTCGCGCGTGCGGATGGCCGACAACGTCGTCGACATCAACGCCGCCCGATCGATCACCAGCGCTTGCTGATATCGATCGACCAGGGCATCGAGCGTGTCGCGTGTGGTGGCCGCGGCGGTAGCGACGGTGATGTGCACCGAGCCGTAAGCGGGCACGCGCACCTGCATCGACAGCGACGCCACCGGATCGAGTCCCGTTGAGCGCATGCCGTCGACCTGTGCGCCAACGTGCGCCAACGGTTGCGACGGCTCGCGATTGCGTCCCGACCATGCGGCCCTGTCGGTCTGCGCGCGCACCGAAATCATCTCGTCCGACTGCGCGACGAAGTGCACGACGTGCAGTCCTGCTTCGGCTTCCAAGCGTGGATTTCGAGCGAAGTACAACGCGCGCTCTTTTGCGTCCCATTCAGCGGTGACGAACAGATTGGCGAACGCTGGATGGGTCTCGTCGGCGCGCGCGTCGGTCAGCGACGCTTCGAACATCGAGATCAATTCGACGCGGATCGGTTGCGACGACTGGCTCCAGAGTTCTATCCGCCGCAGTTCGACGTCGTCCTCGGGGCTGACCCACACCGTGCAGTGCGCGCGCAGATCGGGCCAGTCCGCGTCGAAGTGCACGCGGTCGGCGTGGAACGTCGCGCGATAAGATGCGGCGTCGTCCGGTGCCGGATGCTCGGTGATTGAGACCGGCGCGCCGGCACCGTCGCGGCGCAGGTAGAAGAACGTGCCGTGCGCATCGCGCAAAGCGTCGTCGCGCCACCGCGAGACATCTGCTCGGCCGAACCGGCTCCACCCGGCACCGTTGCCGCGCAACGACACGCTGTAGCGGCCATTCGACAGCAGATGAGTCGGTTGCAGCGCCGCGCCGGGCACCACTTCGACCGGCGAAGGCATCCGATGGCGCACGTCTGCATGGGCGTGCCCCGGCGGCGGCTCGAGCAGGCGTGAGACCTCGCGCGGTATGCGCTCCTGCAGCAGCGAAGCGACGGCGCTGAGCCGCGGTTCGCCCATACCCCACCGGCGTACTGCACCGGCGTGCAACGCGTTGCACAAGGCGATGATGGACATCCCCTGATGGTGCGCCATGAACGTGTCGACGATCGTGTGCGTGCCGTGGCCGGTCTGTCGTTCCGGCGTGAAGTCCACCGCTTCGACGAAACCCATCTCGCCGCGCGCGCTCATGCGTTCCAGGCGCTGCAGGTTCGCGGTGGCGGCGTGTGGATTGAACATCGCGGCCAACGCAGTGGCGTACGGAGCGACAACGAGTTCATCGAGGGGCGTACGGCGCAATGCGAGACGCGGCACACCTTGAGGCGCGTATTGGTAGGCGAGCGTGTGGTCACTCGCGGCGTACGCGGATTCCGAGATGCCCCACGGCACGTTGCGAGTGCGCGCGTATTCGATCTGCTCGTGGATCGCTGCGCACGCGGCGCTGCCGAGCGCGCTGCCGCGCGGTTCTTCGAGCACCAGCGACGGCATCAGATACTCGAACATGGAGCCGGACCACGACCTCATCCCCGCATCGCTGCCGACCGCATAGAACGGTCGGCCGAGGGCGGCCCAATGGCTGACCGGCACGTCGCCTTTTGCAATGGCCCACAGGCTCGCCAGCCTCGACTCGGACGCGAACAGGTCGTAGAAGCTCTTGTCGAGCTGATGTTCGTCGACGCGCAGGCCGATATGGAACAGGCGCCGCCGAGAGTCGAACAGAAAGGCGAAGTCGGGCTCCATTGCGAGGCGATTGCAGTTTGTGGCGAGGTTGCAGAGTCGCGATCGTTCGGATGCGTCGGTGCACTCTTCGAGCAGTTCCGAGCACGCACCTGCGAGCGCGACGAGATGGCCGCAAAGGTTGCCGCTATCGACGGTCGAAACGTAGGCGGGCGGCAGCGTGGCGAGAGTCGACGTGTCGTACCAGTTCAGGAAGTGACCACGGTGGCGGGGCAGTTGCGCCAGCGTCTCGAGCGTCCGCTCGCAGCGCTGCAACATCTCGTTGGTGTCGATCCATTCGAAGCGGCGCGCGCACGCGACCGCGAGCAGATACAACCCGATGTTGGTCGGAGAGGTGCGGTTCGCCACCATGACGTGCGGCGTCATCTGCACGTTGTCTGGCGGAAGGTGGTGCGTGTCATCGCCGACGTATCGCTCGAAAAGCCGCCAGCTGTCGCGAGCGAGGTCGAGCAAATAGCCGCGGTCCGCGTCTGCCACGTCGTCGTAGTGGCGATCGGGCTGCAGGCGGCTCGCCCACCAGATCCACAGAGGCGCTGCCGCCCAGACCGAGCACAGCACGATGGTCAGCAGCGGGTTGGGTGTGCCGGCCAGCAGAGCCGCGACGAGCAGCAGCAATGCGAGCGCGGTCGTGCGCAGGTGCCGGCCCGCGATGCTGGGGAAGTCCGTGCGAGCCGCGGCTTGCGCGGCGGCGGCAGTGGTCCATTGCAGCAGGTGCCGCCGGCTCAGTGTCGATCGATAAGTCGCGCGCGCGATCGCGTCGACCAGCAGGCAGGCCTGGTCGAGCAACTCCGCGATGTTCCACAACGCACCGCCCAGGGCTCTGCCGATGTCGGCGAAAGCGCGGCCATAGAAGTGACGCAGCGCGAGGTCGTCGCGGCTCGGTGACAGGCCGGCGAGGGCGCCGAGCAGCGGCCCGCCGGCGAACGCGGCCATCGCCAGCAGCAGCGCGGCCAGCGTCGGCACCGGACCACCGAACAGACTCGTCACGAGCAACGCGACGGTGAACGGCGCGACCAGCGAGCGGCGCAGGTTGTCGATCAGTTTCCAGCGATCGATCGTGCGCAATCCGTAGCGCTTCGCACGCAACAGCACCGGCAGCAATTGCCAGTCGCCGCGCGTCCAGCGATGCACCCGCGCAGCGGCGACGTCCGCGTGCATCGGTGCGTCTTCGATCAACGTGATGTCGCTGACGCCGCCGCACCTTGCGATCGATCCTTCCACGAGGTCGTGGCTGAGCACCTGGGCTTCCGGCAAACGATGGGCCAGTACCGCGTGCAACGCCTGTACGTCGAGCAATCCCTTGCCAGTGAACGTGCCCTCGTCGAACAGGTCCTGATATACCTCGGAAATGACGGCGCTATACGGATCGATGCCGGATTGACCGGCGAACAGCCAGTGAAACACCGTGACGGCGCGCGACGGCAGCGGCGTGACGATGCGCGGTTGCAGTATTCCGAATCCCGATGCCACCCGGCGGCGCGTGTGGTCCACGCGCGGCCGGTTCGCCGGATGCGCGGCGACCGCGACCAGCGCGTGCAACACGCCGGGCGGCAGTTCCGTGTCGCTGTCGAGCGTGACCACGTATGGGGTGCCGTCGATGGGGCGCGACCGATCGGCGAGGTCGATGAACGGCGACGGACCTCGATCGGCGAGCCAGCCGATGAGCTGCATCAATTTTCCGCGCTTGCGCTCCCATCCGATCCAACGCTGTTCGGTTTCCGACCACTGTCGATTGCGGTGCAGCAGAAGAAAACGCCGCGGCATGCCGAACGGCGGTGGGTACGTACGTTCCAATGCGTCCATCGCGGCGACCGCTTCGCGAAGCAGCGCGGCATCTTCGGGGCTTGTCTCTACGTCGGCGTCGAGATAATCGCTCAGCAATGCGAACTGCGCGTGTCGCTCGGCATTCGCGAGGTAGTGGTGTTCGAGTTTGCGCGCGAGCGCGCGCACTTCCTGCACGCTACCGAACATCGACGGTATGACCACGAGTACGCGGTGCTCGGCTGGAATGCCGTCGTTGAAAGCGAGCCGCGGTAGCCTTCGCGGTGGAACCGATTCACTGATGAGACGGTTCACGATCGCGATCACCGCTTCGCTGACCGGCAACAGTGTCAGCAGCACCGCGAGCGTGAGCCACAGGCCGGTGTCGGCTACTGCGAGATGCATGACGAACGCCAGCGTGAGTGCCGCGGTGCCCAGCACCATCGTGGCGACATACAGCGGCAGCGCGCGCCGGCGCCAGCGCGGCCAGTCGGGCAACAGCGACGTCCGCACGCCCAGTGAGCTGCACAGCGATTTTCGACCGGGTCCGCTGAGCCAGTACGGCGGTGATTCGGCGTCGCCCCGCACCGTGCCCCCGACCTGTGGTGACGACTGCATCGACATCAGCAGCGTTTGCGCGATGGCGAGTTCGCTTTGGCCGCTGCGCTTCGCCAGGCGCTCGATCGCGCGCAACGTTTCGTCCTGCGTGTCGTCGCTGTCTGCGCGAAATGCGTCGGACCTGCACATTTCGTGCATCAATAGACTGACCCGTGCGATCAGCGAGCGCCACGAGATGTCGCCCAACAAGCGCAGTGAGGTGATCGTGTTGCTCAAGCTCAGGTTCGCTTCCGCCTGTTCGGCGTGTTGCAGAACCTGAGCGCCCGCGGGGTCGGGCAATGCGCGTGCGAGCGCGGCCTGAATCGCGTCGCGGATGGTCTCGTTGTCGGTGAGGTTCTCGTCCAGGTCGGAACGCAGTCGCGCCGCCACCTGCAGCGCGAACGCGCGCTCGACTCCGCGCGAGCGCATGATCTCGAACAGGGCGTCGACGTCTGCGTGGGCGATCGTTTCGAGCCGTTCGCACCAGAGGTCGGCGATCTGGCGCGCTGCCATCGCGGTGGCGACACCCTCAGAGAGCCGACGCAGGTTCTCGATCAATACCACGCGCAGTGTGGTCGGCAGCGCCCACAACTCGCCGAAGTTGAGCGCCCGTATCTGTTGATAGGCGGTCAGGAATTGCGCGAGCAGCGTCTCGTCGAAAGCGCTGTCGGTGTGTGCTACGAATGCCCACGCGACGCCGTATACGCGCGGCAGTCCGGCGAGGTGTGCGTCGAGCAATACCGGCAGGTCGCGGAAGTAGCGTCGCGGCAGTCCGTCGTGAATCTCCTTGATCTGCGCGACCACGACGTGGAAGTTGTCGAGCAGCCATTCACCGGCCGGATCGACTTCCACGGAGCGCGCCTGCTGCCCGATGTAGCGATGCGCCTCGCGCAGCACCGCGATGTTCTCCCGCAGTCGCGGAAAGAATTCCGTCGAGGACGCGCCGGCTTTCGCGTCGTGCGCCGCCGCGAGGCTGCGACCATGCTGCTCGAAGCGCGCGACACCGAAGATTTCGGATCGGATCGGACTCTCGATCGGTCCACGACCCGGATCGAGCAGCACAAGTGCCTCTGCGCCGGCGTCAGGCACATGCCGGCGGAGTTCGTTGTTCATGGAACGCGGTCAGGCCGACAACGAGGCACCGACGACGACGACCGTCGTCATGACGGTGAGTACGCTGACGAATCGGGGTGCCAGGAATGCATCGAGCGCTTCGGCCAGGCACCGCACCCGGTGCAACGGCCCGAGTGCGAACGCGCATTGCCTGAAATGTGCGCGCAACTGTGCCGCTTCGTGTCGATTGGCGTCATGCACTTGAATAGACATTCTCACTCCTTTGATGTTTGTCAGCTGTCGGCGCAGAGCGGTAGTCATGCGAGCGGCTTCGATGCGGTCGCCATCCGGGCGATGGCGCGCGCTGCGAGTTGGGACGCAACCCCGGCGACGAGGGCGGGCCGCAGCAACCAGCGCCACGGGCGCGCCCAGACGACCACCGCGCCGAGGACCGCGGCGCCGCCCAGCACCGTGGCTGGATGGCGGCGCACGAGCGGCACGATCGCGGTGCGCGACGCTCTGAGCGCCAGTGTTGCCGATGCATGCAACGGGTGCTCGGCCCACCACTCGCCGATCACCTCGCGAACGATTCCGCCGACCGAGGTCGTTGCTTCGCCGGCGCGTTCCGACGCGTGCGCATGGCCGTTCGAGTGCGCGTCGTGTTCGTCGTCGGAGAGCCAGTACGACATCCGCTCGCGCGATTGCGTGAGGCGTTCGCTCGCGGTCATTTCGTGCATCGACTCGGACGTACTCACTATTCACCTGCGCGTTTCAGCATGGCCGCGTCTGCGGCGAGTTGGCGTTGCAGCGGCGCGAAGGGATCGCGTGCGCTCTTGGATGAGGCGGAGTGCAACGCAATCGCACCCGCCAAAATCGGTATGCACGGCGTCAGCGCCAGCGCCCACGGGGAGTTCAGCGTAGGAAACGACGCCCACAGCATCAGTGCTACGCCGCCGAGTATCACCCCGACCGCCAGCAGACCTACGCCGATGAGCTGCAACGAGACTTGTCGCTTCACGAGCGTCGCCGCCGTGGTAGCCTCTTCCGCGAGCAACTCGACGTACGCAGCCGCGTGCTCCGCGAGCATTTGCGGCCGTGACGCGGCGAGGCGAACGAGCGGGTGCATGACGGTGGCGAACTCTTATTCGCGCCCGGTTCCGGCCCGGCTCATTGCGCTCAGCAACGCCATGGAGGCGGCACCAACGGCTGCGGCAATGAGCACCGACTTGACCGGTTCGTCACGGATATACGCGACCGTATTGTCGGACGCGCGCATTGCCGATTCGCGAACCTGAAATGACGCACTACGGAGTGCATCGACGCTGCGTTGTCGCAGCTGATCGGCATCGTTAGCGATGCGTGTGATCGTCGGCCCCGGACTGGGTAGGCTGTCCACCTTGTCGGCGAGCTGGTTCAGGGTGTCATCGGCCGTCTGCTGCGTCGTCCGGATTGCGTTTTCGGCGGTCTGTTTCGCGGTATCGATGAGCACACCCGCTTTGTCGGCTGCGCTGGAAATGGGATTCGTCATCGCGTACTACTCCTGGCGTTGTAAGCAGGACCAGACTACGCGTCGCGTGTGTTATCACACATAGGCGCGGACCGGGCACCTATGTCGGCCGCGAAGGCAGGGTCGTGCAGGATTCGTCCGACAGACGATCGGAGACTGACGGGGAGCGTCAGAGCGCGAGTGCGCGGCCCACGATCGCCTGCGCTTCCTCCAGGATGCGCTGCAGATGGGCGTCGTCCCGGAAGCTCTCAGCGTAGAGCTTGTACACGTCCTCGGTGCCCGACGGGCGGGCCGCGAACCAGCCATTCGCCGTCATCACCTTGACGCCGCCGAACGGTGCGTCGCGGAACGGCGCCCGGGTCCACACGCGTTCGATTTTATCGCCGGCAAGTTCGCTCGAACGGATCTGCGCGGCGGACAGATTCGCGAACTGCTTTTTCTGCGCCGGCGTCGCCGGTGAGTCGACGCGCAGATAGACCGGATCGCCGAAGCGCTCTGTGAGCCCGCGATACGCTTCAGCCGGATCGCGTTTGGCAGTTGCCGTCATTTCGGCGGCGAGCAGAGCCGGCGCGATGCCGTCCTTGTCCGTCGTCCAAACGGTTCCATCGCGGCGCAGGAACGATGCGCCGGCGCTTTCCTCGCCGCCGAATCCGAGTGTGCCGTCGAGCAGACCGTCGACGAACCATTTGAATCCGACAGGCACTTCAACGAGCTGACGACCTAACCCGGCCGCAACGCGGTCTATCATCGAACTGCTGACTATGGTCTTGCCCACCGCGGCTTTGGTATTCCAGGCGCTGCGATTGCGGAACAGGTGGTCGATGCAAACCGCGAGATAGTGGTTCGACGGCATCAGTCCGGCGCTGTTCGTCACTATGCCGTGGCGATCGTGGTCGGTATCGCACGCGAAAGCGATGTCGAACGAGCCTTTTGCGGCGATCAGCGTCTGCATCGCGAACGACGACGATGGATCCATGCGGATGCGGCCGTCCCAGTCGAGCGTCATGAAGGCGAATGTCGGATCGACCCGCTCGCTGATCACGGTGAGGTCCACGCCGTACCGCTGTGCGATGCGCGGCCAATAGTGCACGCCCGCGCCGCCGAGCGGATCCACGCCCATGCGTACACCGGACGCGCGGATCGCGTGCATGTCGACCACGTTACCAAGATCTTCGACGTATGCGCCGAGGAAGTCATACGCGTGCATGGACGCCGCGCGGCGCGCCCGTTCGAGCGGCATGCGCTTCACGCCCGCCGGCAAATCCGCCATCAGCGCGTTGGCCCGGGTTTCGATCCAGCGGGTAACGTCGGTGTCCGCGGGTCCGCCGTTGGTCGGGTTGTACTTGAAGCCGCCGCTGTCCGGCGGATTGTGCGACGGCGTGATCACGATGCCGTCGGCCAGTCCGTGCGTGCGGTTGCGGTTGTACGTCAGTATCGCGAGCGACAACGCGGGGGTCGGTGTGTACTCATGCTCGGGCGCGACCATCGTTTCGACGCCGTTCGCTGCCAGCACCTCCAGCGCGGTGCTGAACGCCGGCTCGGACAGCGCGTGCGTATCGAAGCCGATGAACAACGGGCCATCGACGCGATTCTGAACCCGGTAGTCGCAGATCGCCTGGGTGATGGCGAGCACGTGCGCTTCGTTGAACGTGCGCTCGAACGACGATCCGCGGTGGCCGGACGTACCGAAGGCCACCCGTTGCGACACGATCGCGGGATCGGGTGCGGCGGAGTAGTACTGCGCAACGAGTTTCGACACGTCGATCAGCGATTCGCGCGGTGGCGGTTTGCCCGCCAGCGGACTCTGCCTGGTGTCCGTCATGGGTGTGCCCGGGTTCGCTGCGGGGTCCGGGCAGTGTCGAGTCGCGACTCAGCGGTTGTCCGGCATAACCTGAAGCAGGTCCGCCAGATCGTCGGCGTGTTCCTCTTCGACCGCGAGGATCGACTCCATCAGCCGCCGCGTCGTCGGATCGCGATCGCCAAGATAGCGGACGAAGTCGCGATAACTGTCTATGGCGATTCGCTCGGCAACCAGGTTCTCCTTGATCATGTCGGCAAGGCTCGTTCCCTCCACGTACTCGGCGTGGCTCCGTTTCGTCAGGCTGTCGGGCGACAGGTCGGGTTCGCCGCCGAGCTGGACGATTCGCTCGGCGATCTGATCCGCATGGCCCTGTTCTTCGTTGGAGTGCGCCAGAAACTCTTCCGCGACCGCCTGTGAATGGATGCCGCGCGCCATGAAGTAGTGGCGGCGGTAACGCAGGACGCAAACGATCTCCGTGGCCAACGAATCGTTGAGTAGCTTCACGACCGTGTCGCGATCGGCTGTGTAACCTTCGGTGACCGCGCCTTCTTCGATGTGTTGGCGTGCTCGCTGGCGGAGCTGTTTCACGTCGAGCGTGGCGGCTGGCGGAGCGGCTTCTTTCTGCATGATTTCCTCGGACGCCACGATGTAGAGAAAACGAACGATGGCCCGTTACCAGTTGCCGCGCTATCGGAAGGGGCGGCGCGGTCTCGTCGGAGGATTCCTACGCGTGCAGGACGTTGACTACGCCGCGTCGCGGCGTCTGTGGTCTGTTGCGCGCAAGGGCGGACGCCAAGAATGTTGAGAGAACTATGCCAAGGAGCGACGACCATGCGATCGAGAAGGCAGGACGCGTGGAATCAGGACGATACGGTGGAAGTGCTGGTGACCGAGGACGTGGGCGAAACCGAAGACGTGCGGGAGACCGCTCGTCGGATCGTCGGCGACAGCCGCGCGATGGCGGCGATCCGGCGCACGGTCGAAGAGAGAGGTCTCGATCCGATCTGGGTGCAACTCATTACGGAGTTCGGAACGATGATGTATCTCCAGGGCTGGCGGTCGCACTGGCCCCCGACTGTCGGGGACCGCAGACCGCGCTGATCAGGCATCGGTCAGCGTCAGCAGAATATCCGCGTACCAGGCGCAGTTGAGACCGAGCGCCTCGTCCACCTCCACGTCGCGCGTGCCCGAATCGAGCCGCGCGGAGTGCACGCCGAGCAGAATCCAGGGCAGTTCGCTCCTCGCGTCGGGCTCCGCGGTGGCGCGCAATACCACCGGGGCCCCACTGGTACCGCGATGTGTGCGCGCATCGGTCAGGAAGTAGCCCTTTCCCTGGAACCGCAGACCAAACGACGACGCGTTCACGGCCTGCCGCACCACCGGCATGTGGTGCAACGTGTCATGGAAGCCGAGCGGAAAACCCACGATCAGCAGCGACGAGCCGACTTCGACGTGGGCATCGTCGGCGAGCAGGTGATGTGGCGTGAAGGCGTGATACACCGCCGTTTCCGGCAGCGCCGCGCGATCGATTTCGATCACGGCCACGTCGATTTCCCCAGCCGCGTCCACGCCCTGTCGCCACGCACTCTTGCCGTCGACGTATAGCGGCATCGAGAAGCCGGTCGCTTCAGTCATGTTGTTGGCGTCGACGTGCAGTTCGATCTGCAGGCCGTCGGGTTTGTGATTGCTCGGCAGGTCGAGCATCACGTGGCGGCTCGTAACCAGGAACAGTCGACCGTCGCGTTCGAAGAAGAACCCCGTTGCATTGGTGAGCACCACGTCGTCGTTGCGGGTGACGACGCGCGTCGCGGTAAGTAGCAGCGAATCGATCACGGCCGTCGCTTCACGCCTGATGGGTGACTTCGCGCGCGAACCGCTCGACGGTCGTCATCAGGCGTTCGTGCGGCAGCACGCCGTTGTACATCCACGCGAAGATCCAGTCGATCGGCAACCGGCTGCGCATCGCGTCGAGTTGACGCCGCACCGTGTCGACGGTGCCGACCAGCACGAGGCCCAGGTCGATCATCTGGTCGGCATTCAGCATCTCGCCGGTATCCGGATCGGTGAGGCCGCGGTTGAAGCCGAACGGCGCGAACCACGATCCGCCGACGAAACCGGACGACTGATTCCACAGTTGCCGCGCCTCAGCGTCGCTGTCAGCGATGATCAGGTCGCGCAGATAGCCGATGCCGTCGCCGAATGGTCGACCGGATTCGGTCGCGTAGAGATCGAAGAGCGCGCGTTCGCGCTTCGGGTGCAGCGGTGGCAGGATGGCGGTGACGCCTTCGCGTGCGCACCAGCGGATGCTGTTCTCCGACGACGCAAACGGCTGGAAGATCGGGGGATGCGGCTTCTGCAGGGGCTTCGGCACCACGCCGACCGCGGTCAGCTGGCCGGTTTCCGAACCTTTCCCGTACAACCGCGATGCCTCGAGCTCCCACGGCGTTCCGGGCCGCGGAATCTGCCAGTACTTGCCCGAATACTGCAGCAGCGAATCGGACCAGGCGGCTTTCACGATGCGGAAGTTCTCCTCGAATGCCTCGCGATTGGTCGCGTCGATTTCATCGTGCTGGTCCGGCATCGCGCCGCTGACGCCGTGGGTCTGCTGTGCGTAGACGTCGACCCATCGCCGCTGGTAGCCGCGCGCGAAACCCGCGTTGGCCCTGCCGCCGGTCATGTGGTCGAGCATCGCGATGTCTTCGGCGACGCGCAGCGGATTGTTGGCCGGCAGCACGATGCCGAGCTGACCGACGCGGATGCGCTTCGTCTGCATGCCGATGTAGAGGTCGAGCAACACCGGGTTGTTGGAGAGTTCGAACCCCTCGATGTGCAGGTGGTGTTCGGTGAACGAGACCGAGTCGTACCCGAGTCCGTCCGCGAGCCGCGCCTGCGCCGATATGTCGTGCAGCATCGCCTGATACAACTCGGGGCGGGTGCCGGCCATGCCGGCCATGATGTCGGAACGGCTTCCTACGATCGGCAGATAGAACAGCGAGGTCTTCATCCTGTCTCCCAGTTCGAGAGGTTTGCGGAATCTTCGGTGAGCGGCGAGCTTACCGCAGCGGCGGCGCGTCAGTATCATGCGCACCCTCGAACGGGGCGACAGCGGTGGACACGGCACACGATGGCTACATGCGACGCGCGCTCGAATGGGCAGCGCGTGCTGCGCAGAGCGGCGAAGTGCCGGTGGGCGCGGTGCTGGTGCGCGACGGCGAGGTGCTCGGAGAGGGGGCGAATCAGCCGATCGGCAGCAACGATCCCACCGCGCACGCGGAGATCGTCGCGTTGCGCGCGGCCGCCACGCGAGTCGGCAACTACCGGCTGACGGGCGCTACCCTGTACGTGACGATCGAGCCGTGCACGATGTGCGCCGGTGCGCTCGTTCACGCCCGCGTCCGCACGCTGGTTTTCGGCGCTCGCGAACCGCGGGCGGGCGCCGTGGTCAGCACCGCAAGCGCCATCGAGAACGCGGCGCTGAACCACCGCGTGGAGGTGGTGGAGGGCGTGCTGGCGGACGACTGCGGCGCGTTGCTCAAGGCGTTCTTTCGCGAGCGCCGCGAGGCGAGCACGGACGACTCACGTATAATCGCGCCTCCTCCTCTACGGGACTCCCGATGACGGACACGCTTCTGGTGCTGCCCGGCCCCCCGGCGTTTTCCCAGTTTCGTCTCAACAAGCTCCTCACCCAGGCGCGCGCCTCAGCTCCGGCGGTTGCGGAGCTGTATGCGGAATACGTTCACCTCCTGGCGATCGACGGCGAGCTAACGAACCGGGAGAGGGGCGTCGCGCAGGCGCTGCTCGAGTACGGCCCGCGGGTCGGATTGCCGCAGCGGGCGGGTGAGCCGCGTTTTACCGTGTTGCCGCGCGCCGGAACGATTTCGCCGTGGTCCAGCAAAGCGACCGACATCTTCCGGATCTGCGGCCTCGCGAAAGTGCGGCGTGTCGAGCGGGCAGTGCGCTGGTATGTCGCGGGCGACGCCGCGGTCGGCGAGGTGGCGCCCCTGCTGCACGACCGCATGACGCAGAGCATTGTCGTGGGCGACGACTTCTCCGCGCTGTTCGCAGCGCGAGCGCCGCAGCCGTTCGGCACGATTGCCTTCACCGCGAATGGCCGTGCGGCGCTGGTCGCTGCCAACGATGGTCTCGGACTTGCGCTCAGCGGCGTCGAAATCGACTACCTGTCGGATGCCTATCGGCAACTCGGTCGTGATCCGACCGACGTCGAACTGATGATGTTCGCGCAGGCCAACTCGGAGCACTGTCGGCACAAGATCTTCAATGCGCGCTGGACCGACGATGGCAAGCCGGCGCCGCATTCGCTGTTCGACATGATTCGCAACACGCACCGCCACATCAACGGCGCGGGGATTCTGTCCGCGTATTCGGACAACGCCGCGGTGATCGAGGGCTATCACACCGATCACTGGATGGTGGACCCGGAGAGCCAGCGTTATCTCTACGTCGCCGAACCGGTGCACGTGCTGATGAAGGTGGAAACGCACAACCATCCCACCGCGATCGCGCCATACCCCGGTGCCGCGACCGGATCGGGTGGCGAGATCCGCGACGAGGGTGCGGTGGGGCGGGGCTCGAAACCGAAGGCCGGCCTGGTCGGATTCACCACCTCGCACCTGAACATCCCCGGCTACGAACAGCCGTGGGAGATCGACACCGGTAAACCTGATCGTATCGTTTCGGCGCTGGACATCATGCTTGAAGGACCGATCGGCGCCGCCGCGTTCAACAACGAGTTCGGTCGTCCGGCGTTGACGGGTTATTTCCGCACGTTCGAATACGCACCCGCCAACGACCTCTCACAGGTGCGCGGATACCACAAACCAGTGATGATCGCCGGCGGCATCGGCAACGTGCGGCCGGAACACGTCAACGCAATTCCGTTCGACGGTGCCACGCACCTGATCGTGATCGGCGGACCGGCGATGCTGATCGGTCTCGGCGGCGGTGCAGCGTCCTCGATGGCGGCGGGGCAGAGCAGCTCCGATCTCGACTTCGCGTCGGTGCAACGCGACAACGCCGAGATGCAGCGGCGCTGTCAGGAAGTGATCGACGGATGCGCGGCGCTCGGCGACGCCAATCCGATCCGGTTGATTCATGACGTCGGGGCCGGCGGCTTGTCGAACGCACTGCCGGAACTGGTGAAGGACGCCGGCCGCGGTGGGCGCTTCGAGATGCGTCGCGTGCCGAGCGCGGATCCCGGGCTCGCGCCGCTCGAGTTGTGGTGTAACGAAGCGCAGGAGCGCTACGTGCTGGCGGTTGCGAACGACGATCTCGCCACGTTCGAGCGGATCTGCGCGCGCGAACGGTGTCCGTTCGCGATCGTGGGGTCGGCGACGCTGGAACCGAAGCTGATCGTCGCCGACGAACGATTCCACAACGCGCCGGTCGATCTGCCGATGGCGGTGCTGTTCGGCAACGTACCGAAACTGCAGCGCGCGTTCTCGCGCCGATCGAACGAAGTCGCCGCGCTGGATCTGCCGCGCGCGTCGTTGGCGGACTCGCTCGATCGGGTGCTGCGTTTCCCGTCCGTGGGCTCGAAGCAGTTCCTCGTCACGATCGGCGATCGCAGCATCACCGGCTTCGTGGTGCGCGATCAGATGGTGGGGCCGTGGCAGGTCCCGGTCGCCGATGCGGCCGTGACGACGCTCGGCTTCAAAACGTTCCAGGGTGAGGCGATGGCGATGGGCGAGCGGTCGCCGCTTGCGTTGATCGATCCGGCCGCGTCGGCGCGTATCGCGATCGGCGAGGCGCTGACGAATCTGGCGTCGGTTGCGGTAGAGGATCTTTCCCGCGTCGTACTGTCGGCGAACTGGATGGCTGCGGCCGGCAGGGGCAACGAGGATCAGGCGTTGTTCGACGCGGTGACGGCGGTTGGAATGGAGTTGTGTCCCGCGTTGGGCATTGCGATTCCGGTCGGCAAGGACAGCTTGTCGATGCACACCCAGTGGCACGACGAACGCGGCGAACGCGCGGTCACCGCGCCGATGACGTTGATCGTTTCCGCGTTCGCGCCGGTGCCCGATGTGCGCAGGGTGGCGACGCCGGAGTTGCGGTTCGATCGCGGTCGCACCCGATTGTTGCTCGTCGACCTCGGCGGCGCCAACCGGCTCGGCGGCAGCGCGCTTGCGCAAACCCATCGCCAACTCGGCGATCGTTGTCCGGACGTCGACGATGCGGCGCGGTTGGCGGGCTTCTTCCGAACCGTTCAGGCGCTGCTGCGCGACGGCAGAGTCCTCGCGTACCACGACCGTTCGGACGGCGGTCTCGCGGTGTGTGCGCTGGAGATGGCGTTCGCGGGGCGCTGCGGACTCGATATCGACCTCGAGGCCCTCGGTGTTACCGGCGAAGCGGATGCGGTTGCAGCCGTGTTCGCGGAGGAACTCGGCGCCGTATTGCAGGTGGCCGAAGCCGACGTGGCCGACGTCCGACGCCGTTTCGCCGGCGCCGGTCTCGCCCAATACGTGCACGACATCGGTGCGCCGCAAAGGGAGCGACGCATCATCATCAGAACCGGTAACACGCGGTTGCTCGACGCCGACGCCGCCGCTTTGCAGAGTCGTTGGGCCGAAACCAGTTATCGAATGCAGCGGATGCGTGACGATCCGGCTTGCGCGGATGAAGAGTTCGCGCGGATCGCTTCCGATGATCCCGGCATGCGCGCGTCGCTGACGTTTGCATTGGCCGACGACGTCGCCGCGCCGTATATCAACCGCGGTGTACGCCCGCGCGTGGCCGTGTTGCGTGAACAGGGCGTCAACAGCCATCTCGAGATGGCGGCGGTGTTCGATCGGGCGGGCTTCGACCCGGTAGACGTACACATGTCGGATCTGCTCGAAGAGCGTCGCTCGCTGCGCGACTTCAACGTGCTCGTCGCGTGCGGTGGATTCTCGTATGGCGACGTGCTCGGCGGCGGTGGCGGCTGGGCCAAGTCGATCCTCTATCACGAGCGCGTTCGAGACGCGTTCGCCGCGTTCTTCGAAGCCGACACGCTGAGCCTTGGCGTGTGCAACGGCTGCCAGATGTTCGCGCACCTGAAGTCGATCATTCCCGGTGCGGCGCACTGGCCGCGCTTCGTGCGCAACCGTTCGGAACAGTTCGAAGCACGCGCGAGCCTGGTGCGGATCAACGCGGTCGATTCGCCGTGGATCGACGGAATGGCTGGTTCCGTTCTGCCCATTGCAGTTGCGCACGGCGAGGGCCGCGCGGAGTTCGTCGAGGCCGACGCCCTCGCTGCGCTGACGCGACAGAACGCGATCGCGCTGCAGTTCGTCTACAACCGGCACAACGTCGCGGACTCGTATCCAGCGAATCCGAACGGCGCCGTGAACGGCATCGCCGGCATCGTCAACGTAAGCGGGCGCGTGCTCGCGGTGATGCCGCATCCGGAGCGCGTGTTCCGCAGCGTGAACAACTCGTGGCATCCCGACGGGTGGGGCGAAGACGGCCCGTGGGTGAGGCTGTTCCGGAACGCCAGGGTGGCGCTCGGCTAAGACTTCTTCCGATCGTAGAGGATATCGCCGACCCGCACCGGGTAGACACCGCTGGTCCGGTCGTTGAAGTAGTGCTGCAGCGTGTCGCGAACGACCGGGAACGCGAGTTCGTTCCACGGAATCTCGTGCTCCTGGAACAGTCGCACGTCGGTCGACTCGAATCCTGGTTTGAAGTCGAGATCGAGCAGCGTCGCACGGAAGAACATGTAGACCTGCGAAATGTGCGGCAGGTTGAAGACTGCGTATAGCCCCTCGATCGAAACGTTGGCGCACGCCTCCTCGAACGTCTCGCGAATGGCGCCGTCGGTGCTGGTCTCACCGTTTTCGAGAAAGCCGGCGGGTAGTGTCCATAGACCCGCGCGCGGCTGAATGGCGCGCCGGCAAAGCAGCACCTGATCGCCGTATACCGGCAGGCAGCCGGTGACGATCTTGGGATTCTGGTAGTGAATCGTGCCGCATGCGTCGCAGACGAATCGCTCCCGATTGTCGCCGTTGGGAACGCGGAGTCCGACGGATTGGCCGCAACTGCTGCAGTACTTCACGATGGCTCGTGCGAACTGGATCGAACGATTATACGGATTCTTCGTTTTGACGCGGGAAGCCGAGCACGGTTCCGATCGCGCGCGTCGCGGGCCGCCTGAAGCCGTTCGGTTCGTTGAGCACCGCGTGCAGTTCCGACAGCGACTCGTGCATCAGCTGTGACAAGCGGACGCATGCCGCTAACGCATCGGGCGATCGGCGGCGTTCCATTTCGATGCGGAATTTCAGACCTTCGAGGCGACGGCGCGACGCCGCTCGCGGTGCGTGTTTGATAACGTCGTCGGTCAGCAGCCGACCCAGCGCCTGCAGCGCTTCGGGATCGCGACGCCCGAGTTCGGCGAGCTCTTCGAAGGCGGGCAACTTGCGTCGAATTCGCGGTTCGTTCATGGCTCTCGCACTCCTGGATACAGACTATGCACGAGGTGGTGCGCGGTCGGCTACAGGCAAGTCGCGTCGCGTCGAACGCGCCTTGGTCGGTTGGGGCGCACGATGCGACAATGCGGCGCAACACGGTCGGCAGGCGGAGAAGAAATGATCTATCAGCTCGGTGAACGGCGGGTGCGCGCGGAAGGGGAATATTTCATCGCAGAGTCGGCCATGGTGATCGGCAACGTGCTGCTGAGGGCGAACGCGAGCGTCTGGTTCAACGCGGTGATCCGCGGCGACAACGAGCTGATCACGATCGGCGAGAACTCGAATGTGCAGGACGGTTCGGTGCTGCACACCGATCCCGGCTCGCCGATCGTGATCGGCAGCCACGTGACGATAGGCCACAAGGTGATGCTGCACGGCTGTACGATTGGCGAGAACAGTCTCATCGGCATCAACGCGGTAGTGCTGAACGGCGCGAAGATCGGCCGCAACTGTCTGATCGGCGCGAATGCGCTGATCACGGAGGGCAAGGAAATTCCGGACAACAGCATGGTGCTCGGCGCACCGGGCAAAGTGGTTCGTGAATTGACCGAGCAGCAGATCCAGGGCTTGCGAAATTCGGCTCTGCATTACGTTGAGAACGCCCGCCGATTCAAACGCGACCTGCAGCCGCAGCTCGCCGTATATCCGTGAGGAAGTCGGCATGACCGCCATCGGAACACCGCTGTCGAAAACCGCCACCCGCGTGATGCTGTTGGGGGCGGGCGAGCTCGGAAAGGAAGTCGTCATCGAACTGCAGCGTCTCGGCGTCGAGGTGATAGCGGTCGATCGCTACGCCAACGCACCGGCGATGCAGGTGGCGCACCGCAGTCATGTCATCAGCATGCTCGACGGTGCAGCGCTGCGCGCCGTGATCGAAAACGAACAGCCCGACCTGGTGGTTCCGGAGATCGAGGCGATTGCGACACAGACGCTCGTCGAGATGGAGCGCGAGGGGTTGCACGTGATTCCGACCGCGCGTGCCGCGCGGTTGACGATGGATCGCGAAGGCATACGTCGTCTCGCGGCCGAAACGCTCGGCGTGCCGACGTCGCGCTACCAGTTCGCGGATACGCTCGATGCGTTCAGAGTGGCGGTCGAGACGATCGGTATGCCGTGCGTCGTGAAGCCGGTGATGAGCAGTTCGGGCAAAGGACAGTCCGTGGTCCGCAACCGCGACGGCATCGAGAAGTCTTGGAACTACGCGCAGGCCGGAGGTCGCGTGGGCGGCGGGCGCGTGATCGTCGAAGGATTCGTCGACTTCGAGTACGAAATCACGCTGCTGACGCTGCGAACGGTCGGCGAGACGTCGTTCTGCGCCCCCATAGGACATCGTCAGGTCGACGGCGACTACGTGGAGTCGTGGCAACCGCAACCGATGAGCAGCGCGGCGCTGGTCGAATGTGAGCGGATCGCGCGGTTGGTCACGAACGAACTCGGCGGCCTCGGCATTTTCGGCGTCGAGTTCTTCGTTCGCGGTGACGAAGTGTGGTTCAGCGAAGTGTCGCCGCGGCCGCACGACACCGGCATGGTGACGATGATCAGCCAGGATCTGTCCGAGTTCGCGCTGCATGCGCGCGCGATCCTGGGTTTGCCGGTGCCGCAGATCGAGCAACGCGGCCCGTGCGCGTCGGCTGCAATTCTGGTGGAGGGCGAGTCGGACCGCGTGCTGTTCGAGAACGTGGCGCAGGTGCTTGCGGTTTCCGGCGTGCAACTTCGCCTGTTCGGTAAACCGGAAGTGCGTGGCAAGCGTCGCATGGGTGTGGCGCTGGCGGTCGGGCGCGACATCGCCGATGCGCGCGCCAAAGCGCGCGCGGCGGCTTCGGGAATCAGGCCGCGCCTGGAATAGCGGAAGGTGCTCTACTTGGCAACCCGGCAGGCGAACGTTATAGTTCACCGGCCCTTAGCACGTGATCTTCAGCCCAACGTGTACTGTGTCGACCCGAGATCTGCCTTCCTCCTGTCTCTGCTGCGACTGCCGGCCTAGCCGGCCATTACTCCTCGATCAGGGCTCGCGCCCACCCCATTTCCCTCTTTTCACCGTATTCATGAACGAGGATTCGCCATGAGCGAACAGCAGGTTTCTCACAAAGCCGGCACTTCCGGAAATGCCCCCGGTCGCATGCCGTATCACAAATACCGCGCGTTCACCCCGATCGATCTGAAGGATCGGCAATGGCCGAACCGCGTCATCACCCGGGCGCCGCGTTGGTGCAGCGTCGACCTGCGCGACGGCAACCAGGCGCTGGTCGACCCGATGGACGTGGACGAAAAACTGAAGATGTGGGACCTGCTGCTGGAAGTCGGCTTCGCGGAAATCGAAGTGGGTTTTCCGGCTGCATCGCAACCCGACTTCGATTTCATCCGACGCATCATCGATGAAGATCGCATTCCGCCGCACGTGACGATCCAGGTGCTGTGTCAGGCGCGCGCGGAGTTGATTTACCGCACGGTCGAAGCGCTGCAAGGCGCTCGCAACGCGATCTTCCACCTGTACAACTCGACCTCGACGTTGCAGCGGCGCGTCGTGTTCGGCATGGACCGCGCCGGCATCATCGATCTCGCGGTGCAGGGGACGCGGATGGTGAAGGAAGCGTTGTCTGCGCTGCACGACACGAACATCACGTTCGAGTACTCGCCGGAGAGTTTCACCGGCACAGAACTCGACTTCGCGGTGGAAATCTCCGCCGCGGTGGCACGCGAGTGGGGTGCGACGCCGGCGAAGCCGATGATCGTCAACCTGCCATCCACCGTGGAAATGGCCACGCCGAACATCTATGCGGATCAGATCGAGTGGTTCATCCGCAACTTCCCGACGCGCGACAGCGTGGTCGTCAGTCTGCACACGCACAACGACCGGGGAACGGGCATCGCGGCAACCGAACTCGCCTTGATGGCGGGCGCGCAACGTGTCGAAGGCACGCTCTTCGGCAACGGCGAACGCACCGGCAACTGCGACCTGGTCACCATGGCGATGAACATGTTCTCGCAGGGCGTCGATCCGGAACTCGATTTTCGCGAGATGCGCCGCATCAAGGAAACGGTCGAAGCGATCAACAAACTGCCCGTACACGAGCGGCATCCATACGCCGGCGAACTGGTATTCACCGCGTTTTCCGGTTCGCACCAGGATGCGATCCGGAAAGGGATGGCTCAGGTCGACGCGGGCCATTGGGAAGTACCGTATCTACCGATCGATCCGGCCGACGTCGGCTCGTCCTACAAAGAAACCGTGCGCGTGAACAGCCAATCGGGCAAGGGCGGTGTCGGTTTCATTCTCGAAGAGTTCTTCGGCATCAGCCTGCCGCGCGAAATGCTGATGGAATTCAGCAAAGTAGTGCAGGCGCTGACGGAACGTCTCGACCGCGAAGTGAAGCCCGACGAGATTCTGAAGGCGCTGATCGAGACGTATGCGGTCGAATCAGGCCCGTATCGACTGGTCGACTACGATCTTCTGCATGGTCGTGCCGGCGCGCAGCGCTGCACCGCCAACGTCGTTGCATCCGAGCAGACGGTGACGATTTCCGGCGAAGGGTCGGGACCGATCGAAGCGTTCGTGAACGGCATCGTCGAGGTGCTGAACGAACCGCTGAACATCATCGACTATCACGAGCACGCGATGTCGACCGGCAAGGACGCGCAAGCGATCTGTCTTCTGGCGATCGACGACGGCGCGGAAGGGCGAATCTACGGCATCGGCGTTTCCGCCAACACGATCACCGCGTCGCTGACGGCGATCGTCTCGGCGATGAACCGCCGCTGGGCGGATCATTAACACGGATCAGTCGCCGAGCACCTGGATCTTGACGTTGTTGATCATGTTGTCCTTGATCTGCAACGTCTCGAACAGGTAGTCGCCGAGCCTGATGCAGAGATTCGTCTCCGGAATGAACTCGAGGTGCTCGAGAATGAGACCGTTCAACGTTCTCGGGCCCTCGGTCGGCAGATGCCAGCCCAGCGCGCGATTGACGTCGCGGATCAGCGCGGTGCCGTCGATGAAGAACGAACCATCTTCCTGCGGGTGGATTTCCGGCATCGTCGCCGAGAAGTCGGTGGTGAACTCGCCGACGATTTCTTCGAGGATGTCCTCGAGCGTAACGATGCCCTGAATGTCGCCGTATTCGTCCACAACCAGGGCAATGCGGCGCTTCTGCTTCTGAAAGTTGAACAGCTGCGTGTGCAGCGGCGTGCCCTTCGGCACGAAGTACGGTTCACGGGTCAGCTGCAGCAGATCGGCTTTCGAGAACGTGTCCTGCTGGATGAAGCGAACGGTGCGCCGCAGGTGCAGCATGCCGATGACGTTGTTGATGTTTTCCTTGAACACCGGCAGCCGCGTGTGCTGGCTCGACGAGATCTGCGTGACGATGTCGGCGACCGGACTGTCGATGTCGATGCCAACGATTTCACTGCGGGGCACCATGATGTCGTCGACGGAAACGGTCTCCAGATCGACGATCCGCAACAACATGTCCTGTGGACGCTTTGGTATGCGCGCGCCTTCGCGCAGCATCGTGCGCAACTCGTCCATGTTCAGGTGGTCTTCGCCCGGCAGATTGTGACTGCGCAGGAACGGCCGCAGTACGAAGTTGCTCATGCCGTTCACGAACACGACGAACGGATAGAACAGCTTCAGCAGCGGTGCGAGCACGTAGGCCGACGGAAATGCAATTCGTTCCGGGTTGTGCGCGGCGATGGTCTTCGGCGCCACTTCGGCGAACACCAGGAAGAACAGCGTGACGAGGAACGGGGCCGCCGCGAGGCCTCGCTCTCCGAACAGTTGCACGCCGACGAGCGCAGCGGCCGTCGCGCCGAGATTGTTGACCAGGATGTTGCCGATGAGGATCACGCCCAGCAGCCGATCCGGCCGCTTCAGCAGACGGTTTGCCTTTCGTGCACCCTGGTGTCCTTCCTTCACAAGGTGCGCGAGTCGATAGCGGTTCAGCGCCATCATCGCGGTTTCCGAACCGGAGAAGAACGCAGACAGCAGCGCGAGTATTCCAATCGCTCCGAGGAGCGTTGAAAGCTGAAACTCGGTCTCTCCCATCAGTGTCTTCCGAGCAGGATCTCGAGAACGAATTTACTGCCGAAATACGCGAAGAGAAGCAACGTGAAGCCGACCAGCGTCGCGCGCGTTGCCACCGTGCTGCGCCATCCGAATGCATAACGACCCGCGAGCAACACCGCGAAGACCACCCACGACGCACTGGCGAGGATCGTATGCGACACGACCGACTGCGCGAACATGTCCTGCAGGAACAGAAAACCGCTGCCGACCGACAGCGTCAACGTAATCAGTCCAACCCACAGCAACTGGAACAGCAGGGTCTCCATCGTCTGCAGCGGCGGCAGCAGTCTGACGAAGCCAATCGCGCTCTTGTGGCGCAGTGAACGTTCCTGGAAGGCGAGGATGATCGACTGACCGGCAGCCATCGCGAGCACCGTGTACGCAAGAATCGAGACCAGGATGTGGGCGAGCAGTCCGTCGCCGAAGTCGGCGCTCGAAATGATCGGCCCGTTCGACGTAATCGATGCGGCGACGGTGAGCGCGCCCAGCGGCAACACCATTACGAACAGATTCTCGAGCGGTTGCCACAACGAGCCGACGTAGACGAACAGCACCAGCGTGAATCCGATCAGCGACGCGACCGACAGAATGCCGATGTTGATGCCGGCGGGCTGGACGATCACGAGATACGCCGTGACGGCGTGCAGCATCACACCGGGGGTCGTTAGCCACAGCAACCGACGCCGTGGCACCGGCGCTTTGCGAGCCAGCGCATTGATCTGGGCGAACGCGCCGATGAGGTAAAACGCGGCCGCTGCAAGCCCAGGGTACGCTGGGTTCATGAATGTTGGATTTGGTGTCGGTGATTGGACGAAGTGGCGCGAGTTTGACAGATGCCGATGTGAATTCAAATTGCGCTGTCCGGACGCGGTTGCCGCTTCCGTTATACTGCCGCCTCGTCGTAGATCGTAGAGAAGCAGCATGTTCGAAAATCTGTCGGAGCGACTGACGCGGACGTTACGCGCCGTTGCCGGCCGCGCGCGCCTGTCCGATGAAAACATCAACGAAGCGCTGCGCGAAGTGCGCACGGCGCTCCTCGAGGCCGATGTTGCTCTCAGCGTGGTGAAGGATTTCGTCGAGCGAATTCGGGTGCGTGCGATCGGGCAGGAAGTTGCTTCGAGCCTCACGCCGGGCCAGGCGTTGGTGAAGCTGGTGCACGACGAGCTCGTCGAGCTGATGGGCGTGGCGAACGACCAGCTCGATCTCACGGCTGCACCGCCGGCGATCGTGCTGATGGCGGGTCTCCAAGGCGTCGGCAAGACGACGACGGTCGCGAAACTCGCGCGCTTCCTGCGCGAGCGCCAGAAGAAGAAGGTGGCGGTGGTCAGCACCGACGTTTATCGCCCGGCAGCCATCGATCAGCTGCAGACGCTGGCGGCAGAAGTAGGCGCCACGTTCATCGCGAGTCGGCCCGATGAAGCGCCGGTCGCCATCGCGCGACGCGCGGTTGCGGAAGCGCGCACCAAGTTCGCGGACGTTCTGATCGTCGACACGGCAGGTCGACTCGCGATCGATGCGGAGATGATGGCCGAGATTCGCGCGCTGCACGCGGCGCTGAATCCGGTCGAGACGTTGTTCGTCGTCGATGCGATGACCGGACAGGATGCCGCCACGACAGCAAAAGCGTTCCACGACGCGCTACCGCTCACCGGCATCGTGCTCGCGAAGTCGGACGGCGACGCGCGCGGCGGTGCAGCGCTGTCGGTACGGGCGATCACCGGCAAACCGATCAAGTTCCTCGGCGTAGGTGAAAAGACCGAGGCGCTGGAGCCGTTCCATCCGGACCGCGTCGCGTCGCGCATACTCGGTATGGGTGATGTGCTGTCGCTGATCGAAGAAGCCGAACGCAAAGTCGATCGCGACAAGGCCGAGCGGCTCGCGAAGAAGATCAAGAAGGGTGAGCGCTTCGACCTCGAGGACTTCCGCGAGCAGCTGCACCAGATGTCCAACATGGGCGGCGTGTCGAGCATGCTCGAGAAGCTGCCGGGCATGGGACAGCTGCCGCAGGCCGCGCAGGCGCAGCTGGGCGAGAACTTATTCAAACAGATGGGCGTGATCATCGATTCGATGACGCGCCACGAACGGCGCTTCCCCGACGTCATCAACGGTTCGCGCAAGCGCCGCATCGCGATGGGCAGCGGCACCCAGATTCAGGACATCAATCGACTGCTGAAGCAGCACAGACAGATGCAGAAAATGATGAAGAAGGTCACTCGGAAAGGCGGCATGGCCAAGATGATGCGGCAGGTTTCGAACCTCAAGGGAGCCGCGGTCAACCGCGGGCCGCGGGGCTAGCGCGGGCCTGGGTTCGCCGCCGATGCGGCTTTGCACTCCCGGGGCGTTCCAGTAGAATACCGCGCCTTTCGCACAGAGCATTTGCATGGTCATCATCCGGTTGGCCCGCCACGGGTCGAGAAACGCGCCGTTCTACCACCTCACGGTGGCGGATCGCAGCAACAGACGTGACGGACGCCATATCGAACGGGTCGGCTTCTACAACCCGATCGCGCGCGGTAAAGCGGAACGGTTGCGCGTCGACCTCACCCGCGTCGACTACTGGTTGTCGGTCGGCGCCAAGCCGTCCGAACGCGTCAGCCATCTGATCAAAGACGCGCGCACGCTCGCAAACGCTGCGGCAGAGGCTGCTCCCGCTGCCTGATCGGGTCGGGTACTCAACATGGTTGTCGTCGGACGCTTCGGCCCGCCGTTCGGCGTAAAGGGTTGGCTCAACGTGATCTCGTATACCGATCCGGTAACCAATCTGGCGGGCTATAGTCCTTGGTTCGTCGAACGCAACGGCGAGTGGACGCAACTGACCGTCGATCAACTGAAGCCGCACCGGAACGGTTTCGTTGCGCAGGTCGACGGAGTGGACGATCGCGACGTGGCGTTGCGTTATTCCGGTAAATCGATCGGTGTCGAAGAGAGCACGCTGCCCGAGACCGACGATGACGAGTTCTACTGGAAAGATCTGATCGGTCTCGCGGTCGAAGACCAGGCCGGCACCGTGTTGGGTGAGGTGTCGGGCTTGATGGAGACCGGCGCAAACGACGTGATCGTGGTGCGCGGCGGTTCGGGAGAAATCCTCATTCCGTTCCTGCGCCACGTCGTGATGGCAGTGGATCTCGAACGGCGGCGCATCGTCGTCGACTGGCAAACGAACGGATAACCGAGCGGGTAAAGCGGCATGTGGGTGGGCGTCGTCAGTATCTTCCCGGACATGTTCCGGGCGCTCACCAGCGAAGGTGTAGTGGCGCGCGCGATCGCCGCCGGTACGCTCGTCGTCGATGTCGAGAATCCGCGCAACCATGCCGACGATCGGCACAGTACGGTCGACGATCGACCTTACGGCGGCGGACCCGGAATGGTGATGAAGGTGGAACCGCTGGAGCGCTCGATCGCGGCGCTGAAGCAGCGCGCGGGTGGACCAGCCCGAACGATCTATCTGTCGCCGCAGGGCGAGCAGTTGCAACAGCGCAAAGTGGAGTCGCTGGCGCGCGAAGAACGGCTCGTCTTCGTCGCGGGGCGATACGAAGGCATCGACGAGCGCGTGATCGAAGCGTCGGTCGACGAGCAGATTTCGCTGGGCGACTTCGTGCTGACCGGCGGCGAGTTGCCGGTAATGGTGGTCATCGATGCGGTAGCCCGCTATCTTCCCGGCACGCTGGGGAACGCGGAGTCCGCCGAGGCAGAGTCGCATCGATCGGGTCTGCTGGACTGGGCGCACTACACCCGTCCGGATCTGGTAGCGGGTCGGTCGGTACCGCCGGTGTTGTTGGGGGGCGATCACGAGACCATAAGGCGGTTTCGCCTGCGCGATGCATTGGGTCGCACGTACGAGCGACGGCCCGACCTGTTGTCGCGGCGCACGTTGTCCGATGAGGAACGACGTTTACTGAGTGAGTATCTGGAACAGCCCGGACGCGTCGATGCGTCGCGGCACATGCGTTAACGGAGTGGGTAATCATGCGTAGAAACAAAACCATCGAAGCGATCGAAAACGAGCAGATGAAGAGCGACGTTCCGGAATTTCATCCGGGCGACACAGTCATCGTCCAGGTGCGCGTCGCTGAAGGTGGTCGCGATCGCAACCAGGCTTTCGAAGGGGTGGTCATCGGCATGCGCAAGCGCGGCCTGAACTCCTCCTTCACGGTGCGCAAGATTTCGCATGGTGTCGGCGTGGAGCGCTCTTTTCAGACGCACAGTCCGGCGATCGCGAGCATCGAAGTGAAACGCCGCGGCGACGTACGTCAAGCGAAGCTGTACTACCTGCGCAGTCTGTCGGGTCGCGCCGCGCGGATTCGCGAGAAGGTGTGACAAAAAAATCCAGCTTGTTAGGCGGCGGGACCAAGGGGGAGGGTTCCGCCTAACAAGCTGGTCGTTTCCAGAATCTCTGGAACCAGTCTTCGAAGCGCCAGGGGAGAGAGGTCTGACGCTTCGTGCATCGGTGTGCTGAGAGGGGACGTCTCGTAGCGCACATCGAAGCTGAAACTGAAAGTGCAGGTTGCGTGCCACCTTCTCCGCCATTGGAATCTTCTATAGCATTTTCAATTAGTTGCTGCTATAAATTCGATTCATTGTAGTGGCAGCGCGGAGGAGGGCATCCCTTATCATGGATACCGACTCCGTCACCTATTGCCGCAAAGTGCCTGGGACTGACCACACGTTGATCGATCAGCACCTGGATGAGATGTGGCTCAGCCGCGCGTTGGCCGCCAACACGCTCGCCGCGTACCGGCGCGATCTCGAGGCGTTCGCCCGGTGGCTGTCGCCGCGGACGTTAGAAGAGGTCCGCGCGGCAGACCTGCTCGAATATCTCGGCCACCGGCACGCACAGGGATTTCACGCGCGCTCCACCGCGAGGCTGTTGTCGTGCCTGCGCGGTTTCTATCGCGCGTTGGTCGAACGCGGCGTGCTGAAGAACGATCCCACTGCGCAACTCGAGCATCCGAAACTCGGACGACCGCTCCCGAAAGGGCTGTCGGAGACCGACGTCGAAGCATTGCTGGACGCGCCGGATGTCGAACGCCCGTTGGGTTTGCGCGATCGCGCCATGCTCGAACTGCTGTACGCAACCGGACTGCGCATCACCGAACTGGTCGGTTTGAGAGTGAGCATGGTCAACGTCCGTCAGGGCGTGGTTCGGGTGATCGGCAAAGGCGGGCGCGAAAGGCTCGTTCCGATCGGCGACGAAGCGCTGGCCTGGCTGGCGCGTTACGTTGCCGAGGGGCGACCCACACTGATGCGCGGCGCGCCCGGCGACCTGTTGTTCCCGAGCCTGCGTGGTCGTGAGATGACGCGGCAGACGTTCTGGCACGCGATCAAGAAGTACGTAGCGCTCGCGGGCATCGTGCGCAATGTCTCACCGCATACACTGCGGCACGCATTTGCGACGCATTTGATCAATCATGGAGCCGACCTGCGCGCCGTACAGATGATGCTCGGGCACGCCGATCTCAGTACCACGCAGATTTATACGCACGTCGCGCAGAGCCGCTTGAAAGCCGTGCACTCTGCGCACCATCCTCGGGGATGAATTGCGGGGACAATGTCGGGTCTAAAGGCGCGGTCGACGCGAAAGTCGGCCACCAGTGCATGAAATGAGGTGACGAAATGGAATTGCGTTCCTTCGTTGCGATTGGCGTAGTCGCAATCACGATTCTGTGCGGCGAGGCGATGTCCGCGGCTGCGCCGACGGCGCAGAACGCGAGCGACGCGGTTGTCGCGAAACTGAAAGCGCTGCGGCCGGATCTGCCGATCGTATCTGTCTCGACCGCGCCGATTCCCGGAATGATCGCGATCGAACTCAGCGGCGGATCGGTGCTGTATGCATCGAACGACGGTCGCTATCTGATCGCGGGCGATCTGTACGAAATGGGCGACACGCTGGTGAACATCGCCGAGCAGGCGCGCGACGAAAAGCGCAAGGAATTGATCGCCGGCGTGTCGCCCAGCGACATGGCGATCTTCCCGGCGCAAGGCAAACGCAAGGCAGTCATCACCGTGTTCACCGACGTCGACTGCACGTACTGCCGCAAGCTGCACAAGGAAGTGCCGCAGATGAACAAGATGGGCGTGGAGGTCAGGTACCTCGCGTATCCGCGCGGCGGTGTCGGTTCGCCCGGCTACGACAAACTCGTCACCGCGTGGTGCTCGACGAATCGGCAGGATGCGATCACGCGCATGAAGCGCGGTGAAGAACTTCCGCCGAAGACCTGCGAAAACCCGGTCGCACACGAATACGAACTCGGTCACCTCGCCGGTTTGAGCGGTACGCCGGCAATCGTTTTGGAAGACGGACGCATGGTCGGCGGTTATCTCAGCGCCGATCAGCTCGGTGAGATGCTCGGCATCTGACGAGCGGCGGTGAGACGCGACGAAGCGGCGCGTAAAGCACGCAGCCAACACTGAAATAGAGGAGCGCGCCGCGAGCCGCGCGTAAAAGCATGCTGCCGACGCTGACGTGGAGGAGCGCGCGGCGGGCCGCGCGTAAGGCTAGGCGCCGACGTTGCGGTTGAGGAGCGCGCGTCGCGTTGACTTCGCCAGGTCGAGCCGATAGCTTTCCCGCTCCTTTCGATCCTGGGATTTCAACGGTGCAGCCGCTGCGTATCGGCCTGTGTGGTATCGGCACCGTCGGTCAGGGTGTGCTCGCGTTGCTCGCGGCAAACGGACCCGCGATCTCACGTCAGGCCGGCCGGCCGATCGAAGTGGTTCGGATCGCGAGCCGCACTCCGAAACCGAACGTGATTCCCGAGGGTGTTCCGTTCTCCACAGACGTGGCCGATGTCGTCGCCGACCCGCGAGTCGAGGTCGTCGTAGAGACGATTGGCGGAGTCGATGCAGCCGGTCGGTTGTTCCAGCAGTGCATCGACGCCGGCAAGAACTTCGTCACTGCGAACAAGGCGTTGATTGCCATGAACGGCGCGCGATTGTTGCCGGCTGCGCGGAAGGCTGGCATCTGCGTCGGCTTCGAAGGTGCGGTTGCCGGCGGCATTCCGATCATCAAGGCATTGCGGGAAGGCCTCGCCGGCAACGCCATCAATTGGATTGCCGGAATCATCAACGGAACCTCGAACTACATCCTCACCGAAATGGCGGGTGGTTCCGACTTTGCGCACGCGCTGGCAGGCGCGCAGGCGCTCGGCTATGCGGAGGCCGATCCGACGTTCGACGTCGAGGGGATCGACGCGGCACACAAGCTCGCCATTCTCGCCGCGTTGGCGTTCGGCATCCGGCTCGACCCGAACGCGGTATATACCGAAGGCATCAGCCGCATCGGTGTAGAAGATCTCGATTACGCGGCCGCGCTCGGGTACCGCATCAAGCACCTCGGCATTGCGCGCCGCACCGCCGCGGGCATCGAGATGCGCGTGCACCCGACGTTGATTCCCGAGCGCCGTTTGATCGCGAAGGTAGACGGTGTGATGAACGCAGTCGTCATCAACAGCGACGCGGTCGGTTCGTCTCTGTATTACGGGCCTGGCGCTGGCGCAGCACCGACTGCATCCGCCGTACTCGCGGATCTGATCGACATCGCGCGCGGCAACGCGGTCGACGTGCCGGCCGATACCGGTGTGGAGCCGTTGCCGATCTCGGAGGTGACGACCGCGTATTACCTGCGGATACCGGCGGTGGATCAGCCGGGTGTGCTCGCGAAAGTGGCGCAGATTCTCTCGGTGAATGGCATCAGCATCGAAGCGGTGATTCAACGCGAGCACGCGATCAGGTCGACCGGCGCGAAGCCGTGGGTGCCGGTGATCATTCTGACGCACCGGGTGGTGGAGCGGGCGATGGATGCAGCCGTCGCCGCGATTCAGAGCCTCGACGAAGTCGTGCACCCGATCACACGGATTCGCGTCGAAACGCTGGACGAGCATGCCTGACGAGCGGCCGGCGGCCGAAACCTGCGCGCCGCGCCGTATCGTCGAGCGTCCCGCCCCTGAAAGCGTCTCGGAGCTCTCGAAGTCGCTGTCGCCGCGTATGGCAAGGATCTACAGCGCTCGCGGCGTCAACTCGATGGACCAGCTCGACCTTGCGCTCGGCGCGCTGCTGTTGCCGCGCGCGCTCGATGGCGCTGCGCACGCCGCCGGTCTGCTGGCAGACGCGGTCATTGCAGGGCGCCATATCCGATTCGTTGGCGACTTCGATGCGGATGGCGCGACATCGAGTGTGGTCGGCGTCGCTGCGCTGCGCGCCATGGGATGTGCGCGTGTCAGTTTCATCGTGCCGAATCGGTTCGAGTTCGGTTACGGGCTCACGCCGGAGATCGTCGCAATAGCGATGGCCGATCATCCCGACGTACTGGTGACGGTCGACAACGGCATCTCCAGCATCGAGGGCGTGCGGGCGGCGCGTGCCGCCGGCGCGATGGTGATCATCACCGACCATCACCTGCCGGGACGCGAAATGCCCGACGCGGACGCCATCGTCAATCCGAATCTGCCCGGTTGCGCTTTCGGTAGTCCGAATCTGGCGGGCGTCGGCGTCATCTTCTACGTGCTCACGCTGCTGCGCACTGAACTGCGCGAACGCGGCTGGTTCGAGCGCATCGGCATCGAACCGCCGAACATGGCTGACTTCCTCGATCTCGTGTCGCTCGGCACAGTCGCGGACGTCGTGCCGCTCGATCACAACAACCGGATCCTGGTGCAGCAGGGTCTGCGGCGCATTCGCGCGGGTAAGGCGAGGCCGGGAATCCGGGCGCTTTGCGAAGCCGCGGGCCGCCCCATGGCCACGCTGTCAGCCGCCGATCTCGGGTTCGGGCTCGCACCGCGCCTCAATGCCGCCGGTCGACTCGACGACATGAGCATCGGCATCCGTTGCCTGCTCGCCGACAACCTCATAGAGGCGCGCTCGCTGGCGACAGCGCTGGAGGAACTCAACGAATCGCGTAAGGCGATCCAGCAGCAGATGACGCACGAAGCGGAACTTTCGGTGGCGACGATCGACC
Source organism: Pseudomonadales bacterium (assembly GCA_035494855.1). Taxonomy (GTDB): domain Bacteria; phylum Pseudomonadota; class Gammaproteobacteria; order Pseudomonadales; family Azotimanducaceae; genus DATJGR01. The sequence continues at coordinate 8,940 of DATJGR010000205.1, read as the reverse complement.
TGGCCGGCCAAACTCAGCTTGGTTTGTGCGTGTACAGAGAAGGTTGGCACCAGGGCGTCGTTGGCATCGTCGCAGGTCGATTGAAGGACCGTTTTGCGCGGCCGGTGATCGCGTTCGCCGACGCGGGAGCGACCGCGCCGGACGAACTGCGCGGATCGGCCCGCTCGATTCCGGGCGTGCACATCCGCGACGCGATCGATGCGATCGCAACGCGCTATCCGGGCCTCATCCGGCGCTTTGGCGGTCACGCGATGGCGGCGGGACTGTCGATCCGGCGCATGCACCTGCAGCGCTTCACCGATGCGTTCGCGACCGAGATCGGGCAGTGGGTGACTGCGGACGAAATCGGCGGAATCATTCTCAGCGACGGCGACCTCGCGGGCTCGGAACTCGAACTGTCGCTGGCCGACGAAATCGCGCGGGGTGGACCCTGGGGCCAGGGATTTCCCGAGCCGCTGTTTCACGGCGACTTCGACGTCGTCAATCAACGCGTCGTCGGCGAACGCCACCTGAAGTTGTCGCTGCGCAAAAATGCCCGCGTCGTAGACGCGATCGCGTTCAATCAGGCGCCGCTCGACAACGCACAGCGTGCCCGGGTCGCGTATCGCCTGTCGCGCAACGACTACCAGGATCGAGCTACGCTGCAGCTCGTCGTCGAACACATCGCCAGGGTTTGATCGTGATAGCATTGCGCGCCTTTTTTCCGAGATGCTGACGCGAGCATGGCCGAGCTGACATCGCTGCGGGAACAGTTGAAGGATCTGCGAGCACGCAACGACGCGCTCAGGGGGTATCTTTGACTTCGACGAACGCAAGAGTCGTCTCGAAGAGATAGAGCTCGAACTGGCGGAGTCCGACGTTTGGGACGATCCGGAGCGCGCGCAGGCGCTCGGTAAGGAACGCGCCGCACTCGAACGCATCGTGACCAATCTCGAGCGCGTCGGCACCGGTCTCGGTGACATGAGCGAATTGCTCGAAATGGCCGCCGCCGAAGACGACGCCGCGACGCTCGACGACGTCGAACGCGAACTCGGCGCGGTCGATGCGAAGCTCGGCGATCTGGAGTTCCGCCGGATGTTCAACGGCGAACTCGACCCGAACAACGCTTTCCTCGAGATTCAGGCCGGTTCCGGCGGAACCGAGGCGCAGGACTGGGCCGAGATGCTGCTGCGCATGTATCTGAAGTGGGCCGAGCAACGCGGCTTCACGGCAGAGATCATCGAACTGTCGCCGGGTGAAGTGGCCGGCATCAAAGGCGCCACCGTCGCCGTCACCGGCGAGTACGCATACGGTTGGCTGCGCACCGAAACCGGCGTGCATCGTCTGGTGCGCAAGTCGCCGTTCGATTCCGGCAACCGCCGCCACACGTCGTTCGCGTCGGTGTTCGTGTCGGCGGAAATCGACGAAGAGATCGAGATCGAAATCAATCCATCGGAAGTGCGCATCGACACCTATCGGGCGAGCGGTGCGGGCGGTCAACACGTGAACAAGACCGACTCGGCGATCCGCATGACGCACCTGCCGACGAATACCGTGGTGCAATGTCAGAGCGAACGATCGCAACACCAGAATCGCGACAAAGCCTGGAAGCAGCTGCGCGCGAAGCTCTACGAACTCGAAATGCAGAAGCGAAAGGCGGCGCAGCAGACCGTCGAAGACAGCAAAGCGGACATCGGTTGGGGCAGCCAGATCAGGTCGTACGTACTCGATCAGTCGCGGATCAAGGATCTGCGTACCGGCATCGAGCGCACCGATCCGAACGAGGTGCTCGACGGTGATCTCGACGAATTCATCGAAGCCAGTCTGAAGGCAGGTCTGTAATGACAGATGACAACGACATCGTCCGGCATCGCCGCGAAAAGCTTACGGCGCTGCGCGCTGCCGGTGAATCGTTTCCCAACGATTTCCGGCGGACCGCGTATGCGGCCGATCTGCAGGCGCAGTTCGGCGACACCGCCAGGGAAGACCTCGAAGCGCAGGCGATAACGGTTTCTGTTGCCGGTCGCGTGATGCTGCGGCGCGTAATGGGCAAGGCGAGCTTCTTCACGTTGCAGGACGCATCGGGGCGCATCCAGTGCTATGTGCGCCGCGAACAGATTGGCGAAGGGGCGTATCAGGCTTTCAACGACCTTTGGGACATCGGCGACATCGTCGGCGTTACCGGTACGCTGTTCCGCACCAATAAAGGCGAGCTGACGGTGGAAGCACACGGCGCGCGCATGCTCGCGAAATCGGTCCGACCGCTGCCCGAGAAATTCCACGGTCTGACAGACCAGGAAACGCGGTCGCGGCAGCGCTACCTCGATCTGATGATGAACGAGGGCACGCGCGCGCTGTTCGAAACGCGCAGCGCGATCATCCAGGCGCTCCGCTCGTTCTTCATGGGACGCGGCTTTCTCGAGGTGGAAACGCCGATGATGCATCCGATCGCGGGCGGCGCTTCGGCCCGGCCGTTCATCACGCACCACAACGCGCTCGACATGGATCTGTATCTGCGCATTGCGCCGGAGCTGTATCTGAAGCGACTCGTGGTCGGCGGTTTCGAGCGGGTGTTCGAAGTGAACCGGAATTTCCGCAACGAAGGGTTGTCGCCGCGCCACAACCCCGAGTTCACGATGCTCGAGTTCTATCAGGCCTACAGCGACTATCGCGATCTGATGGATCTGACCGAGGAGATGTTCCGGGAAGTCACGCAGAGCGTGCTCGGCACGACCGTCGTCAACTTCCAGGGGCACCACATCGATTTCGGCGCGCCGATCGAGCGCCTGACCATGGTCGACGCGATTGTCCGCTACACCGACATCGATGCCGCAACCGTCCGCGACGCGGCCGCGTTGCGGCGTGCGCTCGTAGGCATGAATCAGGCGCCCGATCCGGGCTGGTCGCTTGGACGGATGCAGGTGGAATTGTTCGAAGCGCGGGTCGAAGAGCGCCTGATCGATCCGGTATTCATCACCGCGCATCCGGCGGAAACGTCTCCGTTGGCGCGGCGCAACGACGTGGACCCGACGGTGACCGATCGATTCGAGCTGTTCATACAGGGGCGCGAGATCGCCAACGGTTTTTCCGAGCTGAACGATCCGGAAGATCAGGCCGAGCGCTTTCGCGCTCAGATGGAATTGAAGAGCGCCGGCGATTACGAAGCAATGGAATACGACCACGACTACGTCACCGCGCTCGAGTACGGTCTGCCGCCCACGGCCGGTGAGGGTGTCGGCATCGACCGGCTCGTGATGCTGCTGACGAATTCGACGTCGATCCGCGACGTGCTGCTGTTCCCGCACATGCGGCCGAGGGACGAACAGACGTGATCGAGCGCGCAGCTTCCGATCGCGTGGTGCTGCACGCGTCATGGAAGCGCGTGCTGCTCGACGAATTCGACAAGACCTACATGCGCAACCTGCGCGCGTTCCTGCTCAAGGAGCGCGAAGCGCGCAAGACGATCTATCCGCGCGGACCCGAGATTTTCGCGGCGCTCGATCTGACGCCGCTCGAAGACGTTCGCGTGGTGATCATCGGGCAGGACCCGTATCACGGGCCGAAGCAGGCACACGGCTTGTGCTTCTCGGTGCAACCGGGCGTCGAAGAGCCGCCCTCGCTGCTGAACATCTTCCAGGAGATCAATTCGGACATGTCCGACCCCACCGTTCCTGGCGGACGCGCCGAGGGACATCTGGAGCCGGGGCATGGTTGCCTGACGTCGTGGGCGCGCCAGGGCGTGCTGCTGCTCAATGCGGTACTAACGGTCGAGCACGGTCGCGCCGGCTCGCATCAGGGCCGCGGTTGGGAAACGTTCACCGATAGAATCGTCGAGATTCTGAATGCAGAAAGAGAGGGTCTCGTGTTCATGCTATGGGGCAGCTATGCGCAGAAGAAAGGCGCGATCGTCGATCGGTCGCGCCACTGCGTGCTCATCTCGCCGCACCCATCACCGCTGTCGGCCCACCGCGGCTTTTTCGGCTGCCGGCACTTTTCCAAAGCGAACCGCTATCTGGTTGCGAAAGGCAAAACGCCCATCGACTGGTTTGCCGTCGAGTAGCCTGCTTCAGAACTCGGCGACTTCGTGCTCCAGAACGTCGGCGTATTTCGCCAACGCGGCCTCGCGCCGTTTGATCAGGTGATAGTCGGGGAACAGCTCGTTCGTTCCCCGATAGCCACCGAGCACCTGCCGCGCGACGGTGACCTTGTGCACCTCTGTGGGGCCGTCGGCGAGGCCCATGTGGTATGAGTCGAGCACGCCGGCTGCGAACGGCATTTCTGTGGACAACCCCAGCGAGCCGTGGATCTGCAGCGCGCGCGAATACACGTCGTGATATACGCGCGGCATCGCCGCTTTCACCGCGGAGATGTCGGCGCGCACCTTCCGGTAGTCTTTGTATCGATCGATCTTCCAGGCGGTACGCAACACCAGCAGCCGGAATTGTTCGATGTCGATCCACGAATCGGCAATCATCGCCTGCACGAGTTGCTTCTGCGCCAGCACCTCGCCTTGCGTCGTGCGCGACAACGCGCGCTCGCACGTCATGTCGAACGCCGCTTTCACCTTGGCCACCGTGCGCATGGCATGGTGGATGCGTCCGCCGCCGAGGCGCGTTTGCGCCACGATGAATCCCTGCCCCGGCTCGCCGAGCATGTGGTCGCGCGGGATGCGGACGTCGTTGTAGCGCATGTATGCGTGAGCGCCTTCGCGCTCGTAGCCAACGGCCACGTTGCGAACGATTTCGATGCCTTTCGTGTCCGATGGCACGATGAACATCGACATCCGCTGATATGCCGGCGCATCGACGTCGGTCACCGCCATCACGATCAGGAACGACGCATAGCGCGCGTTCGATGAGAACCACTTTTCGCCGTTGATGACCCACTCGTCGCCCTCCGCCTCGGCGACGCAGCTGAACACCTTCGGATCTGCACCGCCTTGCGGCTCCGTCATCGAGTAACACGAACAGATCTCGTTGTTCAGCAACGGCTCGAGGTAGCGCGCCTTCTGTGCAGCAGTGCCGTAGTGCGCGAGGATTTCGGCATTGCCGGTATCCGGCGCCTGACAGCCGAACACGGTCGGTGCGCATTTCGCGCGGCCGAGAATTTCGTTCATCAACGCCAGTTTGACCTGACCATACCCCTGGCCGCCGAGTTCGGGTCCGAGGTGACACGCCCACAAGCCGCGCTTCTTCACCTCGGCCTGCAGCGGCGGAATCAGCTTCGCGCGGTTCGGATCGGTGAAGTCGTTCGGATGGCCGATGACGAAATCGAGCGGTTCGATTTCCTCGGTGACGAATGCGTCGATCCAGTCGAGTTCGCGCTGGAACTCGGGTTCAGTTTCGAATGACCAGCTCATCTGTCGATTCCCCCGTGAGTGAACCGAGAGAGTAAACCGGTTCGGACGCACGACGCGACCAGCGATCGCCGATTGCCCGCGCTGCGTCGTCACCGCCAGAATGCGCGTGGCGCTCACCGGGGAGAGGAACGATGCGTCGGTGGCGGAGTCTGCTGGCCCTTCCATTTGCCTGCCTGGTTGGCTGCACCGCGATCTCGGCCTGGGCGGCCGACCTCGTGCCGGTATCGGCGTACGCGAGGTTGCCGCAACTGAGCGGCTTCGACGTTTCGCCGTCGGGTAAGCGGGTGCTGATGTTCCAACCGACCGGCGATTCGCTGCATCTGGTCGTGATGGACCTCGAAGCGCGAACGAGCCGCCTGGCGCTCGCGTCGGACCCCGACCGCTTCTTCTTCAACTGGTGCCGGTTTCATACCGACGATCGCATCGTCTGTTCGGTGCGGGCGTACATCAAGCTGCAGGCGGCCCAGGTGACGCTCGGATATCGGTGGTATCGGGACGGACGCGTCATGGTCACGCGCCTGTTCGGCGTCGACTACGACGGCGCGCGCTTCAGCGAGCTGGTCCCGGATGCCGTCAGCCGAAATATCGCGGACACCGATCTGGTCTGGAACTCGCAGTTCCAGGATCGCATCGTCAACTGGCTTCCCGACGATCCGAATCACGTGCTGATCCAGCTGAATCGCAAGAACGGCAACTATCCCGACGTGTATCGGCTCGACATCTATCAGAACAGGATCGAGATGGTCACGAAGAATGTCGCACCGATCTCGTTCTGGGAGGCTACAGATACCGGGAAGGTCGTTCTGGGAACGGGTCTGCGTGACCTCGCGCCGGTGGCGTTCGTGCGCACCGGCCGCACGTTTTCCGAGAAGCCGGTATCGAACTGGTCGAGCGACGTCTATCCGACCGTGCTCGGGATTGCTGCGGACGAACGCACCGCGTATGTGGCGATGGACGCGGGCGACGGTCGTCGCGCGTTATACGGCGTCGACGTGGCGGATCTTCGGGTGAGCGGATCGGTATTCGCCGATCCCGAGTTCGACGTGTATGGCGCGCTGATCCGCGATCCGCGCACGCGGCAACCCATCGCCGTCGTCTACGACCGCGACCGCACGACGATCAGGTGGCTCGACGCCGATTGGCAGCAGCGCGCCAACGAGCTTGCAAAGGCGCTACCGGGAACCACCAACATTCCGGTTAGCGCGAGTCGCGACGGCGACGTGGCGGTGATCGAGTCGACCTCGCCGACCTCCGTGCCGACGTACTACCTGTATCGGTCGAGTGCGCGAAAGCTGACGCGATTCGGCGTCACGCACCCGGAGATTCCTCCCGACCAGGTCGCGGAGCTTCGGCCGATCCGCTACGCGGCGCGCGACGGTCTTTCGATTCCGGCTTACGTCGCGGTGCCCCGTCAGGGCGATGCAAAGCACCTGCCGACGGTCATCCTCCCGCACGGCGGTCCGTACCTGCGCGATACCGATGCGTTCGACTACTGGACGCAGTTCTTCGTCAGCCGCGGTTACGCCGTGCTCAAGCCGAACTTCCGCGGCTCCGCGGGATACGGCACCGCGTTCCTGCAGGCGGGCTACGACCAGTGGGGCGAAAAGATGCAGGACGATGTGATCGACGGTCTGGACTGGATGATCGCGCAAGGCATTACCGATCCGGCGCGCGTCTGCGTCGTCGGTGGCAGCTACGGGGGTTATGTCGCGCTGGTGGCGGCCTACAAGACGCCGCAGCGATTCCGGTGTGCCATCGATTTCGCTGGGGTCGCTGATCTGAGCGATTTGCTGCGCAACACGCATCAGTATCAGTTCGGCCAACTCACGCGCGCGCGCATCCAGCAGGGCGGCGCGCTGCACGCCAACTCGCCGATCGAGCACGTCGGTGAACTCGGTATTCCGCTGTTGATCGTGCACGGAGACCAGGACCGCGTGGTATTCATCGAACAGTCGGAGCGATTCGTGGAAGCCCTGGAAAAGGCGGGCAAGCCGTATCGGTACATCGAACAGTCCGGCGGAGATCACTTTCTCAGTCGCGCCAGCCAACGGCTGCAGCTGTTCGAAGCGATGGACGTGTTCCTGCGGGAACATTTATCCGCTCCGCACACCTGATCGAGCCTTCTCAATTCATCCCTTGAATGGGTTGTGCGATGATCGGCGCAATCTCACATATTCCGGAGTTCGTCATGGCCCAGAAGTTGCCCCTGTTCATCGGTGGCGAGTTCATCGAGAGCGAAACCAACGAGTGGCAGCCGATCACGAATCCGGCCACGCAGGAAGTGCTAGCCGATGTGCCGTTTGCGACGATTCAGGAAGTGGAGCGGGCGGTCGCCAGCGCCAAAGAGGCGTTTCAGACGTGGCGCGAGGTGCCAACGCCCGAACGTGCGCGGCTGATGTTGCGCTATCAGGACCTGCTCAAGAAACACCAGGACGACGTCGCGCGGCTTCTGTCGAAGGAAACCGGCAAGACGTTTGCCGACGCGCAAGGTGACGTGTGGCGCGGCATCGAGGTGGTCGAGCACGCGTGCAATGTTTCCTCGCTGATGATGGGCGAGACGGCGGAGAACGTCGCCCGCAAGATCGACACGTACAGCTACACCCAGCCGCTCGGCGTGTGCGTCGGCATCACGCCCTTCAACTTCCCGGCGATGATCCCGCTGTGGATGTTTCCGATGGCGATCGCGTGCGGCAATACGTTCGTACTCAAACCGTCGGAACAGGATCCGATGACGCCGAACCGCCTCGTCGAACTGTTCGTCGAGGCCGGAGCGCCGAAAGGCGTGGTGCAACTCGTGCACGGCGGGCGTCAGCAGGTGGATGCGTTGTTGACGCATCCCGACGTCAAGGCGATTTCGTTCGTCGGCTCGGTGCCCGTGGCACAACATGTGTATCGCACCGGAACACAGCATCTGAAGCGCGTGCAGGCGATGGCCGGCGCGAAGAACCACATGGTGATCATGCCTGACGCGAACAAAGAGCAGGTCATCAGCAACCTCGTCGGCGCGTCGTGCGGTGCGGCCGGTCAGCGTTGCATGGCGATCAGCGTCGCGGTGTTCGTCGGCGCGGCGAAGCAGTGGATTCCGGAACTGCAGGCCGCCATGTCGAAGGTCGTGCCCGGGCCGTGGGATGCGCCCGCATCGGCCTACGGTCCGCAGATCAATCCGAAAGCGAAGGAGCGCATTCTCGGCTTCATCAAGAAGGGCAAAGAAGAAGGCGCGACCTGTCTGCTCGATGGGTCCGGCTGCAAAGTCGAAGGATTTCCGAACGGCAACTGGCTCGGACCGACGCTGTTCACCGACATCGAACCGTCGATGTCGATCTACAAGGAAGAGATCTTCGGGCCGGTACTGCTCGCGGCGCAGGTCGACGACCTCGACTCGGCGATCGGCATGATCAACGCGAATCCGTACGGCAATGGCACCTCGATCTTCACGTCGAGCGGTGGCGCAGCGCGCAAGTTCCAGCACGAGATCGAGGTGGGGCAGGTCGGCATCAACGTGCCGATTCCGGTGCCGTTGCCGTTCTTTTCGTTTACCGGCTGGAAGCAGTCGTTCTTCGGCGACCAGCACGCGTACGGCAAACAGGCGGTCCGCTTCTATA
>DATJGR010000204.1:0-5503 GCA_035494855.1 Pseudomonadales bacterium | reverse complement strand
TCCCCTCTGTAGATCAGGTAGCTGGCCAGATTGCTGAGCGCCTCGGCCTCACCGGCGCGATCGCCGAGCTGCGACGACAGTGCAACGCTCTTCGTGAGTTGAAGTCGAGCGGCCTCGTAGTCGCCTTGAAAACGCGCCATCCAACCCGCGCCGAGCAATGCGCTCGCGCGTGCTGCGGTGGTCTGCTCGGTCTCGGGGACGTGCGTGAGGTATTCCTCCAGCGAGCGGCGCGCGCTCGTCGCCAGTCCGCGCGTCATCCAATAGCGCCACATGCGGCTGACGAGCAGCAACCCCGTCGCACCGTGCGTACTCGAGCACCAGGCCAAGGCGGCCTGCAGGTTGTCGTGCTCGGCATCGAAGACGTCGAGCGCAGCCTGGTGGTCGCTGGTCTGGAGCGCGCGCGCGGCACGCTCGGCGGTTGCGCTGAAGTAGTCGCAGTGGCGATCACGCATCAGTTCGCCCTCGCCGGCGTCCAGCAACCGCGTGTTGGTGTACTCGCGTACCGTTTCGAGCAATCGGTAGCGCGGCGCACCGCCCGATCTCGGCACCACCTGAAGCCATGACTTGTCCACCAGGCGCGTCAGCAGGTCGACGATCGCGGCGCTTGCCAACGGCGCGACACCGGCGACAGCTTCTGCGGCTTCGAGACTGAAGCCCCCGGCGAAGATGGCCAGCCGGCGGACCAGCACCTGCTCGAGTGGCTCCAGCAGCGCGTGGCTCCAGTCGAACGTCGCCTGCAGCGTCTGGTGGCGTGGCACTGCGGTCCGGCGGCCGCCGGTCAATAGTCGGAACCGGTCATCCAATCGGCTGCAGATCTGCTCCGGCGTCAACGCCCGCAGGCGCGCGGCCGCGAGTTCGATCGCCAATGGAATACCGTCCAGACGCCCGCAGATCTGCGCCACCGACTTCGCGTGCTGTGCAGTCAGAGCGAAGGTCGGCTGCACTTCCTGGGCACGCTCCACGAGCAGACGGACCGACTCGATCTCACCGAGTTCGCTAAGGGTGGGCAATTGCGCCGCATTCGGCACCACCAGTGAAGAAATTCGCCAGGAGTGTTCCCCGGCAATTCCGAGCGCTTCGCGACTCGTCGCCAGAACCTTGAGGTACGGCGCGCGCTGCAGAAGCAGTTCCACCAACCGTGCGCAGCCGTCGATGAGGTGTTCGCAGTTATCCAGCAACAGCAACGTTCGCTTGGTCGAAAACGCAGCGAACAGCGCGTCTTCCGACGCTTGCTCGGGACCCTCGCGTATCCGCAGCGCGGTCACGATCGACTGACCGATCTGCGATGGATCGACGAGCGAGGCGAGCTCCACCAGCCAGACACCATCCGGGAATTCCGACACCAGGTCGGCTGCGAGTTCCAGTGCGAACCGGGTTTTGCCGACCCCCCCGACACCGGTGATCGTGACCAATCTGTGCGCATCGAGCAGTTCACGGAGCTGTGCCTTTTCGCGAGTGCGCCCAACGAAGCTCGTTAGCGGAGCCGGCAGATTATGTAGCGGTGCGACGTGGGCCGCAGCGCCTGTCGTGTCCGGTTGACTGGAACCTCGCTCGATCTTCGCGATCAACCGATATCCGCGGCGCGGAACGTGTTCGATGAAACACGGTTCGCGCGCACGATCACCCAGAGCGGCGCGCAAGTGTGCGATCGCCTGGTGCACCACGTTGTCGCCGACGACGACGCTCGACCACACGCGGTCCAACAACGCAGTTACCGACACGACGTTAGGCGCGGCGTCCGCCAACGCGACGAGTACGTCCATGGCCTTCGCTTCGACGCGCGCACTGCCGATCTGATTGAGGCCCGGTTCGACCCAGCACTCGCCTAGCCGAAATCCGGTCTTTCGATCGGCGCCATGCTCTTTCACCTTCGTTCCCATTTCGCTCCAAACCTGATCGCACGACGCACGCAGCGTCTACCTTCGGCTCGGCGATGTGAAGAAGTGTCAACCGAGTCTCAGCCAAATTTCAGGCACGCCGCAGACCCGCCGGCACCGTTGAGCAGAGAGTGCGCTCAATGCATCACGAGATGCAGGTAAACATAACGGACTGAGGTGAAACATGAACGCAAGGATCCTTTCCCGCCACCTCCGCATCGGACTGTGCGCCTCGACTCTCGGTGTCGCGGCAACGGCGATCGCAGGTCCCGTGGTGGTGTTGGACCACAACGCGAACGCGAGCCCGAAGTACGCTGCGTTGATGCAATGTATGGCGGCGGTACGCGACGAGGTGGGCCCCGGCCATGGTCTGGTGTTCTCGAGCCGCGTGCTCAGGGAGCAATCGACCTCCGGCGGGCAGGCCATCATCGTAAGTGCAACGGTTTGGGACAACGATGCGCGAGTACCGATCGAAGGCCGCTGTGAGCGTGGCGGTAGCGACAACATCGTCGCTACGGTAACGCGCTCGCACGGACCGGTGATGGCGACGGCTGGCAAGTAGCTGTGGAAGACCGAGCGCGGGCGGGAACCGGACGTGGGTCCAGTTCCCGCTTCGTGTCCGGGCGTCTCGAACTCCCAATGGTCGCCGCATAGGCGGACGAACCTCCTTCAGGTGGCGGAGGGCACCTGCTACGCTCGCCCATTTGCCACTCTACGAGTTCGATCAATGACAATCGCTTTCCTCGATCGTGTCGCTCCTTACGTGGAGCGCGTCGAGTCGGTCGCTTCCGTTGCACGCCAGTATGCCGACTGGTCGGAGCAGCACGCGCGACCTGCCAACGAATTTGTCGAGGCGCTGCGCGACGCCGACCTGTTCCGGCTGCTGGTGCCGAAAGACATGGGTGGCGCCGGTCTCAGTCCGTGGGAGCTGGGTCCGGTGATCGAAGCCCTTGCGCGGATCGACGGCTCGGCTGGTTGGACGATGGCGCTCGGTCAAGGGTTGCTCGGCCAGCTCGTGAAGCCCGAAATGTTCAAGGAGCTGTTCGGCAACCCAAGGCTGACGATGGCCGGCTCGCTGAATCCGACGAGCGTGCGCGCGCTCCGCGTCGACGGTGGGTTCAGATTCGGCGGCAAGGGCACATACGTCAGCGGCTGCACGCACGCGTCGTGGATGGTGGCGGCGGGTCTCGTCGTCGCGAACGGCACGCCGCAGTTCGTCGACGGCGCTCCGGTGGTGAAAGTCGGTGTGTTGCCGATGGATGCCTGCCGTATCCGGGAGACGTGGCGCGTAACTGGAATGCGGGGCACCGGCAGCCACGACGTCGAATTCGAAGACGTGTTCGTGCCCGACGATCTGACCTTCACGCAGGCCGACGCGCTCGCCAACCTCGGCGCGTCGCTGGCGCCGGTTTCTCTTGGTATCGCGCAACACGCGATCGACGCGTTCATCGAACTCGCAGGCGCCAAAGTGCCGCTCGGATCACGCGGGTTGCTGCGCGATCGCGCGACTGCGCAGGCGCAGCTGGGGCAGGCGCAGGGATTGCTGCAGGCGAGCCGCAGCCTCTTCTACGAGACTGCCTCCGAAGCCGAGGTCCGGCGAATCGCCCGGCGGGCGCCGACCGATCACGAGCGCGCGCGGATGCGGCTGGGCTCGGTGATGGCGGCGCAACTCTCCGCGCAAGCGGTCGATCTGCTGTACGACGCGGCGGGGCTGACTGCGGCGTCGCTCGATTGCGCCATCGAGCGCTGCTGGCGTGACGTGCACACGGCGCGACAGCACATCACGCTGGCGAGCACACGCTTCGAAGTGGTCGGGCGGGTTTATCTCGGCCTCCCCGCGGCGTCGCCTATCATCTGAGCGCCGTATTGTCGGTGTAGTGCGGTGTCGTATCGCCGTCAGACGGTCGCGCCGGGCGACGTACCGTTGATCTCCGCGGGGATGCCGCTGCAGGTTCGCCACGGCCCGAAAGAGCAACTGGTGATGGCGCTTACGCCGGAGTTCGTCGCGCAAGTGACCAATGCGCCGAACACTACGGCGACGGTGTTCGAAGAGCAGCACGCGCTGAACGATCAACAGATCCGCAATACGCCGCAACCGCGAATCAGATTCGCACCGCGCCGCTGTGGGCGCTGCGTACGCGCAACCGGCTGATGCACGACGGCCTGTCGTTCACGTTCCAGGAGGCGATCGCGCGTCACGCGGGCCAGGCCGCACTTGTTACCAGACGCTACAACAGTTTGTCAGAGGCGCAGAAGACGCAGGTTCTGCAATTCCTGGATTCGCTTTGAGGACCCCTACGGTATCGACGACATCAGGTCGATCGAAATCGCGCAGCAGGCGTGGACGGCGCCGCCCGAAAGTCGTAGGTTTGCGGTCTTTCGTGACCAACGCAGGAACACCATCATGAAACTCTACTACGCCCCCGGCGCCTGTTCGCTGTCGCCGCACATCGTTGCGCGTGAAGCCGGTATCCCGATCGAACTCGAGAAAGTGGACCTCGGCCAGCACAAGACCGCGAACGGCGAAGACTACATGTCGATCAATCCGAAAGGTTATGTGCCGGCGCTGCGCCTCGACGACGGCAGCGTGCTCACCGAAGGTCCCGCGATCGTGCAATACCTGGCCGATCAGAAGCCGGCCACGAAGCTCGCGCCCGCTGCGGGCACGATCGATCGCTATCGATTGCAGGAGTGGCTGACGTTCATCGGCACCGAGTTGCACAAGAACTTCGGTCCGCTGTTCAACAAGGCCACGCCCGATGCGGTGAAGGATGCGGCCAAGACGAACATCACGAAGCGGCTCGGCTATCTGAACGACCAGCTCGCGAAGCGGCAGTACCTGGTCGGCGACGCGTTCACGGCGGCCGATGCATACGCATTCACGATTCTGAACTGGACCAATTTCGTCGGCATGGACCTGAAGGCGTATCCGAACGTCGCGGCGTACTCCGCGCGCATCGCGGCGCGGCCGAAAGTTCAGGAAGCGCTGCGCGCCGAAGGGTTGATGAAGTAACGCGCTCTACGCCGTATCCGGTCCGCGGCGCGGACCCTCTGCTCACATCGTACCCGCCGGGCACTGCGTGCCCGTGGGTCACGTCGTACCAGCGGCGCATACGGTGAGCCGACCGCAATTCCGCGACGCGGCGGAACTGTTGCGCGACCGCGACTTCGCAAAACTGTTCAGCGCACACATGGTCGCGTGGTTCGGCACGTCGATGGCGCCCATCGCAATGGCGTTCGGCGTCCTGCACGTGACCGGTTCCGCGCGCGATACCGGCGTGGTGGTGGCGTGCCAGACCGCCGCGCAGATCGTGGTGCTGCTGTTCGGCGGCGTGGTGGCGGATCGCATGTCGCGTCGTCGGGTGATGGTGTCGGCCAATCTGCTCGCGATGAGCAGCCAGGCGACGATGGCGATCGCGTTCGTCACCGAACACGCACATGTGCCGCTGATGATGGCGCTGATGGTGTGCAACGGCGTTGCGTTGGCGTTTCACCAGCCGGCGCTGATGGGTTTCATCCCGCAGGTGGTAAAGCCCGAGAAACTGCAATCCGCCAACGCGCTGCTCGGCACCGCGCGCAGCGGCGCCTTTGCGCTCGGTGCAGCGTGTGCGGGCGTTCTGGTTGCG
>DATJGR010000203.1:0-3322 GCA_035494855.1 Pseudomonadales bacterium | reverse complement strand
CCACGGTCCGTTGTACCAGGGGCTCTGATACCAGTTGTCGCCCTGAAACACCCAATAGAGGCCGTCGTAGAAGAAGTAATTCGATGGAGCGTGAGGGTCGTAGTAGACGGGGTAGCCCGGCACACGGACGAGGCTCGGATAGAACTTGATCGTGAAGCCGACGTCGTCGCTGTGGTCGTGCGCCCATGCAGGCGCATGCAGCAACGTTGCGAGCGCGAAGCACATTAGGTATCGCATGGCTCGAGTTCCTGATCGAAGGCGAGTCGCCAATGGCGGCAGCTTCGCCGAAGCACGCGCATCTCGCTGTGCGCTATGGCACTTTCTTAGTGGCGCAGCTTGAGCGCCTGTTCGAGCAACTGCATATCGCCAAGCCGCTCGGCGAGCTTCGTCAGCGCGGGCACATCAGGACCTTTCCATTGGAGATCGGCGAGCGATTCGGTGAGCGGCGCATCGAATCGCAGCGTTGCCAGCGTTCTGAACAACTCGGCGTCGGCGCGGCCGGCTAGCAGATTGTCGGCCAGCACGCGCGCGCCGCGCACCTTTGCCGTCCACGTATCGGGGTCGTCGGGGATCGCTTCGAGTTTCTTGTACACCGCAAGTACCGCGGCAGCGGACTTCGCACCCCAGCGCGCGATACCGGGAAATCCGTCGGCGCTGTCGCCGACCAGGGCCAGCCAGTCTGGAATCGACGCCGGCGGCACACCGTACTTTTCGATCACACCTACATCGGTCAACGTCGTGCCGCGCATCCGATCGCGACACACGATGCGATCGCCTTTCACGCATTGCGTGAGGTCCTTGTCCGGCGAACAGATCACCACCTGCTCGACTGCAGGAGATTCGGCGAACCGGATTGCCGCCGTCGCAATCGCGTCGTCGGCCTCGAACTCGATCATCGGCCACGTCACCATGCCGAGCGCGCGCGTCGCGTCTTCCGCAGGGCCGAACTGGGCGTACAGATCGGCGTCGATGCCTTCGCCGGTCTTGTAGCCCGGATAGAGCTGATTGCGAAACGATTCGATGACGTGATCGAACGCGATCGCGACGTGTGTAACGTCGGGCTCGCCGAGCAGCACCAGCATCGAACGCAGCAGACCTCGCACCGCGCCGACTTCCGCGCCATCGTCCGCTCGTTTGGACGGCGTGCCGTAGAACGCGCGATACAACTCGTAGGTGCCGTCTATCAGGTGGACTTTCATGCCGTCAGCCGGTCACTTCACGAGTTCGATCTCGCTCGGCCTCCAGCTCTTGTCGAAGAACGGTTCCAGCGGACTGTACAGTCGCAGGATCGTGAACCAGCCCTTCTCGGGCATCGTCTGAATCCAGTTGCCGCGCTTCACGCTCGCTGGTTGTTTGGGGCCGAAGTAGATGGTCGTCGAACCGTCGGCAGCCGCCTCCGCCGCTGGCGAGGGAAAACTCTGGCTACCGGCCCGCGGATAGCGCTGCGGCGTGTCGAGCATCGAACGCGTCTGGTTGTCGTAAAGCGTGAACGACCAGAAGTTCGCTTGCGGAATGCCTTTCGGCAACGTCACTTTGTACGTCTTCGCGCCATCGAAATACTGTTTGTCCGAATCGACGAAGGCGAACAGGTATTGCGAACCGATGCCCGGCAACCGCATCGCCATCGCCGGCGTGATGCCGGTCACGCCGTAGAAGAACGCGCTGCGCGCATCGAGGGTGCGGTAGCCAGTCGACGGGAACGGTTTCACGCCTTCTTTGGTGATCATCGGAATCGGTGTTTCGAATTCGGAGCCGCTGATGAATAGAAAGTTCATCCACGCCGATTTCGGATAGTAGTACCAGGATGGATCGCGCGGATTCATCAGCAGGCTGCGCGACGTGGCGTTCGCGATCGCGAGCGTCTCGGTGAGGATCTTCTTCATGCGCTCATCGGGCGCAAACGGCTTGCCTTTGACGATACCGATCGCCGCGAGCGAGCCCATCAGCTCCGCGTCGAGCGCGGTCGCCGGTTCCTGCTGTACGACGCTGTCGAGCATTTCATAGAAACTGAAGTCGTTCGGCGGAATCGTGTTCATCACCTTACCGCTGCCTTCGTGGAACACCGTCGGCGGCGGCGCGTCCACGCGACCCAGTTTGGTCTTGCCGGCAAGGAACTCCGCGATGCTCGTACCCACGCCCCCCGCCTGATACGGATAGATCTTGGTCCGCGACTTGATCAGGTCGACCGCCGGTTTCGGGTCGTTGTTCTCCATGAAGGAGCGACCGAGGATCGCGACATGTGTCGTGCGCGCTTGCGACACGAAATACCCGCCCTCGGGAAGCGGTCCGTCATAGCCCGGAGGCAACACCAGATATTTGCCGCCTTCACCGCGATCCGGACCCGGTGCACCGAAGTCGGTCACCCAGCGCCACCAGAAATCGTCCAGCGTGCCGAGCGCTTTCGGCGGTGTTTCGAGCACCATCGGACCTTTCGTCAGATCGAGGATGCCGAGGAAATAGACCGTGTCCGCATTGGCCGTCAGGAACAGCGAGTTCGCGTCCATCAGCTTCGAGAACACGATGATCTCGTTGTCTTTGGCACCCGCGTCCTGGAAGCCCTTGTGGATCGCCGCCATGTTGACGCCCTGCATCGTATTCACGAACGCATCGAACGCGTGCGCGCGATCGAGGTTGTCGTAGACCTTCTCGAGTGTGGCTGCGCTCGGCATTCCGTCTTTGAACTCGAGCGCGCCGATGCGCGTGTCGTATTTTTCGGCGGTGGTGACCGATACGGGGATCCCGGGCGCCGCACTGAGGGGTGACGCGAGCGTAATGGCCGCAAGCGAAAGACATAGAGACCGAAGTAGACGAGCGCTCATGCAGCGTTACTCTTTGTTTTCGCGCGAGGCTACCAGCAACCGATGAGCCCGCCAATTACCCGCGAGGTTGGTCGGCATCGGACAGGAACTGATCTACGGCGCGTTGAAACTCCGCAGGGTGATCCATGTTCGGTAGATGCGCCGCATCGCGCATCGACACCTTCTGCGCGGACGGGATGTGTTGCGCCATATAGTCGGCGGCAGCCAACAGGTAAGGCAGGTCGTGAACACCCACGATCGCCAGCACCGGAATGTGTAGCGCATCGAGACGCTTTGCCGCGGGCACGTCCGCGTCAGGCAGACGCTTGCCGAGTTTCTTCGATTCCAGCGCCGCCACGTTGCGGCACATCGCATACGCCAGCTTGCGCGCATCCTGATTCACTTGCGCCGACGTGCGGCCGATCCCGTCGAACCAGATCTGCGTCTCGATTTCGGCCACGCGGTCGAGGTTGCCCGCTTTGATTGCGGCTTCGATCGCGGCCTCGACATCGTCCGCTCCGTCG
>DATJGR010000202.1:0-9725 GCA_035494855.1 Pseudomonadales bacterium | reverse complement strand
ATGTCCTGATCGTTTTCGTCGAGCGGCGCGCGTCGAGCGGTTGGTCCGTTCCGCTGATCGACGGCGGTGGCCAACTGATCGAGACAGGCGAGCGAATCGTCCCAGCCGATGCACGCATCGGTCACGCTTTGTCCATACGTCAGCGCACGCCCGGTGCCGATGTCCTGTCGCCCCTCGATGAGGTTGCTCTCGATCATCACGCCCATGATGCGAGACTGGCCGGTTTCGAGTTGCCGGCTGATGTCGGCCGCAACGTCGATCTGCTGGCGGAACTGTTTGCTGCTGTTCGCGTGACTCATGTCGACCATCAGCTTCGGTGTGAGGCCGGCCGCTTCGAGCGCCAGCGTGGCGCGCAGCACCGACTCCGAGTCGTAGTTCGGCCTGCCGCCGCCACCGCGCAGAATGATGTGACAGTCCTCGTTACCAGAGGTCGAGAAGATCGCTGAACGTCCTTGTTTCGTAACAGAAAGGAAGATGTGCGGATGGTGCGCCGACTTGACCGCGTCGACCGCGACCTGCACCGATCCGTCGGTGCTGTTCTTGAAGCCGATCGGACACGACAGCCCCGACGCGAGTTGTCGGTGGATCTGGCTCTCGGTCGTGCGCGCGCCGATCGCGCCCCAGCAGACGAGGTCGCCGAAGTATTGCGGTGAAATCGGGTCGAGGTACTCGGTGCCCGTCGCCACGCCTTGCTCTATCAGAGACCGCAGCAGGCCGCGCGCGGTGCGAAGGCCGAGGTTGATGTCGAACGAGTTGTTGAGGTGCGGATCGTTGATCAGCCCCTTCCATCCGACGGTGGTGCGCGGCTTCTCGAAGTAAACGCGCATGACGATTTTCAGCGTGTCGCGATATCGCGCGATCTGCTCGGACAGCCGACCGGCATATTCGAGCGCGGCCGCGGGGTCGTGGATCGAGCACGGTCCGATCACCACCATCAATCGCGGATCGCGGCCATGGATGATGTCGCTCAGCTCGCGACGCTCGGTATAGACGAACCGCGAGGCGACATCGGAGATCGGCAGGTCGGCGAGCAGCGCTTCGGGCGGAAGCACTTCTTCCATCCCGGTGATCCGGACATCGTCGGTGTGATACTTCATCCCCGAACCGCGCGCGAAAGGGCGGTAACGATACCGGGAATGCCAGATCGGGTGAAGGACGCCGACGTGCGCGCCGTGAACTCGGATCGCGTCCTAGGATTGGCGGTCTGCTTCGGTAGAATGCGGCCATGAGCATCGCCTCGATCGGACTGACGGATCGGCAACGCCGCGCCCTTGCGGGCATGGGTATCGAGGTGTGGGTGCGCCGCGAGGCGGCTCCGGTCGTCGCG
Organism: Pseudomonadales bacterium; assembly: GCA_035494855.1. Taxonomy (GTDB): domain Bacteria; phylum Pseudomonadota; class Gammaproteobacteria; order Pseudomonadales; family Azotimanducaceae; genus DATJGR01. The sequence goes on along the minus strand of DATJGR010000202.1, from coordinate 8,398 downwards.
ACAGTCGCGATCACCGCGACACGGTCGGCGCCGCCCGAATCCGAGACGAAGCGCGCTCAGATATTGCACGCGCCGGAGCGCAGCAACCCGATGCCGACGCCGCCGGTCGGTGCCCCGAACGAACGCCGGATCATGCTCGATTGCGTCGCATCTGCCGGTGTCGTCCTGGTGGGCGAGTGCGCCAGCCCGCTCGATCGACAGCTCGCGAAAGACATTGCACTCGCCCTGGCTCCCGCGAACCTGCAACCACTGAAGTCGCAGTTCCGGTGGCCACAGACGCAAACCGGCGACGCGAGCGAGGCTGCGGCGCGCAATGCCTTTCGCGGATTCCTGCGCGGGCAGATCGAGCGCGCCAACGCGCGTTGGCTGCTGTTGCTCGGCACGACCGCGACAGGCCTGCTCGACCAAGACGCACAACTCGGACCCGAGACGCTGCGTTTGCCGGAGCTGCGCGCGCTACGCGCCGACCCCAACGAGAAGAGGCGGCTGTGGCTCAGCGTATCTCCCCGCATCCCCGCCTGACGTTCCGGCCGATGGCGCCGGACGATCTCGATCGCGTCATCGAGAACGAGACGCGGAGCTATGCGTTTCCGTGGACGCGCGGCGTGTTCAGCGACTGTCTGAAGTCGCGCCACGAATGCTGGGTGGCGGTGCGCGACAACGACCTCCTCGGGCACGGCATATTGTCGATCGGCGCCAACGAGGCGCATCTGCTGAACGTGTGCGTGCGTCGCGATCAGCAGGGCAATGGACTCGGTCGGCAGATCGTGATCCACATGATCGACCGCGCCGAACGGCGTGGCGCGACCGTGATCTATCTCGAGGTGCGGCCGTCGAATCGCGTTGCCGGGGCGCTGTATGCGTCGCTCGGGTTCCGTGAGATCGGATTGCGCAAGGACTACTACCCGGCCGAACTCGGCAACGAGGACGCGCGCGTGTTAGCGCTGTCCCTCGACCCGCCAACATTCAGTTGACCGCTCCCGCATCCGTCGCGTTACGGCATGAACGCCGTATAATCGCGCGTTTTTTCAAAGGTTGTTCCCCGTGAAACAGCCCCTGGCCACGCGTCGGACTTTCGCGATCATCTCGCACCCGGATGCCGGTAAAACCACCGTCACCGAGAAGCTGCTGCTGCTGGGCAATGCGATACAGCTGGCCGGCACGGTGAAGGCGCGCAAGTCGGACCGTCACGCGACGTCCGACTGGATGGCGATGGAGCGCGAGCGCGGCATTTCGGTGACCACGTCGGTGATGCAGTTCGAGTACGCGGACCGCGTCGTCAATCTGCTCGACACACCCGGCCACGAGGACTTCTCGGAAGACACCTATCGCACGCTCACCGCGGTCGACTCCGCACTGATGGTGATCGACGCGGCGAAAGGCGTGGAGCCGCGCACGATCAAGCTGATGGAGGTGTGTCGGCTGCGCGACCCGCCGATTCTCACGTTCATCAACAAGCTCGACCGCGAGATCCGAGAGCCGATCGCGCTGCTCGACGAAATCGAGAACGTGCTCGGCATCGAATGTGCACCGATGACTTGGCCCATCGGTTCCGGCCGCTACTTCCGCGGCGTATACGAATTCGCGCGCGACCGCATCCACTGCTACGCGACCGGCCATGGCCATCATCTGCACGCGTTCGAAACGATCGACGGGCTCGAAAGCACGGCGGCGCGCGAGTTTCTGGGCAACGACTACGCGTCGCTGCTCGAGCAGATCGACCTGGTGCGCATCGCCGGACATACGTTCGATCGCGAGCGTTACCTCAAAGGCGAGATTACGCCGGTGTTCTTCGGCACGGCGCTGGGCAACTTCGGCGTGGCGCACATGCTCGACTGCTTCGTCGAGAACGCCCCGGGTCCGCAAGCGCGCGCAACGCACGAGCGCCTCGTTGGCGCGGACGAAGAGGCGTTCACCGGATTCGTGTTCAAGATTCAGGCGAACATGGACCCGAAACACCGCGACCGCATCGCGTTTCTGCGCATCTGTTCCGGCCGGTACCGGCAAGGCATGAAGATGCGGCACGTCCGGATCGGTAAAGACATCAAGGTGTCCGATGCGGTCACGTTCATGGCGGGCGAGCGGATGCACGCCGAGGAAGCGTTTGCGGGCGACATCATCGGCCTGCACAACCACGGCGCCGTACAGATCGGCGACACCTTCACCGAAGGCGAGAATCTGCGCTTCATGGGCGTGCCGAACTTCGCGCCGGAATTGTTCCGCCGCGTGCGCGTGCGCGATCCGCTGAAGACGAAGCAGCTCGAGAAGGGGCTGACGCAGCTTTCGGAGGAGGGGGCCACGCAGGTCTTCAAGCCGCTGACCCGCAACGAGATGATCGTCGGTGCGGTCGGCGCGCTGCAGTTCGATCTGGTGGCCTTCCGGCTGAACGACGAATACAAAGCCGACTGCATCTACGACGACGCCAACGTGTACACCGCGCGGTGGGTTTACGGCGACGACGAGCGCAAGCTCGAGGAGTTCCGTCGCAAACAGGCCGACAACCTGGCGATCGACGGCGGGGGTTATCTCGCTTACCTCGCGTCGTCGCGGGCGAACCTGAGCTTGACTGTAGAGCGATGGCCCGATCTGCGGTTCGTCGCGACCCGCGAGCACTGAGTGGTAGATCACCCACCCACAGGTCTGGAGACGATCGCTGGAATGAAGACACTACGGTGATGGCCGACAAACCCACATTGGTCGAGCGCTATCTCGAAGATACCGATCGCGACGAACTGGCGGCCGCACTATTGGTGGCCCGAACGCTCGAACCGAACGTAGACGAAGGCGAGGTGCGCACCGCGCTCGGTACGTTGGGCGATCGTTGTGCGGCGCGATTGTCGCCGGATGCCGCACCCCAATCGCTCGCCGACTTTCTGCGCGACGAAGGATTCAAGGCCAGCGACAATCTTCAGAGCCTCGATGCGAGTCGCATCGACAAGGTGCTGAGTTCGCACCGGGGCATCCCGATCACGCTCAGCGTTCCGTACCTGATCATCGGACGTGCATTGGGCATGACGACGCAAGGCATCAACTTCCCCGGTCACTTCCTGTTGAGCGCGAACGGCGTGCTGATCGACCCCTTGACGGCAGATCTGCTGAGCAGTTCCGATGTCGAGCGCTGGCTGACCGACGCGAACCTGACGCACCTCGGACCGAATGCGCTGGCACCGGCGTCGCCGGACGAGATGGCGGTGCGCATGTTCAACAACGTGAAGGCGATTTACGCGGCGCGCGGCGACTTCGTGGACGCGCTGGCGCTGATCGACGTCCAGATGGCCTTGGTCCGCGACACGGGACCGTTGCATCTCGAACGCGCCGAGTTGTGGTTCCGCTTAGGCGATGCGGCCGCGGCGGCATCGGTCCTCGAGGGCGCGCGACGCGAGCTCGTCGGAACGCGTTGGGAAGCGGAGATCGACAAACGTCTGAAGCGGCTCGCCGGCCAGCCGCCCTCGACGATTCACTAAGCGCGCATTTCCGGATAAGGGTCGTCGACGTCGAGTTCGATCGAGTGGGCGTATCCTGGAACACGGATGCGCGTGTCGGTGATCGTGAGATCCGTCGCTTCGAGCACCCCTTCGCCAAACTGGTAGATCGGCGCGACTTCGCCGCGGCTCATTTTCACGTCGTAGTCTTCGATCTGCCGTTGCACGGATTCGTGCCTGCGATCGTGTGCGGTCAGCGCGGCGGCCCCGTGCTTCTGTTCGAGCATCCGGCGGGTGACGGTAGGCGAGAGGAGCAGCGCAGTCGCGTTGTTGCCGCCGAAACCTTTCGAGTTGATGAATGCGCCGTCCATCGCTGTCGGATCGAACTCGACGTGCTTCATCGAAAAGCGCAGATGTTCGCGGTGCACGTCGTCTGCGATGTGGTCGATGGTGGTGATGCCGGGAATCCAGCCGTGCTGCCAAGCGCCGACGATCGCAGCCAGCTGGTCACCACCCGCAGGGGCAAGCGAATGCCCCACATACGCCTTGACGGCGCCGACCAGCCAGTCTTCGATTCCGAATACGCCGGCGAGCGCGCTCATGATGTGCGATTCGGTGACGCGGTTCTGCGGCGTGCTGGTCCCGTGCGCCTGGAAATACGTCCGGCGCCGCAATCCTTCGTCACCGATCAGACGGCGCGCCAACGACATGGCTTTGGCGACCGTCACGTAGTTGCCGACGCCGGGTCCCGGAATGGATTTCTTGTAGCCGTCCGAGTTCACGTAGACGTTCGCGACCGAGCCGTGGATGGTGAGGCCCAGTTCGAGCGCCAGTGCATCGTCCATCAGTACGGTGTAGACGGCAGCTTCCGACAGGGTGAACCCGCAATTGTCCGAGAACGGCCGGCAGGCGCGGCGGTTGTCGGCGGCGTCGGTGCGGCCGTCGAGCTGCATCAATGCTTCGTCTTCCGCGAGCGCGCCCATCGTCCGGTAACCTTCGATGATCTCCGGGGTGATCGGCGCCTCGGAGTTGCCCACCATCACGACGCGGCGTCGCCCGCTTTGAATGTCTTCGACGCCCTGGCGCAGGTTGTAGAGGAACGTTGCGCACGCACCGATGGTCGCACCGGTCGCGCCCAGGCTTCCGAGCACGTAGGCGTTGATGAAATCGGCCGGCATTTCGCACAGACCGAGCGGCAACTGTTTCGACGTCACCCGCTTGCCCATCAGCGCGGACTGCATCATGCCGCCGGTGCCGTCGAAGTCGAGCTGGCCCATCGCGCTGCCGGAATACACGGCGAACTGGTCGGGCTGCACGGTCTGTCGCAACACGTCCCAGTCGATGCCCAACGAGCGCACCGCGTCGGAGGCGCCGAAGATCGTCAGCGCCAGGCCGCGTGGATGGCTGCGCGACTGATACAGGCGGTCCGGATCGAAGCCGGTCGGCACCTGGCCGGCCGACGTCACGCGTGACGCTCGCATGTCTTCGATCAGCGCGTGCAGTTTGCCCGGTATCGTGACCGTAACGTCCTTGTCGCCATCGGCCGTGATCTGCCAATCGGGCGGCACGCGGTCCGGCAGTTGGCGGCGTTGCATCTTGAACGTCAGCGAGTCGCTGGCCGGGCTGAAGGTGACGTTGCGCTGCCAGGGGATATTGGTCGGATCGAAGCACTCGATCTTGCGCACCAGCGTGTGCGCGTTGATGTATTCGCGCGTTGCTGCCTCGTCGGTGTTCTTGTGGATGTTCATCAACCCGGCGAGGCTGCGATAGGTCGACGATGCGACGGCGTTCGGTAGCGCGTCGATGACCATACGACGATACGCGTGATGTAACGACAACCGGCCGGCAGCGTTAATGCCGCCTAGCCCGACGATTACGGGGAGTCTGGACACGTCGTAGGTTCACTCGGCAAGGGCAGACCGCGGGATTGTAGGGAAAGTCCGACCAATACTCACCTCCGCGCCGGACGCGCCTATACGGCCTCCAGCGCGATCGCGGTCGCTTCTCCGCCCCCAATGCACAGCGATGCGATGCCGCGCTTGCCGCCGCGCATCTTCATGGCGTGCGCGAGCGTGACGATCAACCGGCTGCCGGTCGATCCGATCGGGTGCCCCTGCGCGCAGGCGCCGCCGAAGATGTTGACGCGGTCGTCGGGCAGAGCGAGTTCACGCATCGCGATCATCGTCACCATCGCGAACGCCTCGTTGATCTCGAACAGATCGACGTCTTCGGCCTTCCAGTTCAGTTTCGCGAGCAATGCCGCGATGGCACCGACAGGCGCGACCGTGAATTCGGAGGGATGCCGCGAGTGTGTGGTGTGACCGACGACCCGCGCCAGCGGGGCGAGACCGTGATCGCGCACTGCAACGTCGCTCGCGAGCAGCAGGGCAGAGGCGCCGTCCGAGATCGAACTCGAGTTCGCGGCGGTGATGGTGCCGCCGTCGCGGAACGCGGGTTTCAGCGTCGGAATGCGCTCGATCCGCGCGCGCCGGGGCTGTTCGTCCTCGGCAATCGTCGCGTCACCGATTGCCAGCGGCGCGATCTCGTGTGCGAGTTCGCCGCTGCTCATTGCTGCGCGGGCGCGTTCTACCGACCGGGTCGCGAACGCATCCATCTCTTCACGGGTGATCTGATAGCGATCGGCGGTGTCTTGCGCGAACGTGCCCATCGAGCGGCCGGTCTCCGCGTCTTCGAGTCCATCGAGGAACATCGCGTCCTTGATCTGGTCGTGGCCCATCCGCAATCCGTGCCGCGCCTTCGTGAGCAGGTATGGCGCGTTGGTCATGCTCTCCATGCCGCCGGCAATCACGACCTGCGCGCTGCCCGCGCGCACCAGATCGGTCGCCAGCATCGTCGCTTTCATGCCGGAGCCACACACCTTGTTGATGGTCGTGGCACCACACGAGTCCGGTAAGCCGCCGAGGCGCGCGGCTTGTCGTGCCGGCGCCTGTCTGACGCCAGCGCTGACGACGTTTCCTACGATGACTTCGTCGACTGCGGCGGCATCGATTGCCGCCCGTTCCACCGCGGCGCGCAACGCGTGCGCGCCGAGTGCCGGTGCACTGAGCGATTTCAGCTCGCCCTGGAAGCTGCCGATCGGTGTGCGAACTCCGCTGACGACGAAAACCTGTGTGGCAACCATAGCGCGCGCCCGACTGTTGAAAGGCGCGATTCTAACTGCAGTACACTGCGCCCGATATCAGCCTGGAGAGGTTCCAATGTCGGAGAAGGCAAAGACCGCGGTCGCGATATTCAGCAAGCACGTCGGCACGTCGGATGGCTTCAGCGAGTGGATCGAGGTCGACCAGAAGCGGATCAACCTGTTCGCCGACGCGACGCTCGATCACCAGTTCATCCACATCGATCCGGAGCGCTCCGCGAAGCTGTCGCCGTACAAGGTGACGATCGCGCACGGCTTCCTGACGTTGTCGCTGATTCCGCACCTGACGAGCAGCATCGCGCCGCGCGACGCGCGCGCATACGACGGCCTCGTGATGGGCGTGAACTACGGTCTCGACAAGGTGCGTTTTCCCGCGCCGGTGCCGGTCAACTCGAAGTTGCGCGCGGAACGCACGCTGCTCGAAGCCGACCTCAAGGCGCCGAATACGATTCAGCTGAAGCAGCAGATCACGATCGAGATCGAAGGCGGCAGCAAACCGGCATGCGTCGCCGAGTTTCTGATGCGTCTCATATACAGCTGAGCGTCGGACGCGCGACTTCGTTGGGGGGCGAGCGACGGGTGTTCGGTGCGCCGGACACGCAAGCAGCCATCCCTGGCGCTCGTCGGGCGCCGTCCCTTGCATGTTGTGGATTGTCTAGTATCGGGTGGCCCTGACGGGTGATGCGTGAGAGATCGTGCCATCCCTTGAGCCACGAGCTCGTGCGCCAGTCGAGACCCTCACGCATCTTTGCCAACACATCCCGAACGGTTGATTGAGCTTTGAAGCTCGCATGCAAGGTCGGGAGTTGTCGGAGTACACATCATGTCCAGTCCGTCGGTTTATGTCGGTATTGATGTCTCCTCGCAACGGCTCGATGTTGCGATCGGCGACGATCCACTGGAGTCGTTCGACAATGACGATGCGGGGGTTATCGCGCTGTGTCAGCGGCTCAGGGTGGTGAGCTGTGAGTTGATCGTTTTGGAAGCCACCGGTGGTTATGAAGCGTTGGCAGTCGCCACGCTGGCGGGTAACGACTTACCGGTTCGGGTGATCAACCCGCGACAAGTTCGCGACTTCGCGACAGCCACGGGGTTGCTCGCCAAGACCGACGCACTGGATGCCCGGCTCTTGCGGCAGTTCGCTGAACGTATCCGGCCGGTGGTCTTACCGCACAAGTCGCAGGCCACTCAAGAACTGGCTGCTCTGGTGGCGCGCCGGCGCGAACTGGTGCAGATGCTCACCGCTGAGAAGAACCGGCTCAAGCTCGCGACCCGTGCGGTGGGTCGCGACATCACGGCCCACATCCGCTTCTTGGAGAAGCGCATCCATGACAGTGACGATGAGCTGAAACGCCGGATCGAGGCAGACGATGACTTCCGCGTCACCGATGAATTGTTACGCAGCGTACCCAGCGTCGGTCGCGTCTCCTCATCGACGCTGATCGCCTTGTTGCCCGAGCTCGGTGCGCTGTCGCATCGTAGGATCGTCGCCTTGGTGGGCTTAGCGCCGTTGAACGACGATAGTGGTAAACGTTTTGGGCGGCGACACATCTGGGGCGGTCGTAGCGAAGTTCGCAGCGTGCTGTACATGGCCACCATCAGCGCACTGCGTTCCAACCCGGTGATCCGCACCACCTACCAACGCCTCGTCGCCGCTGGCAAACCCAAAAAGGTCGCCATCGTCGCTTGCATGCGCAAGCTTCTCACCATCCTGAACGCCATCGTGCGCGATCAAACTCCTTGGAATCCCGCTATCGCTTAAATACGGTTGCTGGCGCTCGCCCGGCGCCATCCCTGGCGCCGGACGGTCCGGCGC
>DATJGR010000201.1:0-9352 GCA_035494855.1 Pseudomonadales bacterium | reverse complement strand
CTGGGCCATCAATCCGGCGCGGGCCTCACCTGGGTAATCGATCCTATTGACGGTACGCGTGCGTTCGTCACCGGCATGGTGCATTGGGGCGTGCTGATCGCCTTGTTCGACGGCGAAGCGCCCGTGCTCGGTGTGATGTATCAACCATTCACCGACGAATTGTTCGCCGGCAACAATGACGTGGCGCGTTATCGGCGCGGCACGGTGGAGCGCACGATGAAAGTGCGATCGTGCGCGTCGGTCGCGCAAGCGGTTCTCGCATCGACTTCGCCACAGGTGTTCGGCAGCACGCAAGAGCAGGCGGGCTTCAGAGCTTTGCGCCGCCGAGCCCAGCTCACACGATGGGGTGGCGACTGCTACCAGTACTGCATGATTGCGATGGGCTACGTGGACGTCGCCGCGGAGGCAGGCCTCAAACCATACGACGTGCAGGCGTTGATGCCGATCATCCGCGGCGCCGGCGGCATCGTCACTACCTGGGAAGGCGGCGATGCATCGATGGGTGGGCGCGTCATTGCGTCCGGAGATGCGCGCGTGCATCGCGAAGCGATGGCGCTGTTGAACGACGGCATGGCCGGCAAACTGGACTAGGGGAAAAGCATCATGGACTTCGGCATTGCACTGGCGACGTCGACCGAGTCATGGAAAGCGGTGAAGCGCGCGGAAGAGTTGGGTTTTACGCACGCGTGGTTCTATGACACGCAGCTGCTGAATCCGGATGTGTTCATCGGCATGACCCAAGCCGCCATGACCACGAAGCGAATCCGTTTGGGTACTGGCGTGCTCATTCCATCGAACCGGATCGAACCGGTTACCGCGAACGCGCTCGCCACGCTGAACAAGATCGCACCCGGTCGCATCGATTTCGGTGTGGGTACCGGCTTCACCGGCCGGCGCACGATGGGTCTGGGCGCCATCCCGCTCGCCCGTCTCGAAACGTATGTCGAACGGGTGCAGGCGCTGTTGCGTGGCGAAACGATTTACTGGGATTTCGAAGGCGAATCGCGCGCTATCCGATTCCTGAATCCGGACTTCGGTCTGATCAACATCGATAGTCCCATTCCGTTGCACGTCTCGGCGTTCGGGCCGAGGGCGCGCAAGCTGACGGCAAAGCTCGGCGCCGGTTGGGTGAACTTCGGCGCCGACGTGCAGCGTGCGGCGAAGGAACTCGACGACATGCGTGGCGCGTGGCGCACCGCAGGACGAACGGAACCGTTGTACAGCACGCAGTTCGCGCTCGGTTGCGTGTTGAAGAGCGGAGAGCCCGCAGACTCTCCGCGCGCCATCGCCCAAGCGGGGCCGTTGGTAGCGGTGTTGTTTCACAATCTGGTGGAAACGACGTCGCCGGGTTCCATGGCGGGCGTTTTGCCCGATCCGGTGAATGCCGCGCTCGAGCAGTATCGGAAGGTTTACAACGGCTACGAACCTGCCGATGCGCGCTACCTGATGAATCACCGCGGCCATCTGATGTTCGTGAAGCCGGAGGAGCGGCCGCTGCTCACGGCACCGTTGATCGAATCGTTTTCGTTCACGGGCACGCAGGAGATGTTGCTCGAGCGGCTACGCACGCTGAAAGCGGCGGGCTATTCGCAGTTCACCATGCAACTGGTCGAGGGGCAGGAAGCTGCGCTGGAAGACTGGTCGAACCTGTTCGAGAAGTTGTAGATGGCGGCTGCAGTCGCTCACGCCATGTCGAAGCGCGACAAGTACGCGGCGCTGAATCGAACGCTAGCGGCGTTGCTGGCGGGTGAGCGCGACTGGATCGCGAATCTCGCCAACACCGCGGCGCTGATTTACGGTGAACTGGAAGACATCAACTGGGTCGGCTTCTATCTGTTCAAGGACGGGGAGCTTGTGCTCGGTCCATTCCAAGGCAAACCGGCGTGCGTGCGCATCGCGATCGGAAAAGGCGTGTGTGGAACCGCCGCGCAACGCCGAGCGAGCATCGTGGTGCCCAAGGTGCACGAGTTCGACGGACATATCGCGTGCGATAGTGCGTCGAACTCGGAATTGGTGGTGCCATTGCTGAGTGGCGACGAACTACTGGGAGTGCTGGATCTCGATAGTCCGCGATTCGAACGCTTCGACGATGAGGACAGAGCCGGCGCGGAAGTTATTGTCCGAACACTGTTGGCGGCGAGCGAAGTTACTCGACGATCCGGTCGCTGAGCCGCAACAACATGTGCGTTTCGTCGTAGTCGACCCCATCCACTTTCAACGCCGCAGGCTCCGTTCCCCAGGCTTCGAAGCCGAGCGACCGATACAGGGCAAGCGCGGCCGCGTTCTCCGACGTCACCGACAGCAGCACGTGTTCGAGTCCGGGCAGATCACGCGCGCGCTCGACCATCGTAGCGAGCAACCGCCGACCGAGTCCGCGCCCGCGAAGCGACGGTGTTACGTACACGCCCCAGATCGAACCGATGTGCTGGCGCTTCGGTGCCGTTTCGCGGACGAATCCGCCGATACCGATCAACTGCTCGCCTTGCCACGCACCGAGCACGTAGTTCTCGGGCGAGCCGGTCAAACGGTCGCGGTACTTGTCGGCTTTCGCGCTCGCTTCCACTTCGTAGCTCGAACCGAAGGCCGTCGGTTCGGTGCGCAGCGCTTCGAGGCGCAGCCGCCGATAGCGATCGAGGTCGCCGTTGCCGAGCAGCCTGAGTTCGATCTCGCTCACATCGCGTCGACCAGGTTCCGCAGCTTGTCGCAGTAGCCCACGCGGTCCTTCAGCGTTTTTCCGACGAAGCCCACGTTCAGCGCGTTCACGCCGGATTCCTTCAGTGCCGCGAGGCGATCGCGAACGAAACCTTCCGGGCCGACCAACGACGTAGCGTCGATGTACGACTGCGGAATGGCTGCTTCCGCCGCATCTTTCTTGCCGGCGAGATACAGGTCTTGAATGATCTTTGCGTCCTTTTCGTAGCCGTACTTCGAAAACGTGTCGTTGTAGAAATTCTTCGACCGCGCACCCATGCCGCCGATGTACAGCGCCATGCCGGGTCGCCCGAGGTTGCGAAGGTCTTCCAACCCTTCGCCGATGGCAACGCCGCCACCAGCGAATATTTCGAGGGGCGCACGGTCCGGGTCGCGTTTCGCCGCGCCGGCACGCAAGGCTTTGCCCCACACGGCGTCTGCCCCCTCTGCCATGTAGAACGCCGGCAGCCATGCATCGGCGAGTTCGGCGGTGAGTTCCACGCTCTTCGCACCCAACGCCGCCACGGCAATCGGAATGTCGTCGCGCACCGGATGGTTGATCAGCTTGAGCGGTTTGCCAAGGCCGGTACCTTTGTTCTGCGGCAACGGAATCTGGAAGTGCTTGCCGCCGTACACCACTTTCTCGCGTCGCCAGACCATGCGGCAGATCTCGATGATCTCGCGGATGGTTTGCGTCGGCGAGTCATACGGCACGCCGTGAAAACCTTCGATCACCTGCGGACCTGAGGCGCCCAGGCCGAGCATGCAGCGGCCGTCAGAGAGGTAATCGATGCCGGCCGCGGTCATTGCGAGCAGCGACGGCGTGCGTGTGTAGATGGGTAGAATGCCGGACGCGATGGTCACGCGTTGCGTGCTCGCGGCAATGTAGCCCATTGCGCTCGGCGCATCGAACGAATACGCCTCGGGCACCCACACCATGTCGAGGCCGGCTTTCTCCAGTTCCTGCACTTCCTTCACGGCTTCTTTCATGCCGTTCGAATAACTGAGCAGTGTCGAGATGCGCATGCGAATGACTCCCTTTAGGTTCTGTGTGTTATGAGGCGACGCTCGAGCGCACCGGCTGATCGACCAACGAGCGCAGTGTTTCGATCAACAGTTGACGCTCCACCGCTTTCACCTTGTGTTCGAGTGTTTCCGGCGTTTCCGCCGCGGCAACCGGCACGCGCACTTGCGCAATGATCGGTCCGCTGTCGTAGTCACCCGATACCCAATGCACCGTGGCGCCGCTCTCGGTATCACCGTTCGCGAGCACCGCCTCGTGCACGCGGCGTCCGAAGAAGCCGCTGCCACCGTACTTCGGCAACAAGGAAGGATGCGTGTTGACCATGCGATTCGCGAAACGCGCGAGCGTGAGCGGCCCCAGCCGCTTCATGTATCCGACCAGGACTACCAGATCGACGTTCGCCTGTTCCAGCGTTTCGCTGATCGCACGATCGAGTGAAGCAGCATCTGCGTGCGTGGCCGACGATAGATGCGCCGTCCGCACGCCGGCTTCACGCGCGCGCCGCAGCGCGCCGGAATCGCTGTTGTTGCTGATGACGACGGCAACGCGCGCATAGAGGCGCTTGTCAGCGCAGGCGTCGAGGATTCCCTGCAGCAACGAGCCTTCGTGTGAGGCGAGCACGCCAATGCCCGGCGGAGTACGCATCAACCCTTCTGTGCCACTTTGTAGATCGCGGTATGCACCGCTTCCACTGCCGGTGCGCCGTCGACGAGAAACGCCAGATACAGCTTGATGAACTCGTGGCCCTTGCGTTCCCACTTCTCGATCGGGATCGCGCGCACGTCCACGGCATCGCCCACTCTCAACACGCGACGGAACGTCATCTCGGTTCCGACGTGGATCCATGCCGGCAGGATGAAGCGCCGCACCAGCATCTGGTTGCACCAGTGCTGGATCAGATGCGGATGCACGACGCCGGTGCGGTACACCGGCAGGTCGTCTGCAAGTTCGTCGGTGTATTTGTGATTCTCTTCGACGCTTGGTGTCCAGGCCACCGCCGCGAACGGAGTGTTCACTTCGATCACGTTCCAATCGATCTCGACGCGTTTCGCCTTGGTCGCCGCCCCCTCGATATGCGAGTGCGGATCGACTGGCGGCAGCTCCGCCGGAAGCTCTACCGTGAGTTGTGCGAGCAACACGCCGGCGGCGTTGTAGCATTCGACGAGGTACGTCTGCTCGCCGGTCTGCGTCAATGGCACCGAGAGGCGATCGCCGTTGTACGCGGGCTTATGCAGTCGCAGTGCGACGCGGCTGTGGCCGAGCCAACGCACGCCTAGTTCGTTCGTTAGCGGATAGGTCATGTGGCCGAAAACCGCGACCCCGGGCACCAGCGCGCCGGTGAAACCATACGCGCGCGCCACGTCGTCGCTGTGAATGCGGTTTTCGTGCGCTTGCGAATGATTGATTGCGACGGGCTGATGCAGCGGCATGGGAGCGCTTCCTGGCGGCAGGCCAGGCATCGTATCGCCATCGAGGGTGTGAAGCACGGTCGCTCGCGGCGCGGCGGAACATGTCGGTAGAAGGTAAGCCAGCATTGTCATGCCCTGGCGCTTTCGCTAGCCTAACGCGCCTTTGTGCGGTGCACGCGCAAACGCCTGCCGTAACGCGACGACGATCAACCAAGAAGAGGATGGCTGCATGCGCATTGGCGTGCCAAAGGAAACGTGGCCGGGTGAACTGCGCGCGGCGCTGGTGCCAGCCGGCGTCAAGAAGCTGACGGGCCTCGGATTTTCGATCAATGTCGAGTCGGGATTAGGCGCAGGTGCACGCATTCCCGATGATGAGTACCGCGCGGCCGGCGCCAGCATCGTCGCCGATGCGCACGCGGCAGTATCTGGCGCTGACGTGGTGGTGCGGGTGCGTAAACCTGCGGAAGCAGACGTGGCCGAACTCGCGAGTGGCGTCATTCACGTCAGCTTCCTGGATCCGTTCAACGAGAGGGCGCTGGTTGCAGCGCTCGCTTCGCGCGGCATCACCGGTATTTCGATGGAGATGGTGCCGCGCAGCACTCGCGCGCAGAAAATGGACGCGCTGTCGTCGCAGGCCAACCTCGCCGGTTACGTCACGGTGATTCTGGCGGCCACGTATAGCCCGAAGATGCTGCCGATGATGATGACGCCAGCGGGCACGATTCAGCCGTGCCGCGTGTTCGTGATCGGCGCCGGCGTGGCGGGCCTCCAGGCCATTGCGACGGCAAAGCGCCTGGGCGCGCGCATCGAAGCGTTCGACACGCGGCCGGTCGTAGCCGAGCAGGTGCAATCGCTCGGTGCGAAGTTCGTGCAGATCGATCTCGGCAACACCGGGCAGACGGAGCAGGGTTACGCGCGCGAACTGACGCCGGAACAGCTCGAACTGCAACGACTCGGAATGAAGAAAGTAATCAGCCAGTCCGACATCGTCATCACCACCGCGCAGGTGTTCGGGCGACCGGCGCCGCGCATCGTCACGCGCGACATGGTAGAAGCGATGAAGCCGGGCAGCGTTATCGTAGACATGGCCGTCGAGTCCGGCGGCAACGTCGAAGGCGCTGTGGTCAACGAAGTGATGGACATCAACGGCGTGCTCCTCGTCGGCCTCGGTAATCTGCCGTCGCGCGTCAGCCGAAATGCCAGCGAAATGTACTCCAGCAATATCGTGAATCTGTTGGACGAGTTCTGGAACAAAGAAGCGAAGGAACTTCGTCTCGATCCCACGGACGACATCATCAAGGGCTGCGTGATCACGCGCGGCGGCGAAATCGTCAACGAAACGATCAAGAAGCTGTAGGAGTCTGAGGATGCGCCTGCACATTGTCGACGTGTTCGCGGAAACGCGCTATTCCGGCAATCAACTGGCGGTAGTGCGCGACTGCGCGACGCTGTCGGGCGAAACAATGCAGACGATCGCGCGCGAGATGAACTTCTCTGAAACGACGTTCGTCACCGCCGAAAACACGACGCGCGCGAAAGTGCGCATCTTCACGCCCGGGGAAGAGTTGCCGTTTGCCGGACATCCGACGATCGGCACGGCGTGGGTGTTGGGACACAGGCAGCCGAGTTTCACGCTCGAGCTCGCATCGGGCGATGTCAACGTGAGTTTCGACGGTGCCGACGGCGTGGCGTGGATGGCGCCGCCGAAGCCGACGCTCGGCGAACCGTTTCCTGCTGAACGCGCTGCACGGATGTTGCGGCTGACCGTTGCGGATCTCGATCCACAGTTGCCGCCGCAGCTCGTGTCGATCGGCCCGAAGTTCGTCTTCATCGGCGTGCGCGATCTCGCGGTACTGCGCCGCGCCCGTCTCGACGAAGAGTACTTTCACGCCTGCCGTGCCGAAGGGCTGCCGATCAACTCGGTGTTCCTGTTTTCGGCGCAGGCGTATTCGAGCGACGCGCACTATGCCGCGCGTCTGTTCTTCGACGCGAACGGTGTTCGCGAAGACCCGGCTACCGGCAGTGCCAACAGCGGCTTCGCGGCCTATCTGCACGCGCATTTGAAGAAGCCGATAGACGTGATCGTGGAGCAGGGTTTCGAGATCAAGCGGCCTTCCCGGTTGTACCTGCGCGCCAACGCAACCGGTTTGCATGTCGGTGGCCGCGTCCAGCCGGTCGTCGAAGGGCAGCTGGTGGGCTAGGCGCGCTGGCATGGGTCGCGCGCGCTGGAACCACAACCTCCACTATCATCCATTGCTGGTCACCGCAGTACCTTCCGGCGGCCGTGTGCTCGACGTGGGGTGTGGCGAAGGCATGCTGACACGAGAACTCGCAGGGCGGGCGCGATCGGTGTTGGGGGTGGACCTCGACGCGTCGAGCATCGAACTCGCGCGCGCCACCACCTCCGAAGCGAATGTCGAGTTCCTCTGCGCCGACGTGCTGCAGCATCCGTTCGAGCCGGCGAGCTTCGACGCCGTGGTGTCGGTCGCGACGCTGCATCACCTGGGCACCGAAGCAGGCTTGCTGCGACTTCGCCAGCTCGTTAGACCGGGCGGCGTGCTCGGCATAATCGGCCTGGCGTCGAGCGAATGGCCGCGCGATCTACCGAGAGACATCGCTGCGGCGATCGCGACTCGCATCCATAGACTGGTACGGGGGTACTGGGAACACTCGGCACCCAAGGTGTGGCAGGCGCCCGACAACTATCGAGAAGTGCAGCGGATCGCGCGGCGCTGTGTTCCAGGCGCCGCTTATCGCCGCCACCTGTTGTGGCGTTTCTCGCTCATTTGGCGCAAGCCGCCGGAGTGAGGCTTCAGCTAATCAAGCGATGCCGAGACGTTCGAACTGCTCAGTAGGTGCGTCGATCGCCTTCAGGGCAACGCGCAACAGTTCGATCATCTCCGTTTCGTCGCGCGAACCCAGCCGGTTCTCGAATTCGCCCGGATCGTTGTCCAGTCGATAACAGTGGTGCTCGCGCGTGCGCGATCCCAGTGACCAGTACGGCAACGTGTCGCCGGGCTTGAACGGCTGCCGGATCACCGGGACCTCTGAGCCTGGCATGAAGTCAAGAAAGGCGTTGCGGTTGGGGCGCGGTAGCTTGAGATCGTGCATCGAGTGGACCGGCATGGTGGACCAGCGGTTCGACCACATCGACAGCGGCAGATTGTCGGCGTTCACCGGTGCACGGGCGTACTTACGCGCACCGTCGATGACGTGCACCCAGCGGCCGAACACACCGGCCAATGCCCAATCGCGGATTCGTTGTGCCGCACCGGTCACCAACGGCACCATTGAGTGGCCGTGAATGCGCTGCTCGCACGTCACGCCGAAGATTTCAGCAATGGTGGCGTGAATGTCCACGTTCGTGGTCAGTGCGGGTGTGCGGCGGTGCGACACGCCGGGCCACGCGATCATCAGCGGCGTGTGGCCGAGCGGTTCGTAGTGCGGCACGCCGGGCTTGCCGAAGATGTCTTTTTCTCCGAGGTAGTGGCCGTGGTCGGTGCACAGGATCACCGCGGTCTCTGACCACAGTCCGTTCTCGTCTACGACGTCGAGCAGGCGGCCGAACCAGTGGTCGATCATGCTGAGCTTCGAGCCGTAGTTGGCGCGGATGTGATCGGCCTCGCGCTGCGAGATCACGCCGCGTTTCACGGCACCGATCGCATATGGCGGCCAGATGATCTGTTCGCCGCGCCACGTCGGGTCGTATCGGTTGGTCCACGGCGCCGGCGTATCGAACGGTTCGTGCGGATCGAATTCGTCGACGAACAGCATGAAGCGGTCGTGCGCGCCCGCGTTGTCGCGCAGCCAGTTGGCGGCGGTCGACATCGTGCGCGGACCGGGAAAATCCGGTTCCTCTCTGAACCACGTGCGGCTGAGATCGTACGGCGCACCGCGCCCTTTCGCGGCCGGCAGGGTCGGTGCGCCAACGGCGGACGGATCGGCGCGCGTCTTCCACGGGTCGCCTTCGTGGCCGCGCAGGTATTCCCACGCGCGAAACTCGGTGTGGTAATTCTCGCCGCCATTTTCGAAAAGGTGCGGGTGATCGGTGACGAGCATCGTCGTCACGCCGGCGCGCCGCAATGGTTGCGTGATCGGTTCCTCCCATAGCTCGATCGAGCCCCACGGCTTCCACGGAAAATCGAGCGCGCCGCACAACACGTCGTGGCGCGCCGGCATGCATGGCAGCGAGCCGACGAAGTGGTTGTCGAACTGCACCGCGCGGCGC
>DATJGR010000200.1:0-8445 GCA_035494855.1 Pseudomonadales bacterium | reverse complement strand
TGGTTGCCGTTCTATCACGACATGGGACTGGTCGGAAAAATCCTCGTCCCGATCGCCGGTCAGGCGCCGGTGGCCTATCTCGGCACACGCGAGTTCGCGATGCGGCCTCGGATGTGGCTCACGCTGATGGAGCGCACTCAGGCGACCATCTCGTTCGGCCCACCGTTCGGCTATGAACTGTGTGCGCGCCGGTTGCGCGACGGCGACGGTTCGAAATTCGACCTGCACCGCTGGAGAGTCGCCGGCGTCGGCGCGGAGATGATCCGGCCCGAAGCGCTCGAGTCGTTCGTTCGCGCGGTCGAGGGCAGCGGCTTCACAGGTGATGCATTCGTTCCGTCCTACGGCATGGCCGAAGTGGGCCTCGCGATCAGCTTCGCGCAGCGCGATCGCGGAGTCGGCGTCGATCTCGTAGACCGGAACGACTGCGTGAAGCACCGCCACGCACGGCCGGTATCGAAACTGAAGCGCAAAAGCACGGCAGTGCGCGCGTTCGTCGATTGCGGCGCGCCGCTTCCGGGAATACAGGTCGAAGTGCGCGACGCGGACGGCAACGTTCTGCCGGAGCGGGAGATCGGCACGTTGTGGGTGCGAACCGACAGCGTGATGCAGGGTTATCTGCATCAGCCGGAAGCGACTGCTGAAGTGCTGACACCCGATGGCTGGCTCGACACCGGCGACCTCGGCTACCTGCTCGACGGTCGCATCTTCGTGACCGGCCGGGAGAAAGACATGATCATCGTTGGCGGACGCAACTTCTGGCCACAGGATCTGGAATACGTGGCCGAATCGCAGGAGTCGGTGCGCACCGGCGACTCGATGGCGTTCTCGATCTCCGACGACTCCGGCGAACGCGTGGTGCTGCTGATTCAGAGCCGCGAACTCGACCCTGAAGCGCGTGTCCGTCTGGCCCACACGGTGCACGCGCACATCAAGACCGAGTTCGGCATTCACTGTCACGTCGAGCTGGTCGACTCGCATGCGCTACCGCGCACGTCGTCCGGCAAGCCGTCGAGATCTCAGGCGCGTCGCATGTACGCCGCGTCGCTCGAGAATGCACTGGCATCGCGCGCCGCGGGCGGCACGGGTCCCTGACGCAGCCGGACCCATCGGCGCCTCCGCCGCGCGCGCGTTGCGTCGCGGTCACCGGCGCAACGGGGTTCATCGGCACACATCTTCTCCAGCACCTGACGCGGTCAGGTTTCACGGTGCGCGCGTTGACGCGTACACCGCGCGAGCCCAAGCCGGGCATCACGTGGATCGCCGGCGATATCGTTGAGGGTCGCGGTGTCGACGAACTGGTCGATGGATGCGATGCGGTACTGCATTGCGCCGGCGCCGTGCGTGGCGCCCGTCAACGCGACTTCGATGCCGTGAACGTCGCCGGAACCGAGTGTGTCGTGCGTGCAGCCGAGCGTTCGGGCGCAACGCGCCTGCTGGCTTTGTCGTCGCTGGCGGCGCGAGAGCCGGCGCTGTCGATGTATTCGTCGAGCAAGCGACGCGGCGAAGCGGTGTTGCAGAACGCGTCGGTGCCGTGGACCGTATTCCGTCCGCCGGCCGTCTATGGTCCCGGCGACAAGGAACTGCTGCCGTTGTTTCGCCTGATGATGCAGGGCATCGCGGTGGTGCCGGGGCATGCGGGCCGCACCTCGCTGATCTACGTCACCGATCTGGTACGGGCAATGGTCGCATGGCTCGGCGCGCCGATTTCGAGCGGCCGCTGCTTCGAACTCGACGATGGAACGCCCAACGGCTATGACTGGTCCGACATGATCGCGATTGCCACCGAATTACGCGGTGCCCCGATCCGCCGTGTGAACGTGCCGCATGCGGTGCTCGCATCGATCGGGCTCGCGAATCTGTGGATGGGCCGCGCGCTGCATCGCGCACCGATGCTCACGTCGGGAAAAGTGCGCGAGCTGTTTCATCGCGACTGGGTCTGCCGTGCGCAGGACATCCGCAACGTGCTTTCGTGGCAGCCCGAAGTCGGCTTTGCCGAAGGGTTGCGCTTGTCGTTTCCGGTGTAGGGTCATGCCGACTCCGCTCCCCCTGTGGCGTGGACGATGTCTCGACGTCGAATTGCGATGCTGGCGTCTGCCGGATGCAGTGGGCGATGTAGAACGCGACCTGCTGTCACAGGACGAACGCGAGCGCGCCGCCGGATTCAAACTGGAGCGACGTCGCGTGGAATACGTCGCCTCGCGTGCGTATCTGCGTCGCGCGCTTGCCGATGTGCTGGGTGTCGTTCCGTCGTCGATTCCGATCAGCCCCGACGACGCAGGTAAGCCGCAACACGCCGGCGGTATGCAATTCAATCTGTCGCACAGCGCAAACGCCGTCCTGATCGGATGGGGTGCGCGTCCGCTCGGCGTCGATCTGGAAGCGTCGCAACGAAAGACGGAGCACGTCGCCCGAATGCGGATCGTCGCGGAGGTTCGGGACGCGGCATCGGTCAGCGCGATCGGCGCATTCACGCTGGCCGAGGCCGCGTCGAAAGCGATCGGGCGTGGACTCGTTGCGGTGCGCGGCTTGCGCCTCGAGAAGGTCGTTAGACAAGGTGAGATTGAATTTCTTTCCGGCACACAGCGGATTCGGGCCAACGTGCTCGCCGTGCCCGCCAGTTACGTCGCCGCGGTTGCCGTGCTCGACTGACGGGGAGAGTGCAGACATGCCGCCACCGCGGCGATGTCGACGAGGCTGTGCAGATCGCGATCGAAATGCGGCACCCGTTGCACGGGTAGAGACGCGCGCGCCCAATCGGTTGCTTCGATCGCGGCGCGGTCGAGTGCGGCGAGCGTCAGCTGGTCCCGGTACGCCGCGAGCAGTCGATGGGTCAGGTCGATGCCGCCCAGCTTCGCATCTGGCGCTGCTTTTATCGCGGCCACGTCGCCATCGGTGAGGCTGTAGCTCGTTTCGTCACCGACCGCATCCGCCTGGTGGACGCGATTGATGACCACGCCGCCGATCGGCATGCCGTCCGAAGTCAACCGGCCGAAGAACCGATCGACTTGCGACAGGCTCGCCGGTTCCGGCGCGCAGATGAGCAGGAAGCTGGTGCTCGGTTGACGCAGCATGCTCAACACGCGCTGTGAGCGTTCCTTGAAGCCCGCCGACATGCCGGCGAACGCGAGAAAGAAATCCGAGAGGTCGGCAAGAACGTCGTAGCCGGTGAGCCGTTCGAACACTTTGAGCAGTCGGTCGGAAGAACGCCGGAACAGGTCGAAGCCGATTCGACCGGCGACGCGATACGGCTGCAGCAGGAGATTGACGAACGAGCCTTCGAACAGGTCGAACAGCCGCTCCGGGGCTTCGAGAAAATCGAGCGCGTGCTGCGCGGGCGGCGTGTCGACGATCAACAGATCGTACGTCGACGTCTGCGCCATCTCATAAACCTTCTCCATCGCCATGAACTCGCGCGATCCCGCGAGCGAGTTGGACAGATGCTGGTAGTAGCGATTCGCAAAGATGGTCTCGCGTGCAGCGTCGCTCGGCGCGTACTGCTCGATCAGCGAATCGAAGGTGCGCTTCGTGTCGAGCATCATGGCGTGAAGCTCGCCTGGGAGCGCTTCCGTCTCGATGCGTTGCGGCGCATGGCCAAGGTCGTCGAGCCCGAGCGCCTGCGCGAGCCGCCGCGCCGGGTCGATCGTCATCACCAGCACCTTGCGGCCGTTCTTCGCTGCGAGATAGCCCAACGCGGCCGCCGTGGTGGTCTTGCCGACGCCGCCGCCGCCACAGCACACGATGACCCGTCGCGTTCGGGTCAACTCGGGCAGATCGAGCGCTGACGACTCACCCATGGCGCGGGCTACCCGTCGCGAGATTCGCGACGATCCCGTCGACGAGCAACGCAGGGTCGTGACGCGCGAGCACGATCTGCGGCACTTCGACCAACCAGGGCCGTTCCGCGCGCAATCCGGCGATGTATTTCGCCTCCGCGGATGCCCGTTCGAAGCGCGCGCTTGCGGCCCGGACCATTCGCGTCAGCGCAGGCGATGCAGACGTCGCGCGCAACGCGTCGATCTCCGCGCGATCGAACAACTGCCGACTGACGCGATTGACGATCATCGGTCCGAGATGCATCGCGAGCTCACCGGTGACGTAGCGCGCCAATTCGCTCGCTTCGCGTATCGCCATTTCTTCCGCGAGCGTCACGATGACGATGCGTGTCGTGACGTCGTTTTCCAGCATCAACTGGATTTTCAGCGCGTTGTGGTGCAACGGACCCGTGCGCACGGCGGCGCCGGTCGTGCGCGGTACGCGCAACATCAACGCAGCGTGACCCGTGGCGGGCCCGTCGAAGACCACTCGATCGTATTTCGAGTCGGAAACGAGGTCGTAGATCTTGCCGAGGCACATCAGCTCTTCGAAGCCCGGCGCCGCTTCGGTGAAGTGTTTGAACGCGGTGCTGTCGAGGAACCAGTCGTAGAGTCCGGGCAGCGTCATCGCGCGGTGCACGTATTCTTTCAGCGCTGAGCGGCCGTCGACGCTGCACAGATCGAAATTCGGTTCGACCTGCGCGGGTCGATACGCTGCGACCGTGCCTAGCTGCGGATGACGAAGATCGGACTGCTGCTGCACGACGAGCAGCGTGCGTCGGCCTGCGCGCGCAGACTCGGCCGCCAACGCCGTTGCCACGGCGCTCTTGCCGACGCCGCCCTTCCCGGTAACGAAGAGCAGCTTCTGTCGCAGCAGCGCGTCCGTGGCTACGTGCTCTGCATCAGTACTTGTACGATTCGGGCTTGAACGGACCTTCCGGTTTTACGCCGATGTACTTCGCCTGCTTGCCGGTCAACCGCGTGACCACGCCGCCGAAGCCTTCCACCATGAGCTGCGCCACCTCCTCGTCGAGCTTTTTTGGCAGCACTTCGATGGTGATCGGCGCGCGCTGATTCGGCGGCTGATCGGCCCAACGCTGTTCGTAGAGGTGCATCTGCGCGAGCACCTGGTTCGCGAACGAGCCGTCCATCACGCGCGACGGATGTCCCATCGCGTTGCCGAGATTCACCAGCCGGCCTTCGGACAACAGAATGAGGTAGTCGCCGTCATCGCCGCTGCGGTAGATCTGGTGCACCTGATCCTTCACTTTGTCCCAGCGCCAGTTTGCGCGCATGTACGCGGTGTCGATCTCGTTGTCGAAGTGGCCGATGTTGCAGACCACGGCGCCGCGCTTCAGCGTCTTCAACATGTTTTCGTCGCACACGTTCGAGTTGCCGGTGCACGTGACCACCAGGTCGGTGCTGCCGAGCAGGCGCCTGTCGACGTCTTCGAAGCGGCCGGTGTTCAGGCCGTCGACATACGGCGACACCACTTCGTAGCCGTCCATGCACGCCTGCATCGCGCAGATCGGATCGACCTCTGCGACGCGAACGATCATGCCTTCCTGCCGCAGGCTTTGCGCCGAACCCTTGCCGACGTCGCCGTAACCGATGACCAGCGCACGGCGACCCGCGAGCAGCATGTCGGTGCCGCGTTTGATGGCGTCGTTGAGACTGTGACGGCAGCCGTATTTGTTGTCGTTCTTCGACTTCGTCACGGAGTCGTTGACGTTGATGACGGGCACTTTGAGGGCAGCTGCTTTCAGCATGTCGTAGAGACGGTGCACCCCGGTCGTCGTCTCTTCGCTGATGCCGTGCACTTTGTCGAGCATGCGCGGATACGCCTCGTGAATCCGCTGCGTCAGATCGCCGCCGTCGTCGAGCAGCAGGTTCGCGTCCCACGGCTTGCCGTCCTTGTTGATGGTCTGCTCGATGCACCACCAGTACTCGTCTTCCGTTTCGCCCTTCCACGCGAAAACCGGAATGCCGGCCGCGGCCATCGCGGCCGCCGCGTGATCCTGCGTCGAGAAAATGTTGCACGACGACCAGCGCACCTCGGCGCCCAGCGCTGCCAGCGTTTCGATGAGCACCGCCGTCTGCACCGTCATGTGGATGCAGCCGATGATGCGAGCGCCTTTCAGCGGCTGCTTCGGCTGGTACTTCCGGCGCAACGCCATCAGAGCCGGCATTTCGGATTCGGCGAGACGAATCTCCTTACGGCCGAATTCGGCGAGCTCGATGTCCGCCACTTTGTAGTCTTGTTGGGTCACTGTGTTGCTCCTTTCTGATAAGACCGGAATTGAATGCGAAAACCATTTCGTTGCGCGAGATATTGACTGGCACCGGCCGCCAGGCCGACCTCCAGCGCCCAATCGTCGAGATCCACGGGATCGAAGCCGAGCCAGATGTCGCCGCACGCGCTCTTCGCCCACTCCTGATCGTGGGTGATGAGTTCGACGACGACGAGCAGGCCGCAATCGTTGAGCAGCCGGGCAGCGTGTTCGAAGAACCGTCGCGGCGAGGCCGCGTGATGCAGAACCATCGCGAACAGGATCAGATCCTGCCGTGGCGTCTTGAACGATTCGAAGTCCTTCAACCGCAACGAGACGTTCTTCGCCGCACTGTGTCGGATCACCGCACGCGCGCGCTCGAGCATCTCGGGCGAATTGTCGATGCCGAGCACGGTATCGAAATGGTCCGCGAGCACCAGCAGCGTTTCGCCGTCTCCCGGGCCGACGTCGAGCGCGCGCTTACGACCGCAATCCGCGCCGTCGAGCAGTTCCCGCAGCGCGGGTACGTACGTGACGGGAGTGCTGATCAGTTCGCGCTGCGTCGCGAATTCGTCGGCGTGATCGACGAAGAACTTGCGGCTGCGCTCGGCGCGCTCCGCGTGCACGTGGTCCATCCGTCGCTGACGTGCGTGATCGGTTTCGAACCCGTCGAGCGCCGCATACAGGTGCACGAGGTAATCGTAGATGGCGCAATCGGGCTTAGGTTGTGCGCGGCGGTAATAGATGCCGTTGCCGTCGCGGCGCGTGGCGACCAGTCCCGCGCGGCTGAGGATTTTCAGGTGATGGCTCAGCGCGGGCTGCGCGACGTCGAAGATGTGCGCCAGTTCCAGCACGCCGAACGAGTCCTTTCTGAGCGCGCGCAGAATATCGGCGCGCAACGGGTCCGCCGCGGCGCGGGTTGCGTTGAGGAAGGATTCGTACGGTGAGGGTGCCGGCATCGTCGAATGGATTCGAGTGACGGCTGCATCCTAACACCGGCCAAATTGAACATCAAAATATATTAATATAGATTTGTTAACGGCTAGCGGCTTCGGAATGGGAGGCACACCTGCCACAATCGTCAGACCAATTTCCTGTTCGAAGCTCTCGATGATCGACAGCAAGCTGCCTCACGTCGGTACGACGATATTCACGGTGATGTCGCAACTTGCGGCGGAACACCGTGCCATCAATCTGTCGCAGGGCTTCCCGGACTTCGACGGTCCGGCGGCGCTGTTGGAGCGGGCTGCGTACCATCTGACGCACGGCCACAATCAGTACGCGCCGATGGCCGGCGTTGCCGCGTTGCGCGAGCAGGTCGCCCGCAAGGTGGCCGATCTCTACGGATGTCCGGTGAACATGGACACCGAAGTCACCATCACCGCTGGCGCAACGGAAGCGATCTTCTGCGCGATCACGGCGGTGGTGCGTCCTGGCGACGAGGTGATCGTCTTCGACCCGGCGTACGACTGCTACGAACCCGCCGTCACGCTATCTGGCGGCGTCACGCGACGCGTGCCGCTCACGGCGCCGTCGTTTCTGCCCGATTGGGACCGGGTGCGCGACGCGATCACGGCGCGTACGCGCCTGATCATCACCAATTCACCGCACAATCCAACGGGCGCGATCTGGCGCGCATCCGACATGCACGCGTTGAGCGGGCTCGCACGCGATCACGCGTTCTACGTCGTCGCCGACGAGGTTTACGAACACATCGTCTTCGACGGCGCGCGGCACGAGAGCGTGCTGCGGTATCCGGAGCTGTATGAGCGCAGCTTCGTCGTTTCGTCGTTCGGCAAGACATATCACTTGACCGGGTGGAAAACGGGCTACTGCGTCGCGCCGCCGGCGCTCACCGTTGAACTGAGGCGCATTCACCAGTACGTGAACTTCGTCGCGAATACGCCGATTCAGCACGCTCTGGCCGACTACATGGCGGTGGCACCCGAACACGCGACGTCGCTCGGCGTGTTCTATCAGCGCAAGCGCGATCTGTTCGTCGGCTTGCTAGAAGGCTCGCGCTTCGGCATCACCCCGAGCGGTGGCACCTACTTTCAGCTGCTCGATTACGGCAACGTGTCGAACGAGACCGACGTCGATCTCGCTCGACGCATGACCATCGAAAAAGGCGTCGCCTCGATTCCGGTGTCGGTGTTCTACGAGCATGCACCGGAGCTGCGCCTGCTGCGCTTCTGCTTCTGCAAAGACGACGCCACGCTCACGCGGGCGGCTGAAATCCTGTGCCGGCTCTGAGCGCGTCCCGAACCGCCTGCTGTGAAACAGAGGAAGGATGGAATGTTCGGACGCGTAGTGCTGATCGGCGTGCTCGGGATCGCCGGGTGCGGCGGAGGTGATTCCGCCGC
>DATJGR010000199.1:0-4086 GCA_035494855.1 Pseudomonadales bacterium | reverse complement strand
TCTCGCGTTGGGGGAACGGAATCTGAATCCCCGCGGCCCTGAACTCGCGGATGATCGCCGTGTTCACGCGATCGATCACGGTGCTGCCGGTGTCGAGATCCTGAACCCAGAAGAACAGTTTGAACCGTAGCGCGCTTTCGCCGAACGCCTCGAAGATCACCATCGGTTCCGGATCCTTCAGCACTCCTTCGTCGCTGTCGAGAATGCCGGCCAGTACCTGATGCACCTGGTCCTGGTCGCTGCCGTAGCCGACACCGAGCGTGATGTCGAGGCGCTGCCGCCGGTCCGATAACGTCCAGTTGATCAAACGATTCGAGATCAACTCGCCGTTCGGGACGATCACGTCCGAACCGCCGGCGGTCCGCAACTGGCTCGCGCGCAGGCCGATGTGCACGACGCGGCCCGACAGATCGCTCAACTGAATCGTGTCGCCGATCTGCACCGAGCGTTCGAAGATCAGGATGAATCCCGATACCAGATTGTTCACGACGTTCTGCAGGCCGAAACCAATGCCGACGCCGAGCGCGCTGACGATCAGCGTGACGTTCGACAACTCGATACCGAGGATGCCGGCGCCGACCAGCAGGCCGATCAGCACCATCGCGTAGTTCGCGATCGTGCTGATCGCATTCGGCACGCCGCGCGGTAGCGCGAAGCGCGGCAGCACGTCGTCGCGCAGCAGCACGCGCGTGATGCGCGACGCGTAGATTGCCACCCACACGGCCACTGCGAAGCCGAGCGTGCGGCCCACCGAGATGGTCACCTGGCCGATCGTCCAATGCGCGGCCAGCAGGACGCCGAGCGCGTCGGTCAGCGGCGCGAGCACGCGCAGCGAATTCAGCGTGTACGCGAACCACAGCAGCACGGCTGCGAACACCGCGATCGTCCGCGCGCGGCTCAGAATCGTGTATTCGAAGGTCGCCACCGAACGCACGCCGCGCGCTTTCAATGAATGCACCACGAGGTGGGCGATTTCATCGAGCACCAGCACGGCAGCGTATTCCGCCGCGGCGAGCATCGCCCCGCGCACCACGCTCGTCTGCAGCAACAGGGCGAGGTCGACGTTGCCGAGCACGTTGAACACCAGGCTCAGCACCGAGACGGCGACGGCCGCCACGATGAGCCGCCGAAGGAACGGCGACAGATAGCGTCCCAGTCCGAGGCGCACGTCGAGCTTCAGCGAACGCAAATACACGAACAGGGTGATCGCAGCGACGCTCAATGCCAGCAGACAAAAACGCTGCAATACGATGTCGCGCGCGAATGCAGTGGTGATGCGTTCGAAAAGAAATGTCGCGGTCAGCACATATACGGCGGGGCGCAGCTCAGGATCGAGGTACAGCAGCAGGAGGCGCACCACCGGCACGATCGTCAGCAGGCCGAGGATCTGGATCACGCCTGACGGCGCGTCGGGATATACGACCGGTGCAATCAGCAGCATCAGCAGCAATGTCGCCGAGATCGGCCTCGTCGCTGCGCGCGACGTACGGCCGCCGTGCTGTTCCGTAGCGAAGCGTCGACGCAGGTAGGAGATGTACGCGAAGCCGGCAAGGAAGAACACGACGTGCAGGATCACGCGCGTGATGTTGTCCTGCGCATAGCGCAGCGCCGCCGGCAGCGCCTGACCGATGAAGCGCGTCGATCCGGCTCCGGACGCAGCGACGTCTTCGAACGTCATCCGCCACAGTGGGGCCTGTTGTACCTGGATGAGTGCGCGTAACCGCTCCGCGCCGACCTCGTTCAGGTCGGCGCTGGCGGTGCGAGCGCGATCCTGCAGCACGAGAATCTTGTTCTGTAATTTCGCGGCGCGGTCGAGCCGCTGCTGCGCTGCACGCAACAGCCGCGTGGCTTCGTTGACGATCCCGTCGAGCCGCACACGGATCGCTTCCGGCAACGGCGCAGCAGACGGTTTCCACAAGTCCTGCGCGCGCTTGATGAGGTCGGTCATTTCGCGGCTCAGTCCCTCGAGCGTAGCGGACCGCTGCGCCAGCACTTCGCTGATGCTGGCCGCGCCGCTCGATACGGCCTCGAGCTCCGACGTCGCATCGCGAATCGCAGCTTCGGTCAGCACCTGTGCCGCGTCGGGATGGGCAACGAAATCGCCGAGGTTCTGATCGAAGCGTTTCTCGAGAGCGGTGAGCGACGTCTCCAGCTTGTCGATTTCCGAGATTCCGGATAGCCGCTCACGGATCTCCGACAACCGTTGCGTTGCCTCGATGGACCACTCGCTAACGGCGTCCTCGGGGGGTGGTGCCTTTTCGGCAGGCGGTGTCGCCGCCGCGGGCGGTGGCGCCGTGAGGGCTTTCACCGCCGCAGCTGCCCCGAGTGCGACTTCGGGCTGCAGGCCGATCAACAGCACCACGAATGCGCAAAGCGCTCGGGACACGCTGCTGCCGCTCAACGATGCCGCGCCAGGAAGTCGCGCACGATCGCGTTGAATTCGGCCGGCTTCTCGAAGTAGGTGGAGTGGCCGGCGCCGGCGACCATGCTGATCGTGGCACCGATCGCCGCGGCCGTGGCCTGCAGCAACGCAGGTGGGAACGTGACGTCGAGGTCGCTCGCGATCACGTGCACCGGCACCGGGAACGGTCGCAGGCGTTCGGAGTCCACGAACGCTTCGCGCGCCATCAGTGCTGCGATCGGCATCGGCGTGACATTGAACGCGGTGATGGCGGTGTACAGATAGGCACCGGCCGGGTCGGCCTCGCGAAACGGCGCACCCAGCGTCATCGCGGTGAGATCGCTGGTCGGCGGCCGCGCGACCAGCGTGCGCATCTGATCGCGCAACGCATCGCTGTAGATGGCGCCGGGGGTATTGCCGAGCACCAGTGCGCGGACGCGATTCGGATGATTGACCGCGAGCCGTACGCCGGTCCAGCCGCCCATGGACTGGCAGACGACCGCCGCGCGGTCGATTTTCTCCGCGTCGAGAATGGCGAGCGCATCGACATCGAACGCGGCGGCCGAGAACGCGCTCGGCGTGCACCTGGAGCGACCGAAGCCGCGGTGATCGAACGTGATGACCCGGTGGTCGCGGCTGAACTCGGGCACCTGCTGCCACCAGCTCGCGGCGTTGCCGCCGGCTCCGTGCGCAAACAGCACGGCTGGACCCGAACCGGTCGCTTCGTAGTAGATCTCGGCGTCGGCTGTCTTGACGGTCGGCATGATGCATCCTCGAAGAGGGGATGGCATTGTGCCATGGCCTGATCGAAGCGCCACACCGCGGGTCGAGGAGAAACCATGCCGTACAACCGTTTTGTCGAGGTGCGCGCCGCCGTCGCCGACATCGCCCGCGACTTCGCCGCGCACCGTGCGGAACGACTCGGCCGCAGATCGCTGGAACCGGACGATTTCGCGCGACTCGAGCGTGCTGGCTTCCTGCTGACCGGCGTGCCGGCGGAACAAGGCGGATTGTGGCGAGGGCTCCACGAGTCGGTCCGCGACTACACCGAACTCGTGCGTCTGCTGGCCGAAGGCGATGCCTGCGTGGCGCTCGTTGCCGCGATGCACCCGTCGGTGCTGTCGTTCTGGCTTTCGGCCGCCGATCCGCAGACCGACCCGGAAGCGTGGCGCGCACAACGGCAGCGGTTCGTGGACACGGCCAAAGGCGGTCATTGGTGGGGCACGATGATCTCTGAGCCCGGTAGCGGCGGCGACATCCTGCAGACGCGCGCGAGCGCGGAGCCGGATGGTGCGGGCTTTGCGCTGAGCGGCGACAAACACTTTGCGTCCGGTTCCGGCATCACGTCGTTCATGATCACGACCGCGCGGGTGGGGGACGCGTCGCCGGACCTGTTCGTGGTGGACATGCGCGGCCGGGAATGGGACGGCGGTACCGGCATCAAACTGCTCGCACCGTGGAACGGTCACGGCATGATCGCGACGCAGAGCCACGCCTTCACGCTGAGTCGCTGCCGCGCCGAACGGGCCGCTTCGCACGAGGCATTCGCCAGTGCGGTGCCGACGGTATCGCAACTCACGCCGATGCTGTTTGCCGCAGTCGTCATCGGCATTCTGCGAAATGCGCTCGACATGGCCCGCGAACGCGTGCGCGCGCGTGCGGTCGGCCTGAAAGCGTACGAGCAG
>DATJGR010000198.1:0-25158 GCA_035494855.1 Pseudomonadales bacterium | reverse complement strand
TGGGACAGGCGGATGCCGGTGACGCCGCCTTCATTGCCCAGCACTTCCTCGAGTTGGTGATTCCAGACGAGCTCGATCTTGCCCTCGTTGGCTTTCTCGAAAATGCGATCCTGCATGATCTTCTCGGCCCGCAACGCGTCGCGTCGATGCACCAACACCACGCGCTTCGCGATGTTGGCGAGATACAGCGCCTCTTCGACCGCGGTATTGCCGCCGCCGATCACGGCAACTTCCTGGCCGCGATAGAAGAAGCCATCGCAGGTGGCACACGCGGAAACACCTTTGCCCATGAACGCCTGTTCCGAAGGCAATCCTAGGTATTTGGCTGTGGCTCCCGTTGCAATGATCAGCGCGTCGCACGAATACAGGCCGGTATCGCCGACCAGCTCGATAGGTCGCTTGCTCAAGCGCACCGTATGAACGTGATCGTGCACCGTCCGCACCTGAAACCGTGCGACGTGGCGGCGCATGCGGTCCATCAATTCCGGCCCCTGCACGCCATCGGCGTCACCGGGCCAGTTGTCGACGTCGGTCGTGGTCGTCAGCTGGCCGCCGATCTCGATGCCAGTAATCATCAGCGGCTCCAGATTCGCCCGCGCGGCATACAGCGCGGCGGTGTAGCCGGCCGGGCCGGACCCGAGAATCACGAGCCGATGATGCATTGCGTCTGTCATGTTCCGTTCGACCGGGCTGCGCGCGCGCCGGCAGCCGACATGACTTCCGCGAACGGTTGGCCGTGACGATGCGTGGCGATGACCTCGACGAACGTCTGTCCGAGTTCGTTCGTTGCGTTCAGGTCGTGATCGTCGTCGATGAAAAAGCGGATGAACCGCGCGAAGTCGTCGATCCGCATGGCCCGGTACGCGGTCAGCAGCAACGAGAAGTCCGGCGCATCGCCGCCTTGCGGCGTCTTGGGCGCAAGGAAGCTTCGAACGCGTTCGTCGTCCCACACCTCGTCGGTGATGATCTTCTTGTCCGGTCGCATCGCTCTGCCAAACCAAAAAAGGCGCTTATCATACGCGAAGGGGTCGCTGTGCCAACACGGCCTTCTAAAGCGGTTCTAAGAAGTGAGAGTAAGGTTCTGAAATGAATGAGAAATTTGTACCACCGGCGCGTTAGGGGTAGACTCCAGGAACGGTCATAGCGGTGTGAATCGTGAGTACAGTCCGATCGATATCTCCTGCGGCGCCCCTTAGGGAAGTTGGTTTGATAGCGTTGCTTGCGCTGGCGTTGTTCGCGATGCTGGCGCTGTTCTCGTATTCGCCGATGGACCCGGCTTGGTCGCTGCGCGGTACGGGTCTGGCCGTCAACAATCTGGTTGGGCGCAGCGGAGCGTGGTTCGCCGACGTTCTGTTCTCGTTGTTCGGCGTGATGGCGTACATCGTTCCGGTCGCACTGGTCTACGGCGGCCTGCGGACGATGCGACTGGTCGCGTGGGATTGGCCGCGCGCGTCGCTGCGTCTCGCCGGATGGATGGTCGGCCTCCTGTGCGGTGCCGTTCTGGCGCGACTCCACATTGTTTCGTCGTTGGGACTCCCGGCCGGTCCCGGAGGAATGGTTGGAAGCTGGCTCGTCCACGTCGGCATGCCGCTGTTGAACTGGGTCGGCCTTACGCTGACAGCACTCGTCGGGTTGTTCATCGGGGCGCAGACCGCCATCGGATTCTCGTGGCTCGAGCTCGCCGAACGTACCGGCGGGTGGATTCGAAGCCTCTCGGGTCAGCTGATGCGTTTGATCGACTACTGGCGCGACCGTGTGACGGAACGTCGCGACCGGCTCGCCGCCACGCGCGAACGGAGCGTGCAGCGCGAAGTGGCGCTCGAAACGCATCAGCGCAAGCGCGCGGAGAAAAAAGCTCCCGAAATCAAGGTTGCGGTTGCCGAGCGTGAGCGACCGCCGGCGAAGCCGCGGCAGCAGCCACTGTTCGAGATCAACAGCTCGGCGGAGCTACCAGACTTCTCGTTGCTCGACGATGCCGAAGAGCCGCACAGCGCGGAGTTCTCCGGCGAGTCGCTCGAGGGCATGTCACGTCTGCTCGAACTGAAGCTGAAAGACTTCGGTATAGAGGCCGAAGTCGTCTCGGTGCTGCCCGGTCCGGTCGTCACCCGGTTCGAAATCCAGCCCGCGCCCGGTCTCAAGGTCAGTCGGATCAGCGGCCTCGTGAAAGACCTTGCGCGTTCGCTGGCCGTCATCAGCGTTCGAATAGTCGAAGTGATCCCCGGCAAATCGGTGGTCGGCATCGAGATCCCAAACGAACAACGCAGCATCGTGCGCCTGAAGGAACTCGTCACCTCGGAGATCTACCAGTCCTCGAAGTCGCCGTTGACGCTGGCGCTCGGTAAAGACATCGCGGGCGAGCCCGTCATCGCCGATATCACGAAAATGCCGCACCTGCTCGTTGCCGGCACCACCGGTTCCGGCAAGTCGGTCGGTGTGAACGCGATGTTGCTCAGCATTTTGTACAAGGCTACTCCCGAGCAGGTACGCCTGATCCTCGTCGATCCGAAGATGCTGGAGTTGTCGGTGTACGAGGGCATCCCGCATCTGTTGACGCCGGTCGTCACCGACATGAAGGAAGCGGCCCAGGCTCTGCGTTGGTGTGTCGCCGAAATGGACCGCCGCTATCGTCTGATGTCGGCGCTGGGTGTGCGCAATCTGGCGGGATACAACCGGCGGGTCGAAAGCGGCGACGTGAAGGATCCGTTGTGGCCCGCCGACTCCGGCGACGAAGCACCTGATCTGGTGCATCTGCCGTACATCGTCGTCGTGATCGACGAGTTCGCCGACATGATGATGATCGTCGGCAAGAAGGTGGAGCAGTTGATCGCGCGCATCGCGCAGAAAGCGCGCGCAGCAGGAATCCACCTGGTACTCGCAACGCAGCGCCCGTCCGTAGACGTGATTACCGGTCTGATCAAGGCGAACATCCCGGCGCGTATCGGCTATCAGGTTTCGTCGAAGATCGACTCGCGCACGATCATGGACCAGGGCGGCGCAGAGCAGTTGCTGGGGCACGGCGACATGCTGTATCTGCCACCGGGAACGGCGCTGCCCACGCGGGTGCACGGTGCGTTCGTGTCGGACGAAGAAGTCCACCGGATCGTGAAAGATCTGAAGGGGCGCGGCGGTCCCGATTATCTCTCCGAGGTGCTGTCCGAAGGGGGCGGTGATTTCGGCGAGTTCGGCAGCGAACAGAGCGCCGAAGAGGGTTCCGCGGAACAGGACGATCCGTTGTACGACGAAGCGGTGGCATTCGTTCTCGAAACGCGCCGCGCCTCGATATCGGCGGTGCAACGCAAACTCCGGATCGGCTACAACCGAGCCGCGCGCCTCGTCGAATCGATGGAAGCCGCTGGCGTGGTCAGCAGCATGAACACCAACGGCTCGCGCGAGGTCCTCGTACCGAATCGTGACTAACAGGTTGGCTCTGCCGTGGGCGATGGTGATCGCCCTGACGATGCCGACCGCGGCGTCGAGCGCCACGAGCGCGGCGCAACAGCTCACCGGGTTGCTCGTGCCGGTGCAGCACCTGAAGGCCGAATTCACGCAGACCGTGCTCGGTGCGCGTCGCGAGTTGCTGCAGTCGTCGGAAGGATATGTCCGCATCGCGCGGCCGCAACAGTTCAAATGGGTGTTGTCCGCTCCGTATCCGCAAACGATCGTCACCGTCGGCGATCGCCTGTACATATACGATCCGGATCTGCAGCAGGTTCAGGTGAAACCGCTCGCCGCTGCCCTGGCGGGTACGCCGGCGCTCGTGTTGTTGGGCACCGCCGCTGAAATCGAAGCGCAGTTCGACGTGAAGCGCGAGGAGGCGAACGGTCAGGAACTGTTCGGCCTCACCCCGAAAGATCCCGCCGCGGTCTACACCGAAATCCGTATGAGCTTCAGCGAAAAGCGCCTTGTCCGGATCCAGATCGTGGACTCGCTGGGGCAATTGACCGACGTGAACTTCCACAACCTCGAAGTGAATCAACCGATTTCGCCGGAGGAGTTCCAGTTCACCGTTCCGCCCGAAGCAGACCTGATAGGCGATGTCGCACCCAAGCCCTCCTAGCGAGCCGCTCGCGGCGCGCATGCGGCCGTTGAGCCTCGCGGAGTTCGTTGGTCAGGAACACCTGCTCGGCCCAGGTCGACCCCTTGCGGAACTTGCGGCCCGCGGCCGCATCCATTCGATGTTGCTGTGGGGACCGCCGGGAACCGGAAAGACCACCCTCGCTCGCTTGCTGGCCGACCGCGCCGGTGCCGAATGGATCAGCATTTCTGCGGTGCTGTCGGGTGTGAAGGAAATCCGCACGGCGATCGAGACCGCGCGACAGGCGTTGACGCACGGTCGAACCACGGTTCTCTTCGTCGACGAAGTACACCGCTTCAACAAGGCTCAGCAGGATGCGTTCCTTCCGCACGTCGAAGCGGGCACCGTCGTATTCATCGGCGCCACCACCGAGAACCCGTCGTTCGAAGTGATCGGCGCATTGCTGTCGCGCGTGCGTGTTTACGTATTAAAGCGGCTCGAGGAGTCGAGCCTCGGTCTGGTACTGGACCGCGCACTCGCCGATCGCGAACGCGGCCTCGACGTGGCCGGGGTTTCGATCGCGGACGACGCCCGAGCGTTGTTGTTGGCAAGTGCCGACGGCGATGCGCGGCGCATGTTGAACGTGCTCGAGATCGCGTCGCAGCTGATCGGCGACGACAAACTGATCACCGCGAGCAGCGTCGCCGACGTGATTGGCGCGCGGCAGCGGCGATTCGACAAACAGGGCGACGTCTTCTACGACCAGATCTCGGCGCTGCACAAAGCCGTTCGGGGCACCGCGCCCGATGCCGCGTTGTATTGGCTCTGCCGCATGCTCGACGGCGGATGCGATCCGGTGTATATCGCGCGGCGCGTTGCGCGGATGGCGAGCGAAGACATCGGCAATGCAGATCCGCGTGGACTCCAGATCGCGCTCGCCGCGTGGGATGCGTATCTGCGCCTCGGTTCGCCGGAAGGCGAGTTGGCCATCGCGCAGGCGGTGCTCTATCTCGCCTGCGTACCGAAGAGCAATGCGGTGTATACCGCATTCAGCGCCGCCACCGCCGAGGTCGCATCGGGTCCGTCGTACGACGTGCCGCTTCGGTTTCGCAACGCGCCGACGCGGTTGATGAAAGAACTGGGCTATGCCGCCGGCTACCGTTACGCCCACGATGAAGCCGACGCATTCGCAGCCGGCGAGAACTATTTTCCGGACGAGATGCCGCCCTCGGTCTACTACCACCCGGCACCGCGTGGGCTCGAGCAACGCATCGCCGAACATCTGAAGCGTTTGCGGTCCGAGAACGATCCCGACGTGAAGCGCTGAGGAGCAGTCATGCCCGTTTACGGATTCGTCAGTGTGGGTGTTGGCGCGGCGGTCGGTGCGTGGTTGCGCTGGTGGTTGAGTAATGTGCTCAACCCGATCGTGCCGATGCTGCCGCTCGGCACGCTGGTCTCCAACCTCGTCGGGGGATATCTGATCGGCCTCGTGCTCGGCTACATCGAACATTTCCAAGCGCTGTCGCCGGAACTGCGGCTGCTGATCACCACGGGATTTCTCGGCGGACTCACCACGTTCTCCACGTTCTCCGCCGAGGGCACGGCGCTGCTGCTGCGACAGGAGTACGCGTGGGCCAGCGTTCTGATCGGCGGTCACGTGGTCGGGTCGATTCTGATGACGTTGCTCGGAGTCGGCACGATCGCGCTGCTGAAGAACTGACGCCGGGTTGGTTGAGACGGGAACGCCGCTCACCTAGTATGTCGCGCCGCTGACAGTGGCGCGTGCCCTTTCGAGATCGAACATGCTCGACCCGAAGACGATACGACAGGATCCCGAAGCCGTCCGCATCGCGCTCGCGCGCCGCGGATATCGTTTCGACGTCGATGAGTTCCTCGCACTCGAAGGGCGACGAAAAACGCTGCAGCTCGACTCGGAACGACTGCAGAACGAGCGCAACACCAAATCGAAATCGATCGGACAAGCCAAGGCGGCCGGACGCGACATTCAACCGCTGTTGGCCGAGGTCGCCGACCTCGGTGTGAGGCTCGATGCGGCAAAAACTGCCTTCGATTCCGTACAGGCCGAAATCGACGCGCTGTTCCTGTCGATTCCGAACATCCCCGACGCTAGCGTTCCCGACGGTCAGGATGAAACTGCGAACGTGGAACTGCGCACCTGGAGCGAGCCGACTCAGTTGAACTTTCCGCCCCAGGATCACGTCGATCTCGGCGCGCACGGCGCGCTCGACTTCGAGTCCGCTGCGCGCATCAGCGGCGCGCGATTCGTAGTGATTCGCGGCGCGCTTGCGCGGCTGCAGCGCGCACTGACGCAATTCATGCTCGATCTGCACGTCGCCGAGCACGGCTACACGGAGGTATACGTACCGTATCTGGTGAACAGCGACGCGATGTTCGGAACGGGGCAGTTGCCGAAGTTTGCCGAGGACCAGTTCCGTATCGCCGGCGATCACGATCTGTACCTCATTCCCACCGCCGAAGTACCGGTGACGAATCTCTATCGCGATCGGATTCTCGAGGCCGAGCAACTGCCGATCCGGCACGTGTGCCACACGCCGTGTTTTCGAAGCGAGGCCGGCAGCTATGGCCGCGATACGCGCGGCATGATCCGCCAGCATCAGTTCGAGAAAGTAGAGATCGTACAGATCGTCGCGCCGGAGCAAAGCTGGCAGGCGCACGACGAACTCACGTCACACGCCGAAGCGGTGTTGAAGCGGCTCGAGTTGCCGTACCGCGCGATGGTGCTGTGTGCGGGCGACATGGGATTTGCGGCGGCGAAGACGATCGATCTGGAGGTGTGGCTGCCGGGTCAGCAGCGCTATCGCGAGATCTCGTCGTGCAGCAACTATCGCGACTTCCAGGCGCGTCGCATGCAGGCGCGATATCGAAGCCCCGCAACCCGTAAGCCGGAACTCGTGCACACGCTCAACGGTTCCGGGTTGGCGGTGGGGCGGACACTGGTCGCGGTCATGGAGAACTATCAGGACGGCGAAGGCCGCGTTCACGTCCCCGATGCACTTCGAGGCTACATGGGAGGCGCGACGACGCTGGATCTGCGCGACTGATGCATGGACTACCTTCCGCTGTTCGTCGATGTCGCCAACCGTCGCTGCCTGTTGGTCGGTGCCGGTGAGGTCGCGCAACGCAGGCTGAACTGGCTGATCGGTGCAGGTGCGCATGTCGTCGTCGTGGCGCCCGACATTGGCGAAGAAGTGCGCGCGCTGTGTGTCGGCCGCGGCGAGATTCGAGCCCGCCCATTCGAACCGGCCGACGTCGCCGGCATGTTGCTCGTGATCGCAGCAACCGACGACGCAGCGGTCAATCGCGCGGTGCACGATGCCGCGAGGGCGCACGACGTGCTCGTGAACACCGTCGACGACGCGTCGCTGTCGTCGGTGATCTTTCCGTCGATCATCCATCGCGATCCGGTGATCGTCGCCGTGTCCACCGGTGGCCGTTCGCCGACGTTGGCGCGTCGGGTGAGATCACTGATCGAAGCGCGACTTCCGGTCGGGCTCGGAAAGGCCGCGGACGCATTGGGTCGTTGGCGACGCCGCGTCAGTGAGGCGATCCCCGACGTGGCATCGCGACGCCGCTTCTGGGACGAGGTGCTCGACGGTCCCGCCGCGCAGGCGATGTACGAAGGCAACGTCGACCTGACGGATCTGCTGATCGAAGAGCGCGTTCGGCGGTGGGACCAGCAGGCTCCGGGTTTCGTTTCGCTGGTCGGTGCGGGGCCGGGCGATCCGGGATTGCTGACGTTGAAGGCACTGCAGTGCCTCGAGCGCGCCGACGTCGTCTTTTACGACAATCTGGTTTCGCCTGACGTCGTTGCTCTGGCGCGCCGCGACGCGAGGCGCGTGTATGTAGGTAAGCGGCGTGAGTTCCATTCGGTTCGCCAGGAATCGATCAACCAGATGCTGATCGACGCCGCGCGCGCGGGCGATCGTGTGGTCCGGTTGAAAGGCGGCGATCCCTTCGTGTTCGGCCGCGGCGGAGAAGAGATCGAAACGCTGGCAGAGGAGGGCATCGCGTTCGAAGTGGTGCCCGGAATCACTGCGGCGCTCGGTTGTGCCAGTTACGCGAACATTCCGCTGACCCACCGCGATTGGGCGCACTCGGTTCGTTTCGTCACCGGTAACCTCACCGGTGACCGCGTCAATCTCGATTGGCCGGATCTGGCCAAAGCCGATCAGACGCTGGTCGTTTACATGGGGCTGCGCGGGTTACCGGAAATCTGCGCCGAACTCGTCGCGCACGGCATGAACCCGGAGACGCCCGCTGCGTTGATCGGCCGTGGCACGTTGCCCGGTCAGCAGGTGATCGAAGCGCCGTTGGGGTCGCTTGCCGCGACGGTAGCCGGCGCCGAAGTGCACGGACCGACGATCGTGATCATCGGGCGGGTCGTCGCGCTGCGGAGCCGTCTCCGCCGGCGCTGAGAGCGTTAGAGACAATTGGTCGGGCGCGGCAGCCCGGCGATTTTCGCGGCGAGTTTTGCCGGACTTCCCGGAAAAAGCGACAGCAGATAGATGCTCGTTCCTTTTTCGGCTCCGAGCCGTTGTCCGATCAGCTTGACCAGCGGGCGCATTGCCGGCGATACGCCCGTCGTCCGGTAGAAATCCCTCAACGCCGTTATCACCGCCCAATGCTCGTCGGTCAGCTCGATTTGCTCGCGCCGCGCGAGTTCGAGCGCCGCCACGTCGTTCCAGTCGGCGAGATCGACGAGAAACCCTTCTTTGTCGAGGCGCACTCGGTCAACTCCAGCTGACGACGGGATGGTGCGACGCGACCAGATCGACGAATGCGCCATCGTCGATCTGTTGTACCTGCGTCGAGAGCAGAGTACCGATGCCGCGCGACTTCACGTCGGTTGCCAACACGCACCACACGGTGTCTGACGCACGCTTCGCGATTCCGGCGAACATCGGCGCGACTGCCCAGTACACGCCGTTGCCGATCAGCAGTACTGTGTCGCCGCGCGAAGCCGCGCGCAGGCAATTGTCCAGCGCCGTGCGCCGTTCCGACGACGAATTGACGATGTGCAGCGCGGCCATCAGTCGGGCACCACGACGTCCTGGCCGGCGACGAGTTTGCGAACGCCGCCGCGTGTCAGAGCGCGCACCGGAATGGCAAGCGAATCCACCGCCAGTCCGCGCTTCTTCAATGAGTCTGCGTCGACGAAGACTTCGCTCACGTCGTAGGTGGGCAGTGCGCGATAGCCGCGCGCGACGTTGCCTTGCGTGTCCCCGCTGTCGACCAGCTGGAACACGCCTTCGTCGATGAAGAGCGCGGAGACTTCCTGCTCGAACACCGCGCCAACCAGCAATTCGTCGAGCATTTCGAGCGCTAACGCACCGCGCTGGGGCGCGTGCGAAATCACGAACAGGATGCGTCGCGGAGTCATGCGCAGAACGTGACGAATCGGTCCGCCGAGATCGCTGCTTCGATCATCTGGCCGAGACCGACGATCTGGAAGACCGGGTTCACGTTTGCGACGGCGCGCTCGTAGCGGGTCGCGTCGTCCTGGCCCAATACACCGCGCCGCAACGCCGCCGCGACACACACCGCCAGCTCGACCCCGTGCTCCTTCGCGAACGCAGCCCATTCCGCCGCCGTATCGGCTTCGCCTTGAGGCTGCACGACGAGCGAGTTCGCGACGCTCACACCCGCGTGATAGAAGAACACCCGATGGATGCGATGCCCCTTTGCGATGGCGGCCCGGGCGAACCGCAACGCGAGACGCGGCGACTCGCTGGTCGCCGCGTCGCCGTGGATCGCGATTGCAAAGTTCATGAGTGTAGGACGGCGTCTGATATCGGCCCGAATGATATGCGGCAGACTGAGGCGTGGCGAGCGAGCTGACAGTCGGTCCCCCGCGCGTTGCGTTAACATGCTTCGAACGTCCCGAGGCGAACGTTGAAGGAGAAACCGAAGCGATGGATCCGCACCGAGCACGATTCCAATGACACAGGCACCGCGCTCCGACGCGCTGGTCGTTCTGGGAGTAACCGGCGATCTCGCCTACCGGAAGATCTTTCCGGCCTTGTACAAGCTGACGGCCCGGCACCGCCTCGACGTTCCGGTGATCGGCGTGGCGCGGGCCGGTTGGGACGTACAGAAGCTGCAGCAGCGCGCCCGCGAAGGCGTTTCGGACTTCGTGAAGGAGGTGGACCCTGCCGCGGTCGAGCGTCTCGCCGGCATGCTTCGGTACGTCGACGGCGACTACAACAACTCTGCGACGTTCTCCGGTCTGTGCAAGGCGCTCGGTGGCGCGAAGCATCCGCTGTTTTACCTCGCCATTCCGCCGAGCATGTTCCCAACGGTGTTGAAAGGTCTCGGCGGGTCCGGCTGCTCGAATGGCGCGCGCGTCGTCGTCGAAAAGCCGTTCGGCAGGGACCTCGAATCAGCGCGTGCCCTGAACCGCGTGCTGCGCGAGTACTTCGACGAATCGGACATCTTTCGCATCGATCACTACCTCGGCAAGGAACCGGTTCAGAACCTCTTGTATTTCCGCTTCGCGAACTCGTTTCTCGAGCCGGTGTGGAACCGCAATTTCGTCGAGAGTGTACAAATCACGATGGCCGAGCGGTTCGGCGTGGCCGGCCGCGGGCGGTTCTACGAGGAAGCCGGCGCAATTCGCGACGTCGTTCAGAACCACCTGTTGCAGGTCGTCGGCTTCCTCGCGATGGAACCGCCCGTCAGCGGCGACCGTGAATCGATGCGCGACGAGAAGGTGAAGGTCTTCCGCTCGATGCGTCCGCTGAGCGGAAACAGTCTCGTCCGCGGCCAGTTCGAGGGGTACCGCGATCAGCCGGGTGTCGCGCCCGATTCCGGTGTGGAGACCTTTGCCGCGATGCAGTTGCACATCGATTCGTGGCGCTGGAACGGCGTGCCGTTCTTCATTCGCGCGGGCAAGTGTCTGCCGGTTACCGCTACCGAAGTGATCGTGGAGTTGAAGCGTCCGCCGTCGCCGGTGTTCGGCGAGATGGGTGGCCAGATCACCAACAACTACGTCCGGTTTCGTCTCGGTCCCGACGTGGCGATCGCGCTCGGCGCCCGCGCGAAACTGCCCGGAGAAGGAATGACGGGCGAAAACGTCGAACTGTTCGTCTGCAATCAGCATCGCGACGAGATGGATGCATATGAGCGTCTGATAGGCGACGCAATGGTCGGCGACGCGACGTTGT
Organism: Pseudomonadales bacterium; assembly: GCA_035494855.1. Lineage (GTDB taxonomy): Bacteria > Pseudomonadota > Gammaproteobacteria > Pseudomonadales > Azotimanducaceae > DATJGR01. Next base: position 13,938 of record DATJGR010000198.1, on the reverse strand, counting down.
TTGCCCGTCAGGACGAAGTGGAAGCCGCGTGGCGCATCGTCGATCCGATATTGTCTTCGGGAAGCGACGTTCATCCCTATGCCATCGATAGCTGGGGGCCGGCGAAGGCGCAAGGAATGGTCGAGCCGTTCGGCGGATGGCGCGATCCGGATCGCGACAGCGTCGCAGGCGCCGGACCGCAATCCCGGAAGTAGCAGGGAGTTTCAATGGCAGGCGGTGTGCTGTCGGCGCGGCGCGGCGGGATCCTGTGTCACCTGACGTCGTTGCCGGGCGATTCGAAGCGCGGAACGCTCGGCGACAGCGCGCTGCGGTTTCTCGACTTCATGCACCAGGCTGGTTTATCTGTGTGGCAGATGCTGCCGTTGAACCCACCAGACGAATACGGCTCGCCGTACCACAGCGAATCTCTGTTTGCGTTGAATGCCGAACTGATCGATCCAGCGCTCGGTCTTCACGAACCGGATGCGTTGCGACGTTACGTCCGGACGCATCAGGATGCGTACGAACGATTCGAAGCCGGCCAAACCTACTGGCTGGACGACTTCTGCAGATTCGACGTGGCTCGAGCACTACACGGCGCGGATTGGACCAGCTGGCCGCCGGCCTTGCGGCGGCGCGACGCAGGCGCGCTCGCCGGCTTCGATCGCACGCACGCTGCGGCGCTCGAGGCGGTGCGTTTCGCGCAGTTCGCCATCGCGGACGGCTTCGCGCAGCTTCGAGCCGAGGCCGTGGCCCGAAGCATCCGGCTGTTCGGCGACATGCCGCTTTATCCGGCTTTCGAGAGCGCCGACGTGTGGGCGCACCAGGACGTGTTCCTGCTCGACGCCCGCCAACGACCGAGCTGTGTGGCGGGCGTGCCGCCGGACTATTTCTCGGAAACGGGTCAGCTCTGGGGAAACCCCGTCTACGATTGGGATCGCTTGGCCGAAACCGGATTCACCTGGTGGATCGAGCGGGTGAAAGCCCAGCTGGACCTCTTCGACCTCGTGCGCATCGATCATTTCAGGGGCTTGGAGGCGTTCTGGGCCGTACCACCCGATGCGACGAGCGCGGTGGCGGGCGCGTGGCGTCCGGCGCCTGGACACGCTGTGTTGAGTGCTCTGCGCGAGCAGTTCGACCCGTTGCCTGTCGTCGCGGAAGACCTCGGCATCATCACGCCGCAGGTCGACGCGCTACGGGAATCGTTCGATCTTCCCGGAATGCGCGTTGCGCAGTTCGCGTTCAGCGGCGATGCACGCAATCCACATCTGCCGCGCAACTACGTTGCAAACACGGTCGCGTACACGGGCACCCACGACAACGATACGACCCTCGGCTGGTACATGAGCCTCGACGACGGCATCCGAACACAAGTCGACCGCCTGACCGGGGTCGCCAACGGAATGCCGTGGGCGCTGATCGACGTGGTGCTCGGGTCGGTGGCCAAGCTCGCGATCGTTCCGCTGCAGGATTTCCTGTCGCTCGACGGCGCGCATCGGATGAACACGCCGGGCGAAACCGATGGCAACTGGCGATGGCGTTTCGATTCGTCGCGGCTCACGCCGCAACTCGCCGACAGGATCGGTGCTGCGCTCGCTAAGACCGGTCGGGCTTGAGCACGATGCCAGCTAGCGGCGGCAGGGTCAGGGCGAGCGACTGCGCGTATCCCATGCTGCGGACCGTCTCAGTCGTGCAGCGTCCGGCATTGCCGAGATTCGAACCGCCGTAGTACGTCGAATCCGAATTGAATATTTCGCGGTATGCGCCCGCTTGCACCGCCCCAACGCGGTAACCATGGCGCGGCACCGGCGTGAAGTTGAGAACCACGATCAGTAGCTCGGCGCCGGCCCGGCGCTGGAAGCTGATGACCGATTGGCTGGCGTCGTCGCAGTCGATCCATTGAAACCCGGCGGGGTCCGAGTCGAGCCCGAGCGCGGGTTCGCTCCGATAGAGCCCGTTCAACGCGCGCACCAGTTCGAGCACGCCTCTGTGCGGCGCATAGTCGAGCAGATGCCACTCGAGTGGACGATCGTGGTTCCACTCGCTGCGCTGCGCGAGTTCGCCGCCCATGAACAGCAGCTTCTTGCCGGGCATCAGGAACTGGTACGTGAGCAGCAGTCGCAGATTGGCGAACCGTTGCCAGTCGTCGCCGGGCATCTTGCCGAGCAACGACGATTTGCCGTGCACCACCTCGTCGTGCGAGAGCGGCAGCAGGAAGTGTTCGCTGTACGCGTACAACATGCCGAACGTCAGGTGTCGGTGATGATACTTGCGATGCACGGGATCGAAGTGCAGGTAGGCGAGCGTGTCGTTCATCCATCCCATGTTCCACTTCAACGTGAATCCGAGCCCGCCGGCATAAGTGGGGCGAGTCACCTGCGGCCACGCAGTCGATTCCTCGGCGATGATCATCGTGCCGGGGGACTCGCCGTGGGTCACCTCGTTCAGTTCCTTCATCCACGCGATCGCATCGAGGTTCTCCCGGCCGCCCAGGCGGTTGGGTATCCAGTCTCCCGGCTGGCGCGAATAGTCGAGGTAGAGCATCGATGCGACTGCATCGACGCGCAGTCCGTCGATATGGAACTCGGTCAACCAGAACAGCGCGCTGCTCGTCAGGAAATTGCGCACTTCGTTGCGGCCGTAGTTGAAGATCAGGGTGTTCCAGTCGCGGTGTTCGCCGAGCCGCGGGTCGGCGTGTTCGTACAACGCGGTGCCGTCGAATCGCGCGAGCCCGTGCGCGTCCCGCGGAAAGTGCGCGGGCACCCAGTCGAGCAGCACGCCGATCCCGCGTTGATGCAGGTGATCGACGAAACGTCGGAAGTCGTCGGGCGTTCCGAAACGGCTCGTCGGAGCGAAGTAGCCGAGCGTCTGGTAACCCCACGAACCGTCGAACGGGTATTCGGTGATCGGCAGCAGTTCGACGTGAGTGAAGCCCAGGTGTGTGACGTGCGACGCCAGCCGGTCGGCGAGCGTCGCGTAGTCCAGAAATCCGCCGTGGTCGCCGCGCTGCCAGGAACCGAGGTGCACCTCGTAGATGGAGATGGGTTCGCGCGACGGCTGGAATGTGCGGCGGCGCTGCATCCATTCCGCATCGGCCCAACGGTGCGACGAAGGCGCACACACGATCGACGCGGTGTCGGGTCGATGCTCGAACTGCCGGCCATATGGATCTGACTTCAGAACGATTTCGCCGCTGTGGCGGTTGCGGATTTCGAATTTGTAGCGTGTGCCGGGCGCCAACTCCGGCACGAACAGACACCAGATGCCGCTCTCGCCTTGAGCGTTCATCTGATGCCGGCGACCGTCCCAAGCGTTGAAGTCGCCGACGACGCTGACGCGTTCCGCGTTCGGCGCCCAAACGGCGAAGCGCACGCCCTCGTATCCGTCGACGTCGAACGGCTGCGCACCGAGCAGATCGAACGCGCGCCGATGGCGACCTTCGTTGAACAGATACAGGTCCTGCGCGTCGAGAGCGACGCGAAACGCGAAGGCGTCGAGTTCGTCGCGCAGATGGCCGCCGCGATCCTCCCATCGCAGCCGGTAGTAGCGTGGCACCTCCCCAGAACTGCCTTGCCATCGAAAAACGCCCGCCCATCGCGTACTCGAAAGGGCGGGTCCGCCGGCGACGGACACCGACGTCGCCGCGGGCAGGTATACCGTCAGTTCTGCGCGGCCGCCGTCGGTCTTCAGCCCGAGCAGATCCGAAGGCGAGTATTCCCTGCAGGCGAGGAGGCGCTCGATTCGTTTCGGGTCCGCATGCGGGTTCATTTCGATTGCGCTGCCGATGCGCGCAGTTCGTCGTAGAGATCGACGTATTGCAGCGCGCTGTTGCGCCACGAGAAGTCCGTCGCCATGCCGTTGCGCTGAATGGCGCGCCAAGTGTGCCGATTCCGGGAAACCGCGACCGCGTTCCTGATGGCTTCGAGCAACGCCTCCGGCGTGGCCGGGCCGAACGTGAATCCAGTGCCCGATCGCCCGGATACCGGTAGCACTGTATCGATCAGTCCTCCAGTGCGCCGTACGACCGGTACGGTTCCGTAGGCCTGGCTGTACATCTGGTTCAGACCGCAGGGTTCGAAGCGCGACGGCATGAGGAAGAGGTCGGCGCCGGCCTCGATCAGATGCGCCATCGCTTCGTCGTGGCCGGAATGGTATGCGATCCGACCCGGGTAATGCGCGGCGGCGTTACGCAACGATCGTTCGAGTTCGGCGTCGCCTGTGCCCAACACCGCGAGTTGAGTCGGCAGGGACACCAGCGAGTCGATCAGCGAAACGACGAGATCGATGCCTTTCTGGTGCACGAGCCTGCTAACGATCCCAAGAAGGGGAACATCGGCGGGGTCGAGTCCGAGCTGGGCCTGTACGGCGCGTTTGTTGACGAGCTTCCGTTCCAGGTTGGTCGCGGTGTAGCGCGCGCGCAGCAGCGGGTCGGTCGTCGGATTCCATACAGACGTGTCGATGCCGTTGATGATGCCTCGCAGCGCGGAGACGCGATGGCGTATCAATCCGTCCAGTCCCTGGCCGTACTCCGGTGTCTGAATCTCTGCGGCATAACTCGGGCTCACCGTGGTAATCCGGTCTGCAAACGCGATGCCGCCTTTGATGAACGCGATCGAACCGTGAAACTCCAAGCCGTCGATCGACCATAGATCCGGTGGCAGTCCAAGCGCATCGAACGTAGCGCGATCGTAAACACCCTGATACGCGAGGTTGTGAATCGTGAAGACAATCGACGGTCGGTTTGATTCGGGCTGCAACAGCGGTGCGGCGAGGCCGGTCTGCCAGTCGTTGAGATGAACGACGTCGGGACGAAAGTGCGTTCCAGTCGGATGGGTCGCGAGCCACGCGACAGCGCGTGAAAAGAGCGCGAAGCGCTCTGCGTTGTCAGGCCAGTCTAGTCCGTTGTCGCCGATGTACGGATTGCCGCGGCGGCCGAACAGCGGTGGACACGCGACCAGCCACAACCGTTGGCCCTGTGGCGCGCTCGCCTCGAATATCTCGACGTCGTGATGGTGCAGACGGATGCGGGCGATCGATCGAGTGGCTCCCACTTCACGCCCCAGATCACCGTAGAACGGAATGACGACCCGCACGTCGCAACCGAGTCCACCCAGCGCAGACGTCAGACTGCCGGCCACGTCGGCGAGCCCCCCGGTTTTGACGAGCGGGGCCATTTCGCTGGCGGCAAAGAGAACACTCGCGCGGTTCAGGTCTTTCTCCGTTACACGCTCGTTGGCAGATCCAACGGAACCGAATGGCTCAAATCCAGAGCATGCGACCCATTTCGAACGGATGCGACAGCAGTTCGTGAAACGGGTACATCCGCACCTGATATGTCTGCAGCCCCGGGTACGGCGGCACGAACTCGATCCTGAACGCGACATCGGCCGCGGACTCCGACGGCACCTCGATGGCGCGGAACGTCGTCGAGGGACCGTCGTTCTGATCCACCACGCACTCGACGCGTACGTCATGCGGCAGAAGGCCGGCGAGTTGCGCTTTCAGTTCGACCACCACGTGCTCGCCATGTGTGGTTTGCGATCTCGGCGCGTCTACGCGTGCGAGGTGCACGGCGTGCCACTGATCGGCAACGCGCTTCTTCCATTCCGCGAGACGCTGCGCCCCTTGGTTCGCAGCCAACGCGCGGTTCTGGCGGGCGGCCGGGCAGTACAGCTTTTCGACGTATTCGCGCACCATGCGTTCGGCGTTGAAACGGGGAATGATCGTCCGCATCGACGCTTTTGCCATGCGTATCCACGATCCGGCGTCTGCTTCGAAATACGACGGGATCACCTGATTCTCGAGCAGGTCGATCAGGTCGCGACCTTCTTCCCGGAACCGATAGTCGCTGTCCCATGAAACGTCGTGCGGATTGATGCCCCACCCGTTGGTGCCGTCGAATCCTTCGGCCCACCAGCCGTCGAGTACCGAAAGATTGATCGCGCCGTTTATGGCCGCCTTCATACCCGAGGTGCCGCTCGCCTCGAGCGGGTATTCGGGGTTGTTGAGCCATACGTCCACGCCCGCCACCAGTTTGCGTGCCAGTGCGAGGTCGTAGTTCTCGACCAGCAGCACCTTCCCTATGAATTCGGGCTTCATCGACAGTTCGTACACCTGTTCGATCAGTCGCTTGCCGGGCTCGTCGTGCGGGTGCGCTTTACCGGCGACAATCAGCACCACGGGTCGTTGCGGATCGTTCAGCAGCCGTGCCAGCCGTTCGCGCTCGGAGAAGATCAGTGTGGCGCGCTTGTAGGTGGCGAAACGCCGGGCGAATCCGATCACCAGCACGTCGCGCGCGGGGTGGCGCAGCATCCGCGTTGCGCGCTCGGTGGTCGAATGCGCGATGCCGTTGGCCTCATGCTGCTTGCGAAGGCGCTTGTCGACGTCGGCGAACAGTTCCGCCGTCAGTTCCTGACGGATGCTCCAGAACTGGTGATCGGGAATGGTTTCGATACGCGACCAGTATTCCGGCACCGACAGATTCGCGCGCCAGTCGGCGAATCGGATGTCGAACAGGTTGACCCATTCCAGTGCGAGGAACGTCTGCAGGTGCACACCGTTGGTGACGGACTCGATCGGGTTCTCGTCCGGCGGAATCTCCGGCCAGATATAACGCTCGTTCGCGGAAGCGACACGGCCGTGTATCCTGCTGACGCCGTTGTGATGGCGCGAGCCGCGAAGGGCCAACGACGTCATGTTGACGCGATCGGGCTGCCCGTTGTTGCCCAACTGCAGCAGCCTGCCCACTTCGAAGGCAATCGAATGCAGGTAATGCCCCAGATGCTGTTCGATGACGGCCCACGAGAACACGTCGTGCCCCGCGGCAACCGGTGTATGCGTGGTGAACACCGTAGCGGCGGCCACCTGCTCGAGCGCGGCCGCGAACGGCAATCCCTCGGATTCTTTCTCGTGACACCGTTCGATGATCTGGAACGCGGCGTGTCCTTCGTTCAGGTGCCATACCGTCGGCTTGATGCCGAGCGCGTTGAGCGCTCTTACGCCGCCGATGCCGAGCACGATTTCCTGCATCACCCGCGTCGACTCGTCGCCGCCGTAGAGGCGGTACGTGATCGAGCGATGCACGTCGCGGTTGTCCGGCAGATCGCTGTCGAGCAGGTACAACGACGTGTGGCCGGCCTTCCCGCGCCAGATGCGCAATCGCACGTTGTCGGTGCCGATCGGCACCGACACGGTGATTTCGCCTCCGCTGGCGTCCTTTGCAATCTGCAACGGCAGATCGTCCAGTTGCGTCGTCTTGTATTGCTCGACCTGTCGCCCGCGAGCATCGACGTGTTGCTCGAAGAAGCCCTGGTGATAGAGCAGGCCGACGGCGACCAGCGGCACGGCCAGATCTGAAGAAGCTTTGCAGTGGTCCGCCGCAAGAATGCCGAGGCCGCCGCTGTACAGAGGCAGGCTCTCGTGGAATCCGAACTCGAAGCAGAAGTAGGCGACCAGATCCTGTTTCGGGTCGAGATGCACGCACAGATCGGCGGGCATCTGCCGGGCGTGATACGCGTCGTATGCGGCGATCACTCGCTGATAGCCGTCGCGATACGCGGGATTGCGCGCGGCGGCATCGAGATCCGACTGGGCCAGCCGGCGGAGGAATACGCCGAGATTGCCGCTGCACGCTTCGTACAACGGGTTATTCAACTGGCGGAACAGATGACGCAGGTCCCGGTCCCAGGTGTAGATCAGATTGTTTGCCAGTTCCGGCAGGCGAGGAAGTTCCGCGGGAATCTGCGGACGAACTTCGAGGGGAAATCGGGTGCCACTCATGCGGCCTGAATTCTACCGATGCATGGTTATACTGTCATCGCGTCGATCGAATCGTTTGAACCAAAGAAGTTCGGGCTCGCCATGAAACTCGATGCCACTCAGCGGTATGTCAGCAGGTTGACGCATCGCACGCTCGCGCTGGTGATGGCGGGCGGAAAAGGCGCGAGGCTGGGCGCGCTCACCGAGTGGCGGGCAAAGCCAGCCGTGCCGTTCGGCGGCAACTTCCGCATCATCGACTTCACGCTGTCGAACTGCATCAACTCGGGCATCCGCCGTATCGGTGTGCTCACCCAGTACAAAGCGTATTCGCTGATTCGTCATGTGCAGCGCGGCTGGGGATTTCTGCGCGGTGAGTTCGGCGAGTTCGTCGAACTGCTGCCGCCGCAGCAATGGCTCGGCGACCGCTGGTACGCAGGCACCGCCGATGCCGTCTTTCAGAACCTCGATATCGTGAAGCGGCATGCGCCCGAGTTCGTTCTCGTTCTGGCCGGCGATCACATCTACAAGATGGATTATGGTCCGATGATCGCCCGGCACATGGAAAACGGCGCTGACCTCACGGTGGGTTGCGTGGTCGTGCCGGCGGGGCGCGCCAGCGAGTTCGGCGTAATGAGCGTCGACTCCAGCGGCCACGTGAAAGCGTTCGAGGAGAAGCCCGTCGATCCCGTACGCATGCCTAACGATCCCACAAAGGCGCTCGCCTCCATGGGCATCTACGTGTTCAATCGCGACTTTCTGGTGGCGGAACTCACGAAAGACGCGCAAGACCCCGAGTCCGAACACGATTTCGGTAAGAACGTCATTCCACGACTGATCGCCGACCGCCGCGTGTATGCGTATCCCTTCGAGGATGCAGGCGGAGAGGGTTACTGGCGCGACGTCGGCACCGTCGACGCGTTCTGGGAAGCGAACCTCGAGCTCGCGTACGTCGTGCCGCCCCTCGACCTGTACGACCGCGACTGGCCCATCTGGACCTATCAGGAGCAGCTACCGCCCGCAAAGTTCGTGTTCGACGATCACGACCGGCGTGGCATTGCGGTCAACTCGCTGATTGCGAACGGATGCGTCATCTCCGGTGCAGCGGTGTCGCGCTCGCTGTTGTTCTGCAACGTGAAGGTCGAGAATTTCAGCGTCATCGACGAGGCGGTCATTCTGCCCGATGTACTCATCGGACCCGGCTGCAGGATACGTCGCGTCGTCATCGACAAGGGATGCGTCATTCGAGAAGGCACGACCATCGGAGAAGACGTCGAAGCCGATCGGGCGCGCTTTCACGTGACGCCGGCCGGCGTCACGCTGGTGACGCCGTCGATGCTGGGTCAGGTGTATTCCGCAAAGGCGATGTGAGGCGCCATCGCCGGCGGCTGCACGACCGGTATCGCATACTCCCTGCCGATCGAAGCGCGCGCGAGCAGGTAGTTGGTGCAGGCGCGCGCACTGAGGGCGCGCACATCGACGCAGCCGGCACTGTCACAAGGAAACGCAAGCGCGCGGTTCGGATCGTACAGCGATCGAAAGCGCAACTCGTGTCGGGATGTACTCCATGTGCCCGTAGACATGTGTGGATACTCGTAGGGACTCATGATCGATGTTCTGCGCGTGCAGCGCCGCCTCAGAGTGGTTGCAGGCGCGCAACGTCGTAGGACGCGCGGCGGCAAAATCCTAGGCGCTCATCTACGACCACTGGCACTGCTTGCCTACGTGGTGTTCGGCGTGGAGTTCGCACTATCGCAATCGTGAGTACGCCGGAAGAGCTCGATCAGTGGACTCGGTAGATATTCTTCAATGGCCTGCAATGGGCTTGACGATCGTGGCTACCTGGCTCGTCGGTTCGACGCATGCGCGTAAACGGACCACCGGCTTCTACTTCTTTCTGGCAAGCAACGGATTGTGGTCGGTGTGGGCAATGCACGCGTCTGTGCCGGCGCTGTTGATCCTGCAGGCGGTGTTGGCAGTCTTCAACGTCCGCGGCATGCGAAAGACGGAATCGGCACCGCCCTGACTGTCCGCTCCGTCGCCCCTGTACGTCGACTGTCAGATTCTTCCGACAGATGTGGCGCCACGCCTTCGGTGATGATGCAGGAAAAGTGGAGGCAGCATGGCAAGTGTGTCGGCGAGCTCAGAGCACGTCGTGCAGTTTTACGATGACGATACGGACCTCATCACCGAGGTCGCCCGGGCCATGTACGTGGCGCTGGAACAGGGGCACGCTGCTCTGTATCTGGTGACACAGGAGCACCGACAGGCGCTGGAGCAACACCTGACCGCACGCGGACTGGACGTCGCCGCGTCGTACCGCGACGGAAAGCTCGTGTGCATGGAGGCGGCCGCGACACTTACGCGCATCACCACCGACGGCGCGCCGGACGTCGTGCGCTTTGCCGAAGTCGTCGGGTCGGTCGTCGATCGGCTGGCCTCGTCGTTCGAGCGTGTATGGATCTTCGGCGAACTGGTCGCCTTGATGTGCGATAGCGGCAACCCGTCGGGTGCAATCAAACTGGAACAGTTGTTGGCGTCGTTCATCCAGTCTCGACCGGTCTTCCTGTACTGTGCCTACCCGTCGCGCGTGTTCGCGTCCGAGCAGGATCGTGCGGCCTTTCTTCGCATCTGTGCCGAACACTGTCGGGTGTTACACAACGACAGCTGGCTTGCGCTCAGCCATCGTGCACCGACGCTCGAAGAACAGCTGGCTCAGCCGAAACACGCATCGGGATCGATCTTCACGCGACTTCCATTGCGCTGACCACTAGGCGGATTCGTAAAGCAGAACCGCGAACCAGCGCTTCGCATCGCTCCAGACAGTGCGCCTCGTGAAACCCCCGCGTGCGGCCAGCACGTCGAACTCCGCCAGGTCGTACTTGTAGCAATTCTCTACGTGGATCGCCTCTCCGGCGCGGATACGGATCCGACGTCGGCAGACCTCGACGGTCTGCTCTCTGCTACTGACGAGGTGCACCTCGACGCGGCCGCGATCCGCGTTGTAACGGGCGCGGTGCACGAATGCCGTGACGTCGAAATCGGCATCGGCGATCCGATTCACGTGATGCAGCACGTTCAAGGTGAATGCCGTCGTCACGCCCTGCACATCGTTGTAAGCGCGCTCGATCGTCGCGCGATCCTTTTTGAGATCGATCCCAATCAGCAGCTGGCCGTCGGAACCCACGACTTCGCGCACCACCTGCAGGAAGTCGACCGCATCGCTCGGGTCGAAATTGCCGATGCTCGACCCCGGAAAGAATGCCGTCCGCGACGCTTCCGTGACCCCGGCCGGAAGTACGAATGGCCGGCTGTAGTCGGCGCAGACCGGAACGATGTGCAGCCACTTGAATTCGTCGTGCAGCGACGCGACCGACGCAGCGAGCCGCTGTCGGGAGATGTCGACCGGAACGTATCCAGCCGGCCGCATCGGGTCGAGCAGCAGCCGGGTCTTCGCGCTGCTGCCGCTCCCGAACTCGATGAGAAGGCGATCGGCGCCGGCGCGACGCGCAATGTCCGGCGCGTTCGCCCGGAGGATCGTCATCTCCGTGCGTGTGAGGTAGTACTCCGGTAGCTGCGTGATCAACTCGAACAATCGAGAACCCCGTCGATCGTAGAGGTACTTGGACGAGATGGACTTTGGCGTTCGAGTCAGTCCGTCGAGTATCTCGAGGTTCGTTTCCGACGCCGGCGGTTTGAGGTCGATCAACGGTGTGGAACGCATGTCATAGGTCCTGCGCAAGCCGGATGCCGCTGAACTGCCAGCGGTCCTGCGGATAGAAGAAGTTCCGATACGTCGTGCGAATGTGACTTTGAGGCGTGGCGCAGCTGCCGCCGCGCAGCACCATCTGATTCGACATGAACTTGCCGTTGTATTCGCCCAGCGCGCCCGCGCGCGCACGAAATCCCGGGTACGGGTGGTATGCACTGGCCGTCCATTCCCACGCATCGCCCATGAGCTGGCGAGCCCTCGCATCGCCGTGCGCGTGGGTCGGATGCAGCACGCCCGATTCGACGAAATTTCCCGCATGGTTTCGCGCGCCGAGCGTCGTGGCCGCGTTTTCCCACTCGAATTCGGTCGGCAGGCGCACTCCTTTCCACCGCGCGTAAGCATCGGCTTCGAAGAAGCTGACGTGGACGACAGGGGTATGGGGTACCAGCGGCTGGTTCCCGTCGAGCCGATATTCGAACCAACGACCTTCCTGCTGACGCCAGTACAGAGGGGCGGGACCTAGCTGCCCCCGCTTGCATCTGTCCCACCCGTCGGACAACCAGAATTCGGGTCGGCGGTAGCCGTCGTCCAATACGAATTCGAGGAATTCGCCGTTCGTGACCAGTCGCGTTCCTAGACGATACGGCTGGAGCAGGACGAGGTGCGCCGGTTGCTCGTTGTCGAACGCGAAGCCGGTGCCTTCGGCATGCCCGATTTCGATTGCGCCGCCCGGTATGTCGCAGAAACCATAAGCATCTTGCGTCGCTGAGGCGGCCCGAACAGCCGATGCGTGATACGCGGGGGCCAGTGGATTGAAGCCGAGGATGCACTTGATGTCCGTGAGGAGCAGTTCCTGGTGCTGCTGTTCGTGGTGTATGCCCAACACGATGGTCTCAAGCGCTGCCGATTCGTCGACGTGTTCGAGGAGCGTGCCCATCGCGCCGTCGACGTGTGCACGATAGGCGAGCGTATCGTTGACGGTCGGTCGCGACAGGTGCCCGCGATCTGCGCGCGGAAACGGCTCACATACGGCGTTGTAGTACGAGTTGAACAGCCGTTCGTACATCGGGTGGAACTCGGTGTATCCGGGAACGTGCGGTTTGAGTACGAACCGCTCGAAGAACCAGGTGGTGTGCGCGAGGTGCCACTTCGGCGGGCTCGCGTCGGCCATCGGCTGCACGCCGTAATCCTCGATCTGCAGAGGCGCGCACAACGCGAGTGTGTGTCGACGCACCGCTTCGAAGCGCAATGAGAGGGGAGAGTGGGCTGCAGGTGAAAGAGGAGTGGACAAGAACGTTCAGGTGTCGTGACAACGGGGACGGTCGGTTGCAAACAATGTGCCGCCGGATCTGCGCGCGGAGATGTTGGGCGTGATGCGAAGACGCGCACGAAGACCCGATAAAAACTACAAGGTGGAGGACGTTCTTACAGTGCGAGTCATTGCCATGCTGTTCCGGCGACGTCAATCGTTGCTGGTGAGCGACGCGAGCAGCCGAACCAGCTTGATCGGATCGACGGGCTTCACGAGGTGTGCGTCGAAGCCTGCATCGCTCGATGCGCGGCGATGTTCCTCCTGGCCCCATCCGGTGACCGCGATCAGTATCATCGATTGTCCCCAGGGAGCCTGACGGATTCTACGGGCCACTTCGAAGCCGTTCAGTTTCGGCAAGCCGATGTCGAGCAGGACGACATCGGGCCGAAATGCTTCGGCTTCCGTCAATGCTGCGATTCCATCGGCCGAGACGCGCGTGTCCTGTCCCGACAGCTCCAACACTCTCGCCAACGACTCTGCTCCGTCGCGGTTGTCGTCCACGACCAGAATGCGGTGCGGTACCAGCGCCGTAGCTGAAGCACCACTCGGCTGGGAAAGCGGCACAGTTTCGTTCAGCGTCGGGAGTCGGACGGTGAATTCGCAGCCTTTGCCGAGCCCGTCGCTCTGTGCGGCGATGGTACCGCCATGCAACTCGACGATGGTCTTACATAGGGTCAACCCGATGCCGAGCCCGCTCGTCGATCGCTCCAACGAAGTGTCGACCTGCGTGAACATGTCGAAGATGCGCGCCAGCTGATGCTGCTCGAGACCGATGCCCGAATCGCGTACGCGGATGACCGCACGGTCCCTTTCATTCCCGACGACGACGTCGATGCGGCCGCCATGCGGCGTGAACTTGCTGGCGTTGTTCAGCAGGTTTTCAACGACCTGAGCGAGGCGGATCGCGTCGCCGTCCACGCGGGCGGAGGTCGGAGGCAGATCGACCGCGAGGGTCTGATCTTTTTTCACGCAGGATGGGCGGGTGGCGTCGATCACGCTGGTGAAGATCGAATTGAGCTCGATCGGCTGTTTGCGCAGCCGGATTCGCCCGCTCGCCACGCGTCCGACGTCCAGAAGGTCGTCGACGAGGCGAACGAGATGGTCGACCTGGCGTTGCATCACCTGCGACGCGGTCTGAATTTGCACCGAGCCGTCGTCGCCGCTGCGGATCGTCTTCAAT
>DATJGR010000197.1:0-45356 GCA_035494855.1 Pseudomonadales bacterium | reverse complement strand
CGCTGCAGTTGTCCGAGCTGGACGCGATCGACCGGTTCAGCGAGGCCTTGGAGGCCATCGGGCGAATAACCACCAACCGCGTATTCGTACTCGAGTCTGGTTCCACCGCCGTCCGCGGCCGCGAGCGTGAACGTCATGCTGCCGGCAACGGCCTTCGCCTGAAGGGGGCCGAGTCCGCCGATCATCCGCAAGGTCGAATCACGCTCGACGAAGACGACGGCCATGTGAGCAACGCTGCCATTTTTCAGACGCTCGCAGAAACAGCCGCCGGCGCGCGCGTCGAGGGAAAAGTTAGCGGCCGCGCCCGAATACGAATGCTCCGGGTTCCACCATCGACCCACGTCCTCGGTGAGCGCACGAAACACACGTGCCGGTGACGCTGAAATCGTCAGAACGTGCTTCGAGACGAACCCGGCGGCCGACTTTGCGACAACGTCGGCGTGTGTAGAAGGCGAAAGTGAGATGACCAGCGCTGCGGTCACGATCGTCGAAAGGCGCATTGCGAGCTCCGAGAGAACGAGGCGTTGCGATGGTCGCCAAGCCGCGCACTCGCGTCAAAGGCGTTCCGTGTCCGCGGCGTAACAGGCTCGTCTCCGGTTTCCTTGAGCAGAACGGCGGCGCATGTGAAGCTGCTGGCCGAAGGTCGATGAGTTCGTTCGATGGCCGAGGAAAGCGCCGCGCGGCAATATCCGTGGAGTCGGGGTTGGGCCTGGATCAACAAGGGCACCGAGCTGTTCCTGGCGGCGCCGTGGATGTGGATCTCGCTGCTGATTCTGCAGCTCGTCATCGGACTCGGCATATCGATGACGCCCACGCCCGCCGGGCCAACGGGGTGGGCCCTCGACATCGTGCTCGAGATGTTCGGCCTCGTCGTCGGCGTTCTATTCGACGCCGGTTTGCTGCTCGGGTGCGATGCGATGAAGCGCGGCGAACCGCTTCGTATCGACACTTTGTTCGCCGCATTCCGTCATCCCGCGGCGCTGGGGCTGATCAAACTCGGTCTGATTCAGGTGCTGGCATGGGTTGCCGTAGCCACGATTGCGTTGCTTCTGGCCGCGATGCTCGTCGTTGGAGGCAGCTCAGTCTCTACGCTGGATGCCAACGGTCTCGCCGAGGCGGTTCTTCGGTCGCTCGGTGGCGCGATGATCATCTTTCTATTCGTGACGACACTCGCGCTGCTGCTCGTCATGGCGATGTGGATGGCGGCGCCGCTGGTGTTGTTTCGCGGCTACACGCCGACGCGTGCTCTAGTGGAGAGCTTCAATGCGAACTTCCGGAACGTCCGCGCGCTGACGGTCTATGGTCTCGGAATGGCGGGCCTGGCGTTCATCGCGATGTTGCCGTTGCTTCTGGGATTCCTCATCTGGCTGCCGCTTGCGACGACTACGCGGTACGCGGCGTTCCTCGATCTGTTCGATGCGCCCGTAGCCAGGCCGTCTCAAACGGTGCGCGCGCTGTAGTACTGGACTAGTCGAAGAACAACCTTCGAAGCGCGGCGCCGGGATCGGGGTCGCGCATGAAGGCCTCACCTACCAGGAACGCATTCACGCCCCGCGCGCGCAACGCGGCCACCTGAGCTCTGTCGTGAATGCCGCTCTCCGTCACCACTATGGTGCCGTTGGGGATTTCCGGCAGCAGATCGTATGTCGTCGTCAGCTTAGTATCGAACGTGCGCAGGTCCCGATTGTTGATGCCGACGAGTTTGGGCGACAGGTCCAGCGCGCGGTCGAGTTCCTTTCTGTCGTGCACTTCGATGAGTACGTCGAGACCGAGTTCGGTCGCGCACGCATGGCATTCCTGTAGCACCCCGGGTTCCAGCGCTGAGACGATGAGCAGGACGCAGTCCGCGCCCAGCACCCTTGCTTCGAAGATCTGATACGGATCAACGACGAAGTCCTTCCGCAGCGCAGGCAATTGCGTGGCTGCGCGGGCGACGATCAGGTAGCGATCGTGGCCCTGAAAGTAGTTCTCGTCTGTCAGCACCGATAGACACGCGGCGCCGGCTTCGGCATAGCTGTGTGCGATCGCGGTCGGATCGAAGTTCTCGCGAATGATGCCTTTCGACGGCGACGCCTTCTTCATCTCGGCGATGACCGCAGGGTCTCCCGCTTCGATGCGCGCGCTGAGCGCTGCGACGAATCCTCGCACGGGCGGCGCGATTCGCGCTGCGTCGATCAGTGCCGCCATCGGTTTCGATTGGCGTCGCTGCGCCACTTCGTCGCGTTTGTGCGCGAGGATTCGATCCAGCACCGTTTCCGTCATTGCGTTTCGGCCATCATCGCGGTGATTCTCACGAGCTCGGCGAGTCGTTCCCTAGCAAGGCCGGAAGCGATCGCGTCTTGCGCCATTGTGACGCCGTTGGTCAACGACGTTGCAACCCCGCTCACGTAGATCGCGGCACCGGCATTCAGCGCGACGATCTGTGCGGCGGCAGATTCGGGCTCGCCCAGTGCCTGATTCAGCAGCTCGAGGCTGGCGAGCGGCGAATCCGCCGAGAGTCCGTCGAGCGATGCAGTCTCGATGCCGAAATCCGACGGCGAGATACGGAAGCGAGTGATCCGTCCGTTTCTCAGTTCGAC
The DNA here is from genome assembly GCA_035494855.1 of Pseudomonadales bacterium. Lineage (GTDB taxonomy): Bacteria > Pseudomonadota > Gammaproteobacteria > Pseudomonadales > Azotimanducaceae > DATJGR01. The sequence continues at coordinate 42,777 of DATJGR010000197.1, read as the reverse complement.
GACATCTGACGGACCCGCTATCGACAACTCGTCCAGTCCATCCGCGTGTACGAGCATGACGTGGCGGCTGCCGAGCTGTTGCAACACCTGCGCGAGCGTTTCCATGCGTTCCGGCGCGAATACGCCGATCACCTGATTCGGTGCCGACGCGGGATTCGTCAGAGGGGCCACGAGATTGAAGATCGTCCGCGTCCCGAGTTCCTTGCGCGCCCCGGCAGCGTGTTTCAACGCGCGGTGATGGGCCGGCGCAAACATGAAACCTACGCCGGCTTCGTGCACGCAGCGGCCGATCTGCGCGGGCGTCAGGTTCAGATTCACACCTGCGGCTTCGAGAACGTCGGCGCTGCCGCTCTTGCTCGTCATGCCGCGGTTGCCGTGCTTTGCCACGTGCGCGCCAGCGGCGGCAGCAACGAATGCGGCCGCAGTGGATATGTTGAAGAGCTTCGACGCGCCGCTGCCGCCGGTACCGCAGGTATCGACCAGGTAGGTGCGTTCGACCGCAACCTTCTCCGACAGCCCGCGCATGGCTTCGACGGCGCCGGTGATCTCGTCGACCGTCTCGCCCTTCACTTTGAGGCCCATGAGCACGGCGCCGATCTGTGCGTCGGTGGCCTCGCCGGTCATGATCGATTCGAACAGCGTTCGCGATTCGTCGCGCGAAAGGTTCTGCCGTTCGCCGATCTGCGCCAGTCGCCGCTGAATGTTCTCGTTAGCGCCCATTGCAGGTCACGCCGGAACCGGCGCGCGCAGGAAGTTTCGCAACAGATCCTGGCCGCACTTCGTCAGGATCGACTCCGGGTGAAACTGCACGCCCTCCATCGGCAACGTGCGGTGCCGTACCCCCATGACCTCGTCGACGGTGCCGTCTTCATGTTGCGTCCAGGCCGTCATCTCGAGGCAGGAAGGCAACGTACTGCGTTCGACGATCAGCGAGTGGTATCGGGTCGCTTCGAACGGCATCGGCAAGCCTTCGAATACGCCGCGATTGTTGTGGTGAATCATCGACGTCTTGCCGTGCATCACCCGTCGCGCACGTACCACGTCACCGCCGAACGCGGCTCCGATGCACTGATGACCGAGACACACGCCGAGCAGCGGAATGCGCCCACCGAACGTGCGCACCACGTCCATCGAGATGCCGGCTTCGAGCGGCGTGCAGGGGCCGGGCGATATGACTATGAACTCTGGAGCGAGTTTCGCGATCTGCGCCAGCGTGATCTCGTCGTTCCTGTGTACGACGACATCGGCGCCGAGTTCCGCAAGGTATTGAACGACGTTGTAGGTGAACGAATCGTAGTTGTCGATCATCAACAGCATTTGAAAGTCATCCTCTCGAGACGAAAGCGGGCGAGTCCCTGGATCAGTCCTCGACGAACCGGAGTGACGCTGCCGGCGCTCGGTAGTCGCGGAAATGGGTTAAGCGTGTAGGGCGAGGCTCGATGGGCAAAGCGCCCACCAGGACGTCCGACGGAGCGTCGAGCGGAAGTGGGTGTCTGACGGCTTTCGAATCATCGGGCGCTTATAAGGGTTTCCGGTCTTTTACGCAATGTTTTTACAGGCCTTGCGGAAACAGCCGGTAACAAACTGATACACCAAAATGAGGGCTCTAAACAGCGATTCCCTAGTTGCAGAGGGTCGCGAACTGTATACTCCGCAGCCAATTCAACAATCGAATCCGATCCCGCCAACCATCGCCTGCACCTTCAGCGTAATTCGTGTCCGCGGTCGCTGATCAAGGCGTAAATACCCCTCAAAACAAATGAAAATCCTGATTGCGCTCCTCGTAGTGTGTTTGGGTTCCGCAGCCTTCTGGGCTTCTTTCGATCATCCATTGCCTGCACCGGACTGGTCCGGAAAGCTCGGCGGCATCTCGTACAACCCGAGCGGTTTGTACGACAAGAAGAGCTTTGACGAACCGGTGCCTGAAACGGTCATCCGCGGTGACATGAAACAGCTGTCGACGCTGACGAATCGGATCCGGACCTACTCGGTCGCCCGCGGCCTCGATCGAGTTCCGTACGTCGCCAAAGAGTTCGGCCTGAAGGTGACGCTCGGCATCTGGCTGAGCGACGACCGCCTGCTGAACGAAGCCGAACTCGCGCGCGCGATCGAAGTCATCCGTGACAATCCGGAGACAATCGACCGCGTCATCGTCGGCAACGAGGCCGTGCTGCGCGGCGAACTGACCGCCAGCGACATCGTCGCGTACATGCATCGCGTCAGGAACGCGATCGCGAACCCGAACGTCGAAGTCGGTACTGCCGACGTGTGGAGCGTCTGGCTCAAGTACCCGACGCTGGCTCAGGGCAGCGCGTTCGTCGGTATCCACCTGCTGCCGTACTGGGAAGGCATCGCTGCCAACCAGAGCATGGGTTACATCGCCGACCGCTACGCGATGATCAAGAAAGCGTTCCCGGACAAAAAGATCGTGATCGCCGAAACGGGTTGGCCGTCGGAAGGCCGAGTCAAGAAAGGGTCGGTGCCGTCTGACTCGATGGAAGCGTTCTTCATCCGCAAGTTTCTGAAGCTCGCGGCGTCGAACAACTACGACTACTACATCATCGAAGCGTACGACCAGCCGTGGAAGGCGAAGCAGGAAGGTGCGGTCGGTGCGTTCTGGGGTCTCTTCAACGCCGACCGGTCGCCGAAGTTCGAGTTGACCGGAGGGCTGTCGTCGTTCCCGCAGTGGCCGACGTTTGCGACCTCAGCAGCGCTCGGAATTCTCGCCGTCGGCGCGTCGGTGCTGGCATCCATACCCGCGGTCGCGTTGGCCGGCTATCTGTTGCTCGGCGGCATCGTCGGCTTCGTCGTTTCCGGCGTCATGTTCATCATCGACGCACTGTCGTTGCGGTACGTCGACTGGGGCACCATTGGCGGCGCGCTGGTGGTGATGCCGGCGGTACTGTTTACCGCGGTGGTGCTGTTGACCGAGACCGCTGAATGGGCGCTGAGCCTCTGGCGCGTGCGGCGCAAGTCGCTGCCGATGGTCGACTTCGGCGGTACGCCGCGCGTGTCGATCCACGTGCCGATTCACAACGAACCGCCGCAGATGGTGATTGGCACGATCGACGCGCTGGCGCGTCTCGACTATTCCGACTTCGAAGTGATCGTGCTCGACAACAACACAGCATCGGAGGCCGACTGGCGGCCCGTAGAGGCGCATTGTCGAGCGTTGGGTCCGCGCTTCCGGTTCTTCCATTTCGACGGCATGAAGGGCTTCAAGGCGGGGGCGCTGAACAAAGCGCTGGAACTGACCGATCCGGATGCCACCTTCATAGGCGTCATCGACAGCGACTACCAGGTGTCGCCGGACTGGCTGAAGACGGTGGTTCCCGCGTTCGGCGATCCGCAGGTCGCGCTGGTGCAGGCACCGCAGGATTACCGCGACGCCGACGAAAGTCTGCTGAAGAAGTGTTGCTACGAGGAATACCGCGGCTTCTTCCATGTAGGCATGGTGGAACGCGACGAGCACAACGCGATCATCCAGCACGGAACGATGTGCATGGTGCGCCGTACCGCGCTGACGGAAGTCGGCGGCTGGGCGCCGTGGTGCATCACGGAAGACACCGAACTCGGCTTGCGCCTGTTCGAAGCGGGCTACGTCGCGCACTACACGCCGAAATCGCTGGGCCGCGGTCTGATGCCGGACACGTACGCTGCCTACAAGGGCCAGCGCTATCGGTGGGTATACGGCGCGATGCAGATTCTGAAGCGTCACGGACCGATGCTCTTCGGCCGCGCAGGCAAGCTGACGCTCGCGCAGCGCTATCATTTCGTGGCCGGGTGGCTGCCGTGGTTTGCCGACGCATTTGCGTTGATCTTTTCGGTGCTTGCGGTGGTGTGGACCGGCCTCATGGTCGCTGCGCCGAAGTACTTCGACGTGCCGTTGACGGTGCTCTCGTCGACTGCGCTCGCGCTGTTCACCATCAAGACGGTGAAGACGATCGTTCTGCACCGCGTGAAGGTCGGCGGTGGTATTCGCGGTTCGATCGCGTCGGCCATTACCGGGCTTTCTCTCGCGTACATCGTCGGCAGAGGCGTACTGTTCGGACTGGTCACGTCGTCCACGCCGTTCGTGCGCACACCCAAGTGTGAAGATTCCGCGCCGTTCTCTACTGCATTGCGGATGAGTGCGGCCGAATCGCTGATGCTCGTGGCGATCACGCTCGCGTTCATCGCAACCGTGATGGTCACCCGAGTGGATGACCCGGCGGAGCAGGTCTGGGCGATCGCATTGGCGGTACTCGCCGTACCGTATGCGGCGTCGTTGATCGTCGCGATCGGTTCGTGTGTCAAACCGGCACGCCGTCCGGTGCTCGCGCCCGAAATCACGCCGACCCCGGCCTATCGGAACCCGGACATGGATCTGGCAGCCTAAAGCACGGCTGACTCGGCACAAAGCAGTCGAAAGGAGAAGACGACATGAACGGACGACAATTGACCGGCGCTGCGTTTGCGATGGCCGCGGCGAGCTTCTTTGCGACGATGCCGGCAACGGCTGCCGATGCGGCGACTCCATCGGCGACCGCCACTGGCGTGCACTGTTACGGCGTGAACAGCTGCAAGGGTCAGAATGATTGCAAAACCGACCAGAACGCCTGCAAGGGTCAGGGCTCCTGTCAGGGTATGGGCTTCACGACCATGAAGTCGGCGCAGGAGTGCGTGAAGGCCGGCGGCAAAGTCGGCAACTAGCCGATTGCTACGCTGAAGGGCGGCCTCGAGCCGCCCTTCGTTTTTCGGGCTACAACACGGGCAAACGCGCGATGAGTGAGCGGCGCAGCCTCGGCTTTGGTTTGGGTCTTCGCACGGCGTATTACGAACAGATCCTGGCGGAACGGCCTGCGGTCGACTGGTTCGAGATTCTTTCCGAAAACTACCTCGTCCCAGGCGGCAAACCGCTGCACTACCTCGATCGCGTGCGCGAGTGCTACCCGGTCGTCATGCACGGCGTGTCGCTTTCGATCGGCAGCGTCGATCCGCTCGACTTCGATTATCTCCGCCAACTGAAAGCACTGGCCGATCGCATCGAACCCGAGTGGATCTCCGATCACCTCTGTTGGACCCGGATCGACGGCCACAACTTCCACGACTTGATGCCTTTACCGTACGACCGCGACGCGGCGCGTCACGTTGCCGACCGGGTGCGACGCGTGCAGGACTATCTCGGACGCCAGATCCTGCTCGAAAACGTTTCGAGCTATCTCGAATACCGCCAGTCCGAGATGACGGAATGGGAATTCGTGACGACCGTTGCCGAGGCCGCGGACTGCCGGTTGTTGCTCGACGTCAATAACGTTTACGTCAGTTCGGTCAATCATGGTTTCGATGCATCGACCTATATCGGGTCGATACCGCGCGAACGCGTGCAGCAGATCCACCTTGCCGGGCATCGCGACCATGGCAACTACATCATCGACAGCCACGATCAACCGGTCGTGGATGCGGTGTGGCAGCTGTATGAGCGCGCGGTCCAACGGTTTGGTTCGGTCGCAACGATGATCGAGCGCGATGACAACATGCCGCCGTTCGCCGAACTGCTTGCAGAATTGGATCGGGCGAGGATCACGGCACAACGCGCTCTGGAAGCGGCGTGACGCTCTCCGAGTTGCAACGCGAATTCGGAGCCTATCTCCTCGAAGGCGACGAGCGGCTTGCGGCAGCGGTGGTGGGCACATCCGTAATGAGTTCGCATTCGCGTATGGAGATCTACGCTAACGCGTGCCGAACGCGTTTCATCGACGCGCTGTCAGCCGACTTCCCGGTGTTGCGCTTGGTGCTTGGAAGCGGCCCCTTCGAAGAGTTGTCGGTGGCCTACATGACCGCGTGGCCCTCGACCTCGTTCACGCTGCGCGACTTCGGCGCGCGGATGCCGTCGTTCATCGAATCGCGAGGCTCAATGCCCGAACGGGCATTCGCGGCGGAGCTGGCCGCGTTCGAGTGGGCGCTCGTCGAAGCGTTCGATGCAGCCGATCATGCGGCGATCGGCGTCGACCACATGGCGGCGATTCCGCCGGAGGCGTGGCCGTCGCTGGAGTTCACCGCGCACCCGTCGGTGCGGAGCGTGCGGACCCGATTCAATACGGCGGGCGTGTGGAACGCGGTGAAGTCGCAACAGCCGACTCCGCACATTGCCGAGCAGAACAATACCGTCGCGTGCCTGGTCTGGCGGCAAGGACTGTCGTGCGTGTTCCGCTCGATGGAGCCGCTCGAGCACTCGGCTTGGCGAACGCTCGCCGGTGGCGCGAATTTCGCCGCGATGTGCGACGCGTTGCTCGACCGGCTGCCGCCCGACGAGATTCCGCCGCGCGCGGCGGCGCTGCTGCGCGGGTGGTTGCTGGACGGCCTGATTGCAACGCTTCGAGTTCCGTGAATTGGCGGCGCGGTCTACGAGGCCGAACGCGCCTCGTGGGCTGGTTCCGACGAGGGTTGAGACCCGCGTTCTGCAACGGCGAACGCGATTCCCGTCACGGCCGTGGTCCACACGGTCAAAGCGCCGGTCGGCAAATCCGTGATCATCGATGCGATCAACCCCGTCAGGTAACCGATGGCCCCGACCGCGTACGCCTTCGCCGTGCGATGCCGAACCGCCCGCCGCGTCGCCAGGGCCGGAACGATCAACGTCGAGAACACGAGGTACACGCCGACGATCTGCACCGACGCGGTGACGGAGAGACCGAACAGCAGATAGAACCCGATCCGCCCGAGGCGCTGGGGGCCGACGCCGAACCAGGCCGCGAGGACCACGGCCGTCAGAACGGCGACGGCGCCCAGTTGGGCGTAATTCACCCACAGGATCTGGCCCACCAGCAGGTCCTTCAGGTATTCGCCCGCGTGAACGTTGCCGGCAAGCAGCAGTACCTGCACGGTCGCCGCGAGCACGAATACGGTACCGATGATGCCTTCCTGTATGTCCGGCCAGCGGCGTTCCGTCCAGGTCATCAGCAGCGCGCCGCTCAGTGCCGCCGTCAGTGCCGAGAGCTGCACTGCATAGCCGCCCGAAGGCAGGCCGAAGTAGTCCGACGCGATGACCCCGACCCCGGCGATCTGCGCGATGGCGATGTCGATGAATACAATGCCTCGCCGCAACACCTGGATCCCGAGCGGCACGTGAGTGGCGGTGACGAGCAGACCTGCCAGCAGCGCGGGGATCAGGATGCCGAATTCGATTGCTTGCACGTCATTTCCTCACTTTTTCGAGGCGGGCGATGATGTCGTCGAACAGCCCGAACAGATCGTTCGCTCCAGGCGTGCCGCCAACCGTGTACGGCAGATCGACGAGCGGCACGTGTGTGTGTTCGGAGAGCCACTGCGCGGCCTTCGGGTCGGTGTACATGCTGCGCGTGATCGCATCCGCGCCGTTGCGCTGAATCTTGTCGACGAGTTCGGCCAGATACCCGGCGCTCGGAGGAATGCCCGGCTTCGGCTCGATGTCCATCACCTCGACCATGCCGAGCCAGTGGATCAGATAGACGCTGTCTTTGTGATAAGGCACGAGCCGCATGCCTTTGAGCGGCGCGGACTGCTGCTCCCATTTCGCAATCGCTGCCCCCCAACGCGTCTCAAAGTCGTCGCCGCGCGCCGCATAGAATGCCGCGTTCTTCGAATCGAGCTTCGCCAACCGGTCGCTGACGACGGCTGCGACCTTCGCGATGTTGCGTGGGTCGAGGTGGATGTGCGGATTGCCGCTCGGATGGATGTCGCCTTCCGCGCGGTCGAGGCGTGTCGGGACTTCCAGACGTTCGATGTAATCCGCCGCCGCGATGTAGCCCGGCGTTCCGGGTTGTACGTTGCGGTTGCCTGCGGTCTGCATCAGCACGGGCAACCAACCGGTCTCGAGTTCCGCGCCGGTGCAGATCACGAGGTCGGCGCTGCGCATGTGCGCGACGAGACTCGGCCGTGCCTCGATGCGGTGTGGGTCCTGCAACGGACTCGACGCCTGGTAGACCGACACTTTGTCGCCCCCCAGTTCCTGCGCGAGCGACGCCCACTCCGGCAGACAGGCGAATACGCTCAGGGCGGCCTGAGCCGGTGCGGACGCGAACAGCGCGACCAGCAGTCCGGCGAGACATCGAAAACGAACCATGCGAATCACCTCGTCGTGGACTGTGGATCAGAACTTGTGCGCACCGTGTGCGCCGAGACTCATGATGTATTGCAGCGACAGCTCGTCGTCGGTATCGGTGAAGCGCGCCTGATCCCATGCGTACTGCACGCGCAAGCGCGAGAACTCGGATGGCGAAAAATCGACCATCGTCGTCGTGCGGCGCGGATCGTGGTCAGCGAGGATCGGAAACGCAGTGCTCGGCAACAGCCCGCTTCGAACGAGGCCTATGTCGGTACTGCCCGAATCGAGTCGGTCGTAACGCGCGCCGAAGCGCCAGCGCGGCATGAATTGATACACTGCCTGTGCGTACCAGCCGCTCTGGTCGGAGTTGTAGTTGCCGGTCGCGTCTCCAGGTCCGTCCTGATCGAACGTGAGCGACCCGTTCTCGTTGCGATGGAAGTACTCGGCCTGCAGTTTGAAGTTGCGCTCCACCGAATTGCCGTCAGGCGCCCACTTCCAGACGAAGTCGAGTCCCCACATGTCGGTGTCGCCGGTGAACGCATCGGTTACCGGCGCGCCGAACTGGTCGAGATCCTGATAGGTTCGGTCCGTCGCCTTCGACCGGTACAGAGTGGCGCCGAGCAGATAGCTGTGACTGAACCCAACGTCGCCACCGAGGTGCGCGAACGCCATCATCGAGTTGAAGTCGTTCTTGTCGCGATCGGTGCCGGGGAACTGATCGCCGAGACCGAACTCCACACCGACTTCGATCAGCAGCGATGTTGGCGCAACCCATCGAGCCTGCAGGCCGTCCTGCTTCAACTGGCCGCCGAAGAACGCCTGCAGCGCGAGCGGTGCATCGACGAAGTCCCAGGCGTGCGCGTGAATCTCGTTGAGGTAGCCGAAGTCGGACAGAAAGCGTCCGAACTTGATCGTCGCTCCCGGAACCAGACCGACGTGACTCACGAAGGCCTCTTCGACTGAAGTACCGTTGTCGCCCTCGAACGCGCCGACGAAATAGCCGGAAAAATACGGATCGATGTTTGCCGCCAGCGTCAGTTCGGATTCGCCCAGCTGGAAGCTGCGGCCCGGCGGCCCCACGTCGCCGTTGGTCGGAATGAAGCCGCCGATCTGGTAATTGGCCGGATCCTCCGATTGCTGGCCGTAGGTGCCGGTGAGGATCAGCGACGCAGCAGGGTTGAATTCGTTGCCCGAGCTCCCCGAACTCGCCGTCGCCAGAGGCGGTTGCACGAACGGCGCAGGTTCCACCGGCGCAGACTGTTCGACGGTTGTTTGTACAGCCGCCAAGCGCGTTTCGAGTGCGCCGATGCGTGCCGCGTAGTCGCTGCGTAACGCAGTCAGCTCGTCGCGTAGTTGTTGGATTTCGGAATCGGTCGCGGCATTCGCCAACGGCGCGCACGCAGTCGCGGCGACCGTCAGGCCCGCGACGAATACTCTCGCATGCATGGAATCTCGTCCTCAGCAGGAATTCGCGACGCACGACGCGGAGCACCGTGCGAACCCAAGAAGAATTCAGGCGATGGACGGAGGGGCGCGGGACTGAAATACCGTCGTGGTCCGACGAACCGAATCGGAATCGACGACGGTCCACAATCCAATCGATATAGGTGCTTCGAACGCGTGCGAAGCCGTCGACGGGACGAACGACGACAGTTGTCCGAGTGTCGAGCATTTCGCGCACAGAGTCGTGTGCGGGATGCTTTCCTTCATTGAGCCGGGATCGAGGTGCGACAGCGCATGCGCTTGCGCCGCCTGCTGTGCAAACAGCAGGGTCAGTGCCAGCAGAATCGGGAGCGAACGCGACGCAGTCATGAGCTATCCGAACGAAGCAGCGGCGAGTGTATCTCCATCACGATTTCGTCGAAACGTCCGCAACCCAGGCGCCGATCAACCAGCGTGCGGGACCCACCTGCACTGCAACGGCATTGCCCCCGCGTTCGGCTGTCTGCTCGAGCCACGACGTTGCCGCATCGGCAGACTCGAATCGTCTCGGCAGGATCGCGACTGCGCGTACGCCGGGAAAGTGCGCTTGCGATGCGGGCGGGGTCGCGAGCGTTCGCGACAGGAACATCCCGCGGACCATGCCGTCCGCGCCGGCCACTTCATGGGTTACGAATCGCATCTCGATCCCACCTCAGTTCGAAGCACCTGGCGTATCCCACGGTTCCTTGCCGTGCAGCCTGATGCCTTTGTCCATCAGATACTGTTTGAGTTCCTGCCTTGCTTTTTCTGCCGTCGCGAATGGACCTTCGTTGCGGCCTTCACGTGTGGTGAAAAACCACTTCCCGTCGACGACGAAGTACCTGTCGCTGCGAAAAACAGTGAGATCCTTCGGGTCCGACTCGCGTTTCATGGCCACACCTTCCATGAGAGGGGGTCGAGTGTAACTCAGCTTTCGATCGCGTATCGTCGGCAAACCTCAGGCAACCCGGATGGCCAAGGACATGATGGATCGCAGCGAGACGAGTCTGGGTGTCGCACGATCGATGATCGATGCGTGGCGCGTTCTAGACTGGGATCGTGTGGCAAACCTGTTCACCGACGACGGCGTGTTGCAGGTCGTGCCGCTGAAGCCCTATACGGGACGAGCCGCCATAAAGGCGCACCTCGACCAGATTGCATCCGGGATCGAACGCCTGGATTTCAAGATCAGACATCTGAATGCGATCGGGCACATCGTTTTGTTCGAACGCTCGGACGAGTTCGTATACAAAGGCCGCACTGCGAGCGTGCCGGTCGTGGGTGTAATGGAGATCTCTGACGGCCACGTTAAGGCGTGGCGTGAGTACATGGACCTGGCAACGATGACGAAGGCGATGGGTTCCTGACGGAGGCTCGAAAATGACGCGTACGTTCTACAACGAAGGGTCGCGTGAGATACAGGATCGGTTCGATAGCCGGCGCATCGCCGATCGGCTCGAACAGGTGACGCTGCGGCGCGCGTTCACAGAGGAAGACAAGGCATTCATCTCGAAGGTGCCGATGTTCTTTCTGGCGACAGCCGATGCCGATGGGCATCCCGACTGTTCGTACAAAGGCGGGCTGCCCGGTTTCGTCCGGATCGTCGACGACATTACGCTCGCGTTTCCGAGCTACGACGGGAACGGCCAGTTCCGTAGTCTTGGCAACCTCACGCTGAATTCATCGGTGGGCATGTTGTTCATCGACTTCGAAGCGACGAAGCGCATTCGCGTGAACGGTGTTGCGTCGATAGATCATCAGGACCCATTGCGTGAGGCTTACCCGGGCGCCGATCTGGTGGTGCGAGTGCGTGCGGAAGAGATTTTCCCGAACTGCCCACGCTACATTCACAAGATGCAGGTGACCGAACTTTCTGCGTATGCGCCGCGCCCGAACTACCAGCCGCCGACGCCCGCGTGGAAGCAGATGGATGCGTTCCGCGACCACCTGCCCTCCAATCCTCCCAAGCGATAGCGCGCTTCTAGCGGCCCAACCGTTCAGCTAAGGTGTGAAGCGTCGATTTCAAGGGGGAGAGGAATGGCGAGCTTCATGGCACCGCTCAGCAACTACACCTACGCGGCGCTTCGCATCGTGACGGGTCTGTTGTTCATGTTTCACGGTTCACAAAAACTGTTGGGCTGGCCGGTACCGCCGACGGACGGCATGCCGCCATTCATCACGTACATCGCCGGGCCGATAGAACTCATCGGCGGCGCACTGGTGATGGTGGGACTGATGACGCGCTGGGCGGCGTTCTTCTGCAGCGGCCTGATGGCAGCGGCCTATTGGATAGCACACGGTTCAAAGACGCTATATCCGATGCTGAACGGCGGTGAGCTGGCGATCGTGTTCTGTTTCGCGTTTCTGTACATCTCGTCACACGGCGCCGGCATCTGGAGCCTGGACGCGATGCGAGGCAACCGCTGAGGATCGCTAAACGCGGGCAGGATGCCCTCAGATCTGAATCGTCGGCCGACGGGCGTGGGCTGACAGCTCCGGAGAGTCGCCGGTGGAGCTTGTGTTCAGCTTCAACGTGCCTTCCATCGCGCCGGCCAGGTCGAGGCGTATCGGAACCGTCAGGCCGTCTACCTGACCGAGCCAGATCGTCGCGTCGATGCGCTCGTTGTCCTTGTTGTTGACCTCGAACGTGCAGCGCTCGGTGGCGCCGTTGTTCGACGACGAAACGGCTTCCTGATTCGTCAGCTTCAGCGAGAACTGATCTTTGCCGTTGTGTACGGCCGAACCGGCTGAGGCGCAGTCGTGCGATACGAACAGCGCGGACAGCAGGTCGATGCTGGTCGGCGCGCGCGGTGATCGCACCTGACCATTCTTGACGTAGGTCAGACGACCATCGCTGAGCAGCAACTCCCTGACCTTGTCGCGGGCGCGTTCGACGAAGCGGTAGCCGTCGTTGACCGGACCGCCGTCCGCCAATCGGCCTGTGGAACTGAACATGCTCTGCCACTGCGTGACGAAGCTGAGTACCCCCACGGTCCAGGCCTTGCCGCTGATCTCGTAGCGGGCATCACCGGTCTCAATTTTGACCTCCGCGGCGCCCACTTTGGCGCCGGCGACGAAGGCGTCATAGCCGAGCGTCGTCTGCTGCGCCCATACGGGCGCGGCGGCGAGAAGCAGGGTAGCAACGATCGCGGAGCGCATTTTGGCGGCTGTATTCAAAAATGGAGAGAAAGTGGATGCAAATTGGACCACCGCCGGGACCTTGTCAAGGCGGGATTTCTCAGATTTTCGCCCGGGATTCAGCCGGCGTTCAGGTCTTTGAAGCGGCGCTCGGCCATAGCCGCCGCCCGGAAGATCGCGCGGGCCTTGTTCAGGGTCTCCTTCCATTCCAGGCGTCCGATCGAATCGGCCACCACGCCGGCGCCGGCCTCGATGTAGATCTTGCCGTCCTTGACCACAGCGGTGCGGATCGCGATGGCGGTATCCATGTTGCCGTTCCAGGCCAGGTAACCGACCGCGCCGCCGTAGACGCCCCGTTTCACCGGCTCGAACTCGTCGATGATCTCCATTGCCCGGATTTTCGGCGCCCCGGACAGCGTGCCGACCGGAAGCGTTGCCCGCAGCACGTCGAACGCCGTTGCGCCGTTCTTGAGCCGGCCGACCACGTTGCTCGAAATGTGCATCACGTCCGAATATCGCTCGATCGTGAACCGCTCGGTCACCTCCACGCTGCCGGTCTCGGCAACGCGTCCGACGTCATTGCGCCCGAGATCGATCAGCATCAGGTGTTCGGCGATTTCCTTGGGATCCCCGAGAAGTTCGACCTCCATCGCCTTGTCTTCCGCTTCGGTGTGGCCGCGGCGGCGCGTACCGGCCAGTGGTCGGTTCACGATGACGCCGTCTTCGACGCGGGCGAGGATCTCCGGTGACGAACTCACCAGGTGGAAGTCGTCGAGGTCCATGTAATACATGTACGGCGACGGATTCAGATTGCGCAACGCGCGATACAGGTTTATCGGAGCGGTGCCGAACGGCACCGACATGCGCTGGGCCAGCACCACCTGCATCACGTCGCCCGCCACGATGTACTCGCGAATCTTCTCGATCGCCGCCATGAATGCTTCTCGGCCGAATTCCGAAACAAAATCGGACTCTTCTACCGGTTGATTCGCGCTCGACGATGGCACGTCGGGAACGGGCCCGGCGAGGCGCCGACCGATCCTGCCGAGATGCTCTTTCGCGCGCGTCAGCGCATCGGGCGAATCCGGCTCGGCCAGCGTGATGATCTGCATGATCCCCTTCAGGTTGTCGAAGACGATCACGTCGTTGGACACCATCAGCAGGATGTCCGGAGTTCCCAACGAATCAGGTGGGGCGCTGTGCGCGAGCCGCTTCTCGACGTAGCGGACGGTGTCGTAGCCGAAGTATCCGACGAGGCCGCCATAGAAGCGCGGGAGTCCTTCTATGGGCGCGACCCGGAAACGGTTCATGAAGGTTTCGATGTACGCGAGCGGGTCGTCGCAATCCGCCCGCTCCACCACGGTGCCGTCGGTGGTGACGGTGACGTGGTTCGCCGCCACTTTCAGTACCGTTCGGGCCGGCAGCCCGATGATCGAGTAGCGTCCCCACTTTTCGCCGCCGTGCGCCGATTCGAGCAGATAGGTGTACGGACCGCCCGCGAGCTTTAGGTAAGTCGAAAGCGGCGTATCGAGATCGGCCAGTACGGTTTCGACCACCGGAATGCGGTTGAAACCTTCGGCGGCCAATTTGGCGAACGCTTCGGGAGTCATGGCGGCGACGAGCCGTGTGGGTAAAAGGCGGGCAGGCTAAAGGAGCTGAATGAGGGAATCAATGACAGCATCCGCGCCGAGCTGCGCGGCGGGCGTGCCGTGGTTGTAGCCGTCTCGTACGCAGACAACCGAGCAGCCCGCTGCGCGCGCGGTCTCGACATCTGTGATCGAGTCGCCCACGAACAACGAGTTGGACGTTGCAACATCGAGAAGTCGGCAGGCGTGTCGAGCGGGCTCGGGATCCGGTTTGTGCTGCGGCAACGTGTCGCCGCAGACGATTGCGCCGAAATAACCGTCAATGCGCAACGCGGCGAGCAGCTGAAGCGACAGCCCGGTCAGTTTGTTGGTGACGACTGCCAGTCGAGCGCCGCGTGATTCCAGTGCCCTCAGCGCCTCGACTGCACCCGGATACGGCCGGCTGGAATCGGCGATGTGCGCGCTGTAGTGATCGATGAACCTCCGCAATAGGCGCGCCATCAATGCCTCGTCGGCGATGCGTTCGGGAACGCCGTGATGTGTCAGCGCCTGTTGCAGCAGCACGCGTGATCCATGACCGACCCAGTGGCGCGTTAGTGACTCATCGACTGTCGGGTAGCCTTCTCTCTGCAGCGCGGCATTGAGTGCTCCGTTGATGTCTGGTGCGGTGTCGACTAGCGTGCCGTCGAGATCGAACAGGTAGGCGCCGTATTGCCGCCCCAGCACAGGCGCGTCAGGCGGCAAGCGCCCGTCTCATCGAGGCAATCGTGGCCGCATAGTCGGAGGTGCCGAAGATTGCCGACCCGGCCACGAACGTATCGGCCCCGGCGCGCGCCGCGGCGGCGATGTTGTCCGGCTTGATGCCGCCGTCGATCTCGAGACGGATCGACCGACCGCTGACGGCGATGATCTCGCGCGCGTCGCTCAACTTGTCGAGGCTCGACGGGATGAACTTTTGACCGCCGAAGCCCGGATTCACGGACATGATCAGCACCAGGTCCACCATGTCGAGCACGTGCGACAGATGGTCGAGCGGTGTCGCCGGATTGAACACGAGCCCGGCGCGCGCGCCGCCTTCGCGGATCAGTCCGAGCGAACGGTGAACATGTTCGCTCGCCTCGGGGTGAATGCTGATGTAGTCGGCACCCGCCTCCAGGAAGTCGCCGATCAGGCGGTCGACCGGCTTCACCATCAGGTGTACGTCGACGGGCACCTTCAAGCCGCGCTTGCGCAGCGAAGTCAGCACCAGCGGGCCGATCGAGAGATTCGGGACATAGTGATTGTCCATTACGTCGAAGTGGATCAGGTCCGCACCGGCTGTCACGACGGCATCGACCTCGTCGCCGAGGCGGGCGAAGTCCGCGGAGAGAATCGACGGAGCTATCCAGAGATCGTTCATGGCCGCGGATTGTACGGCGTTTCCTGTAGTTCAGCTTACGTGGAACGGCGCGTTGACTCCGACCCTTGCGGCGCTGATGTGGTTGGGCTGAGTCCGACGCGCCGGCGAAGCTGCAGGGTCCCGTCGCCTTTTGCGATTCGACCCGCGGAAAACGTGAAGTCGGTGTCCGGCATCGCGCCGCAGGACCTGACAACTGGCTCCGTGAACGTCAACCGTGCGGTCCCGTTGGCGAGCTCGTGATCCGCCTGACGGCGGCCAGCTGATCCGGCGTGCCGATGTCGATCCATCGCCCGTTCCACAGTTCACCGCTCACCCGACCGTCGGCAATCGCGCCGAACAGCAGATCGCGCAGCGAAAACGGTCCAATCGGAGCGCCTTCGAACAGGTGCGGGCTCAGCAGCGAGATGCCGCAGTACACGAAGGAGCGATCGGCGCCACGCGTGACGCGACCGCCGTCGAAGCCGAAGTCACCTGCGGTGCGATTCGGCGGTGTCGGCGTCAAAACGAGATGCGCGAGGTCGTCGCCGAGCGATCGCGCGAGCCGCGCGAACGGATAGTCGGTCCAGGTATCGCCGTTCAGGATGACGAAAGGCTCGGTACCCAGCAGTGGCAATGCCTTGACAATGCCGCCGCCGGTTTCGAGCAACGTTGCTTCGCGACTGTAGGTAATGCGTACACCGAACGCGCCACCGTCGCCGAGGGCTGCGGCGATGGCGTCACCGAGGTGGTGCAGGTTGATGACGATGTCCCGGACATCGGCTTGGGCGAGCCAACGCACCTGGTGTGCGATCAACGGCTCACCGGCGATCGTCAACAACGGCTTCGGTGTGTGGTCGGTCAGCGGACGCAGGCGTTCGCCGCGCCCCGCAGCCAGGATCATTCCGCGCATTCGATACCGCGAGCGGACAGCGCGCTTCGAGCCGCGGGCCGAATCGTTCCGGCGAGCCAGTCGCCGAAACGTTCGAAGTCCGGATATGCGCGGGCGACGTCGCCCAGGTGAGCGAGCACCGGCTCGATGTCCACGAGGTGGCTCGGCCGCGCGTCTCGCAGCTCGAGACGCGAAAAGATGCCGATGGCTTTCAGCTGTCGTTGCATCGCGGTCATGTCGAGTCGTTCGGCGAACTTCGCTGCGTCGGCATCGAGCGGCAATCCAGCGTCCAGACCCCGGATCCGAAAACGTTCTCGCCAACGCGCGATCTCGGCTTCGTCGAAACGGACATAGCAGTCGCGCAGCAGCGATGCAATGTCGTAAAGGGCAGGTCCGTGCAATGCGTCCTGAAAATCGACGACGCGCGTCGTCCGATCCGGACCCCACAACAGATTGCGCGAGTGGAAATCGCGATGAACGCACACCTTACTCTGTCCGTCGACGGACTCGATCAGCGCGCGCCAGACTGCGTCGAGCATTCCCCCTTCTGCCTTCGTCAGCGAGTGGTGCAGCATCCCATCGAGGAACCAGACCTTGAACAGCTCCAGTTCGTCCTGGAAACGCTGGCGCGTATACGGTGGAACGATGCCGTCTGCATTGCCGACCCGCGCGATGGTGATCATCGTTTCGAGCGCTGCTTCGAGTGCGGCGTCGTGTTCGTCGGTGCCGTACACGGTCGAGTACATCAGCTCGCCGAGGTCGGATACGAGCAGGAAGCCGCGTTCGATGTCGCTTGCGACGACCTCCGGAACGCAAACACCGGCGTCGCGGAACAGTTGCGCCAGCCGCACGAACTGGACGTTGTTCTCGGTCGCAGGCGGTGCATCCATCGCGATGAGCGTTCGGGCCTGCGTGTAGACGCGATAGAAGCGGCGGAAGCTCGCGTCGCCAACGACCGGTTGCCAATCGTGCGCGACCGGCGCACCCGCAGCAGTGAGCACACCATCTACCCAACTCTCGAGTGCGTTCTGTCGGCCAGATGATTGGTCGGTTTGCATTGCACGAATGTTATCATCCGCGCGCAATTCCACGATGCCACTCATGCGTTCAGCAGTTCTTCTGGCCTGCAGTGCAGTTTTTGTGTTCAGCGTTCACGCCGACGATCGTTGGGTGTGCAGTCCCTCGTCCGACGGCACCGGCTGGCAGTGTTCGGGCGCCGGAACGCTGCCCACACCGATAGAGAAGTCCGATCAGCCGCCGGGCCCCAACGCGAGCACTCCGCCGCAGAAGGTGCCGCCGGCGAAGGCAGCCGCCCTTACGCTCGACTGGGTGCCCCGCTCCGAGTTGCCGGCGTCCCGTTTGAGCGTGCTTCCCGAATATTGCGACGGCGCGTATGTCGAGCCGGTGTTTCCGGCGCTGCAGAAGGGCGAACTCGAGACTTTGCCGATGCACGCCGAAGCGCAGCAGCTTCAGTACTGGGTGCAGGATCGTGCGGACCTGAGCGGATCGGTGGAGGTGACTCGCGGCAACCAGTCGCTGATCGCGAATCAGGCGACGTATCACGAGACGGATCGAACGGTGACGGTCGACAACGGCGTGACGTTGCGGCAACCCGGGATGCTGGTCGTCGGCGACTCGGCGATCTTCTTGATCGACACCGGCGCCGCGTCCGTCACCGATTCGCAGTTCGTGCTGCAAGCGAACGCATTGCGTGGCA
This sequence comes from Pseudomonadales bacterium, assembly GCA_035494855.1. Lineage (GTDB taxonomy): Bacteria > Pseudomonadota > Gammaproteobacteria > Pseudomonadales > Azotimanducaceae > DATJGR01. The sequence continues at coordinate 24,543 of DATJGR010000197.1, read as the reverse complement.
CCGCGGGCGTGCTCTATCGCAGCGGCGAAGGCGATCTCGAGGTGTCGCGCGGATCGTTCACGCGCTGCGAACCGGGCAACAACGAATGGCGGCTCACGAGCAGCACTATGAGCATCCCCAACGGTTCGAAGTTCGGAACCGCCACAAACGCGGTGCTTCGCGTGCACGACGTGCCAGTGTTCTACACGCCGTACATTCGATTTCCGGTGACCAGCGAACGCATGAGCGGTTGGTTGTTTCCCGACGTCGCGGTCGGCGACACGAACGGCACCGACATTGCGGTGCCGTACTACCTGAACCTCGCGCCGAACTACGATGCGACGATCACACCGCGCTACATTTCCGAGCGCGGCGAGGATCTCGAAGGCGAGCTCCGCTTTCTGTCGCCTTACGGTAGAGGTTTCGTCGGCGGCGCGTTCTTGTCGAAGGACGACGAATACGACGGCCAATACTCGCGCACCGATTTCGCAAACCTCGGCTTGCCGGGTCCGTTCGATCCGGCGAACCGATGGCTGTTCACCGCCAAGCAGCAAGGGAAGTACGGCGACTTCGCGACCGAAGTGAACACGACCAAGGTGAGCGACTTCGACTACTTCCGCGATCTCGGCAGCAACCTCGCGTCGTCCAGTCAGGTGCAGTTACAACAGTACGCGGCTGCTTCGTATGCGCACAGGGGACTGTCTACCCGAGTATGGGTCCAGGACTTTCAACGGCTCGACGTCGACGTCGTCGAACCCTACCGCCGGTTGCCGGAGGTCGACGTCAACTATGCGGGCCAACTGTTCGGCCCTGTCGCATGGAATGTCGCGTCGTCATGGGCGAGCTTCGAGCGACCGAACGGCCAGTTCACCGGCATCCAGCAGATCAACGGGGATCGGCTGAACATCGAGCCGCGCGTGCGTGTGCCGTTCGACTGGACGCCGGGCTTCCTGCATTTCGCCGGAGGTTATCGATACACGCGATACAACCTCGACGATGTCCCGGTCGGTACGTCGCAAGAACCGGATCGGAAGATCTGGATGGGTTCCGTCGACAGCGGACTGTTCTTCGAACGTGAGTCCGAACTGTTCGGCGGCGGAATCCAGACGTTGGAGCCGCGGCTGTTCTACCTCTACCAGCAGTACCGCAATCAGAACGACCTGCCGGAGTTCGACGTCAGTGACCTGTCGTTCACGTTCGACCAGCTGTTTCGCGACAACCGCTTCGCCGGTATCGATCGAATCGGCGACGCGAATCAGCTGACCGCGGCAGTGACGACGCGTTGGCTGAATGCCGACACCGGCGCGGAGCGGTTCCGCGCGAGTCTCGGACAGATCTTCTACTTCGAGGATCGGCGGGTGACGTCGAGCGGCGTGATCACGGCCGACGACGTCCACAAGAGTTCGGCGTTCGCGGGTCAGATCGGCGCCACGCTGAGCAATGCGCTGGTCTTCTATACGAGCGCGACGTGGGATCCCAACGACGGCCAGCTGAACGAAATCGGCTCGACGCTGCAGTACCGGGCCGACAATCGCCACATCATCAACCTGAGTTACCGCCGCCGCGACGACATTCAGCCGCTGTTGAAGCAGACCGACGCGTCCTTTTACTGGTCGATCTTGCGGCAATACGCGCTGATCGGCCGGTTCGACTACGACCTCGAGGAGCATCGAACTATCGAAGCGCTAGGGGGTCTTGAGTACAGTGATTGCTGCCTGCAGATCCGGATCGTGGGCAGAAAGTTCCTTTCGACGCCCGGGAGCACGGTAACTCCGGACGCCCAGTCCGACGAAGGCATCTTCATACAAGTGGTCTTCAAGGGTCTGGCCAGCCTCGGCGGGCGGATCGATTCGATGATGCATTCCGGAATTCCCGGATACGTAGCGGAGGAGTTCTGATGCCGTTCAAGTGGTGGGCATGCGGATTGCTGCTGATGCTGGCAGGATCTGCCGCGCAGGCGGTACCCAAGGACCTCGACTACGTCGTAGCGATCGTCGACGACGACGTGGTGCTGGCGACCGAACTCGTCAATCGACTGACGTCGGTTCGCAAACAGATGCTCGCCGCGAAAATGCCGATTCCGGCCGACGACGTGCTGTTCAACCAGATGCTCGAGCGGTTGATCATGGAAGACATCCAGCTGCAGATGGGCCAGCGCGCAGGCGTGCGCGTCGATGACGAAACGCTGACCAATGCGCTGGAAGGGATCGCAAAGCAGAACAACATGAGCCTCGAAGAGTTCACCGCCGCACTGGCGCGCGACGGCATGGCGTATGGCGACTTTCGCGACGAAGTTCGTCGCGAGATGATCATCCAGCGCGTTCAGCGCAACCGCGTCAACAGTCGCATCTATCTCTCCGACGAAGAAATCGATGCATTTCTCGCGTCGCCGCTCGGCAAACGGACGCTATCCGACGAATACCGCGTGGGACACATTCTGATCGCGGTCGACAACGAAGCGTCACCGGCGACGGTTGCAAAGGCGGAACAGGAAGCGAACTCGATTTACGAACAGCTGAAGGGGGGCGCGGACTTCCGCCAGATGGCGATTGCACACTCGTCCGATTCAAGGGCGCTGGAAGGCGGCGATCTCGGTTGGCGCAAGGCCGGTGAATTGCCGAGCCTGTTCGCCGAACAGGTTTTCGCGCTCGAGGTGGGGCAGACCGCGGCGCCGATCCGTAGCGGTAGTGGCTTCCACATCGTTCAGCTGTTGGAGAAGCGCGGCGCCGGAAACGAAGTGGTGGAGCAGACACTGGTGCGACACATTCTCGTTAAGCCATCCGAAATCCGCAGCGAAGCCGACACGCAGGCGCTCATCCAGCAGATTCACGACCGCATCGCGAAAGGCGAGGATTTCGGTGCCCTCGCTCGGCTGTATTCCGAAGATCCCGGCAGCGCGCTCGCGGGCGGCGACCTCGGCTGGTCCGAGCCGGAGAAGTTCGCGCAGGAGTTCGGCGACGTGATGAAGGAAACGCCGACCGGCAAACTGAGCGAACCTTTCCACACCAAATTCGGTTGGCACGTGCTGCAGGTGATGGACCGTCGCCAGCACGACATGAGCGAAGACGCGCGCCGCAATCTGGCGATTCGCGTGTTGCACAATCGTCGCTACGAAGAAGAGCTGCAGGAATGGCTCAAGGAAATCCGCGACGAAGCATACGTCGAGATTCGGGTGACGAATGACGGCAAGCCGAAGGCGGAGTGAATGAAGGCGCCGCTGGCCCTGACGACCGGTGAACCCGCCGGCATCGGGCCGGATCTCGCGGTCGCGTGGGCGCAGAGCCGGCGCGATGTATCGGTCGTTGCGGTGGCCGATCCCGACCTGTTGCGCTCGCGCGCAGAACAACTCGGCCTGGATCTCGCGCTCGTCGAATATCCCGGACCGGTGACTCGGGCGGCCGGCTCGCTGTCGGTGCAAGCGGTTTGGAGCGGCGTAAACGCCGTCGCAGGTCGCCTCGACGTGCGTAACGTTCCGTTCGTGCTCGAAACTCTGACCGCGGCGGCAGACGGTTGCATCGAGGGGACGTTCTCCGGCATGGTCACCGGGCCGGTACAGAAGTCGGTGATCAACGACGCGGGAATCGCGTTCTCCGGCCATACGGAATTTCTGGCGGAGCGCTGCGGCAGTGCTAGCGTCGTCATGCTGCTGGTAGCGGGCGATCTGCGGGTGGCGTTGGCGACAACGCACGTATCGCTGGCCGAAGTGCCGGCATTGATCACGCGCAACCGGCTCACCGACGTACTCGAGGTTCTCCTCGGCGACCTGAAAACGCGGTTCGGAATCGCGCGGCCACGGGTGCTGGTGGCGGGCCTCAATCCGCACGCTGGAGAAGGCGGGCACCTCGGGCGGGAGGAGATCGATGTGATCGCGCCGGTATGCCGGTCGTTTGCGGATCGCGGAGTGATCGGACCGTTGCCTGCCGACACGCTGTTCACCCAACGACAGCTCGCAGGGGCCGACGCGGTGCTCGCGATGTATCACGATCAGGGGCTACCGGTTCTGAAGCATGTCGGCTTCGGCAACGCGGTAAACGTGACGCTCGGCTTACCGATCGTGCGGACGTCAGTCGATCATGGCACGGCCCTCGACCTGGCGGGTCGCGGCGGCGCCGACATCGGCAGCTTCGTCGCCGCGATCGAACTCGCCGACAAACTCGCGCGCTCGTGAGCCATCAGCCGAGACGCCGCTTCGGCCAACACTTCCTCGACAGCGAAGCCATCCTCGAAGCGATGGCGGAACGACTCGCTTATTCGCGCGCGGACCGGGTGCTCGAAATAGGTCCGGGAGAGGGCGCATTGACGCGCCATCTGGTGGCTGCTTCGGACGACGTCACCGTCGTAGAAATCGATCGCGATCTGGTGGCGCTGCTGAAACGGCGCTTCTCCGAGGTGCACGTGATCGAAGCGGACGTTCTACGGCTCGATCTGGCGCCGCTGATGACGGCGGGCCGCCGCATCGTCGGTAACCTGCCTTACAACATTTCGACACCGCTATTGCTACGCTTGCTCGAACTGCTGCCGGCAATCCGCGATCTGCATTTCCTGCTGCAGAAAGAGGTGGTCGATCGGTTGAGCGCCGTACCGGGCAGCAAGGACTGGGGCCGATTGTCGATACTGACCCAATACGGCGCCACCGCGGAGCCGTTGTTCGATGTCGGCCCCGAGAACTTTCGCCCTCCGCCGAAAGTCATGTCGACGTTCGTACGCATCATGCCGAAACCGAGCCCATTGCCGCTGCGCTCGCGTGATGCGCTGGTCACAGTGCTGCGCCACGCGTTTCAACAGCGCCGTAAGACACTGCGCAATGCACTACAATCGCTGAACATCGATTGGAACCGGGTCGGTGTCGATCCAGTTACGCGAGCAGATGCCGTCGATCTCGCGGGTTATGTGGATCTCGCAAATCTACTGGCGGAGCAACGCGAGCATGAGTGACAAACGAAGGTTCGAAATCGATGTAGAACCTCGCTACATCGCACGCGAATCCGATCCGGAAGCGAAGCGTTGGGTCTTCGCGTATACCGTCACGATACGCAACACCGGCGAAATCGCGGCGCAGTTGAACCATCGGCATTGGATTATCACGAATGCGGACGGCGTGCGTCAGGAAGTGCGCGGGCGAGGTGTGGTCGGTGAGGAACCGCACATCGAACCGGGCGGGGCGTTCCGCTATACCAGCGCTGCGGTGCTCGAAACGCCGGTGGGCTCGATGCAGGGGCACTACGAGTTCGAGGCCGATGGCGGCGAACGCTTCCTGGTGCCGATCCCCGTCTTTTCGTTGTCGGTTCCAAACCTGGTCCACTGATGTCCGTATACGCCATCGGCGATGTTCAGGGTTGTTACGATTCGCTTCAGCGTCTGCTAGAGAAAGTCGACTTCGATGAGAAGCGGGACCGGCTCTGGTTCGTCGGTGATCTGGTCAATCGCGGTCCTGCGTCGCTACCGACACTGCGTTTCGTCAAAGACCTCGGCGACCGCGCGGTGACGGTGCTGGGTAATCATGACCTACATCTTTTGGCGGCGGCTGCCGGACAACGCGCACCGAAATCGGGCGATACGATGGCACAAGTCCTCAAAGCGCCCGATCGTGACGCGCTGATCGATTGGCTTCGCCGCCGACCTTTGTTCCACATAGACGAACAGTTGGGGTTTGCAATGGTGCACGCGGGTGTCCCCCACATCTGGGACTTCGACGTTGCGATGGAACGCGCACAGGAAGTAGAGCAACTGCTCGTCAGCGACGACTGTGGCGCGTTGCTTGCAGAGATGTACGGCAACTATCCCGCTTGCTGGAGCGATGGGCTCAAGGGAATGGACCGGACCCGCTCGATCATCAACTATCTGACGCGAATGCGGCTGATCGACGCCGTTGGCGTTCTCGAGTTGACCTACGACGGCGGGTTGGAGGGGATGCCGCGCGGCTTCGACGCGTGGTTCGACTTCTATCGCGCGAAGGCTCCACGGTTTCCTGTCGTCTTCGGCCACTGGGCCGCGATCAACGGTGAATGCGACGTCGAAGACATGTACGCATTGGATACGGGTTGCGTCTGGGGCAACAGGCTGACCGCGCTGCGCCTCGACGATCGTGAACGGTTTTCGGTCAATTCTGTCGAATAGAGTAAGGTAACTGCGTCGGCAAATTGACACAGGTGTGACGGAGTTAACTGGCGCTTCGGTGCGCGCTGTACTACGGTTGTAGATAGGCGCACCAGGCGAGGGACTCACGGCAGGGCGCCGCAGTGTGAGACCTCCGTCATGTGGATCGATCCCCTGGTCGATCGTTTACATGGAGGAGAACACATGGGCGTTTTCGAGCACTACCGCAGTCGTTATGACGCGTCGCAGGAAGAGCGGTATTCGCTGAAGGAATTTCTCGAGATCTGTCGAGCCGACCCGACGGCGTACGCTACCGCAGCGGAGCGTCTGTTGCTGGCCGTCGGCAAGCCCGAATTCGTCGACACCTCAAAGGATGCCCGCCTCTCGCGGATATTCTCCAACAAGGTGATCAAGCGGTACCCCGCATTCGATGAGTTCTACGGCATGGAGGACGCGATCGAGCAGATCGTCTCGTTCTTCCGGCATGCGGCTCAAGGATTGGAGGAGCGCAAGCAGATCCTGTATCTGCTAGGCCCCGTCGGGGGCGGTAAGTCATCCCTCGCGGAACGCCTCAAGTCGATGATGCAGCGGATGCCGTTCTACGCGATCGAAGGGTCGCCGGTGAACGAGTCGCCGCTCGGCCTTTTCGATGCCTCCGAAGACGCCGGCATACTCGAAGACGACTACGGAATACCGCGGCGCTATCTGCGCAGCGTCATGTCGCCATGGGCGGCGAAGCGCCTCAAGGAATTCGGCGGCGACATCTCGCAGTTCCGCGTCGTCAAACTGTATCCATCGATCCTCGATCAGATCGCCATCGCCAAGACGGAACCCGGTGACGAGAACAACCAGGACATCTCCGCGCTGGTTGGTAAGGTCGACATTCGCAAGCTCGAAGAGTTCGAGCAGAACGATCCCGACGCGTACAGCTACTCCGGCGCGCTGTGCAAAGCGAACCAGGGGTTGATGGAATTCGTCGAGATGTTCAAAGCACCGATCAAGGTCTTGCACCCGTTACTGACCGCCACTCAGGAAGGCAACTACAACGGCACCGAGGCAATCGGTGGCATTCCGTTCGACGGCGTGGTGCTGGCGCACTCCAACGAAGCAGAGTGGCAGAACTTCAAATCCAACAAGAACAACGAGGCGTTCATCGACCGCGTTTACATCGTGAAGGTGCCATACTGCCTGCGCGTTTCCGAAGAGGTGAAGATCTACGAGAAACTGATCAAGGGCTCGTCGCTGAGCAAGGCGCCGTGCGCGCCCGACACGATGCGCATGCTGGCGCAGTTCTCGGTGCTGTCGCGGCTCAAGGAGCCAGAGAACTCGAACCTGTTCTCCAAGATGCGCGTCTACGACGGCGAGAACCTGAAGGACACCGATCCGAAAGCGAAAACGCTGCAGGAATATCACGATGCGGCCGGCGTCGACGAGGGCATGCAGGGTCAATCGACCCGGTTCGCGTTCAAGATTCTGTCGAAGGTGTTCAACTTCGACGCGAGCGAGGTGGCGGCGAACCCGGTGCACCTGATGTACGTGCTCGAACAGCAGATCGACCAGCAGCAGTTCCCGGAAGACACGCGCAATCGCTACCTCGGGTTCATCAAGGAATACCTCGCGCCGAAGTACATCGAGTTCATCGGCAAGGAAATCCAGACGGCGTATCTCGAGTCGTATTCCGAGTACGGCCAGAACATCTTCGACCGCTACGTGATCTACGCGGACTTCTGGATCCAGGATCAGGAATATCGCGACCCGGAGACCGGCGACATTCTGAATCGTTCGTCGTTGAACGAAGAACTCGAGAAGATCGAGAAGCCGGCCGGCATTTCGAATCCGAAGGATTTCCGCAACGAGATCGTCAACTTCGTGTTGCGTGCCCGGGCCAACAACAACGGCCAGAATCCGTCGTGGCTGGGTTACGAGAAACTGCGGACGGTCATCGAGAAGAAGATGTTCTCGAACACCGAAGATCTGCTGCCGGTGATCTCGTTCAACGCGAAAGGCTCGAAAGACGAGCAGAAGAAACACAACGACTTTGTCGCGCGGATGGTCGATCGCGGCTACACGGAGAAACAGGTCAGATTGCTTGCTGAGTGGTATCTCCGGGTTCGCAAAGCCCAATAGGAGGCGCTCGCGCCGTGTCGTACATCATCGACCGACGGCTGAACAGCCGGAACAAGAACGCGGTGAACCGACAACGGTTCATGCGCCGCTACAAGTCGCACATCCAGAAAGCGGTCCAGGAAGCGATCAAGCAGCGCAGCATCACCGATATGGAGCGCGGCGAAGACGTTGCCATTCCCGCATCGGACGTCGACGAGCCGGCGTTCAGCCACGGCAGCGGCGGACGCCGTTCGATCGTGCATCCCGGTAACAAGGAGTTCATTGCCGGTGATCGCGTGCCGCGTCCTTCGGGCGGCGGTGGTGGCGGCGGAAGCAGCGCGTCCGATAGCGGCGAAGGCGACGATGACTTCGTCTTTCAGCTGACGCAGGATGAATTCCTCGACGTGATGTTCGAGGATCTCGAATTGCCGAACCTGGTCAAGCGACACCTTCGAGGGGCGGACAGCTTCAAACGCGTGCACGCAGGGTTCTCGCACGACGGCGTGCCGGCGAAACTGAACGTGGTGCGGTCGTTGCGCGTCGCGAAGGCGCGGCGAATCGCGCTGACAGGGGGCTCGCGGCATCGCGTTACCGAACTCGAGGACGATCTGGTGCTGGCGGAAGGCGCAGGCGACGAGGTGACCGCGCGACGCATCAAGAACGAACTGTCGGAACTGCGCCGCCGCATCAAGCGTGTGCCGTTCCTCGATACGTACGACCTGCGCTACAACCTGCACCTGAAGCAACCGGTGCCAACGTCGAAGGCGGTGATGTTCTGTCTGATGGACGTCTCCGGTTCGATGGACCAGCACATCAAGGAACTGGCGAAGCGCTTCTACCTGCTGCTGTATCTGTTCCTGAAGCGCAACTACGAGCGCACCGAGATCGTCTTCATTCGTCACCACACCGTAGCGAAGGAAGTGGACGAGCAGGAGTTTTTCTATTCGCGTGAAACCGGCGGCACCGTGGTGTCGAGCGCACTGAAGCTGATGGCCGAAGTGATCGCCGAACGCTACTCGCCGAACGAATGGAACATTTACGGCGCGCAGGCGTCGGACGGCGACAACTGGAACGACGACTCGCCCCTGTGCGTAGACGTATTGAAGAAAGGCATTCTGCCGCACGTGCAGTATTTCTCGTACGTCGAAATCACGCGCCGCGACCCGCAGGCGCTGTGGAACGAGTATCAGAAGCTGGCCGACTCGATGCCCGATCGGTTTGCTCAGCGTCGCATTGCGGAGGTAGCAGACATCTATCCCGTGTTCAGGGACCTGTTCCAGAAGAAGGTGGCGGCAGCATGACCACCCACACCGTCCGAGTTCCGACGCGTACGCCGATTTCCACCGGGTCCGAATGGACGTTCGAGCTGATTCATCAGTACGACCAGGAAATCGCGCGTCTCGCAGCGGAGTTCCGGCTCGACACCTATCCGAACCAGATCGAGGTGATCCGCTCCGACCAGATGCTCGACGCATACGCCTCCATCGGTATGCCGCTCGGCTATCACCACTGGTCGTTCGGAAAACACTTCGTCGAGTCGGAGCGCAGCTATCAGCGCGGCTACATGGGGCTCGCCTACGAGATCGTGATCAATTCGAATCCGTGCATCGCGTACCTCATGGAAGAGAACACGATGACGATGCAGGCGCTGGTCGTCGCACACGCGTGTTACGGTCACAACTCGTTCTTCAAGAACAATTACCTGTATCGCACGTGGACCGACGCGAGCTCGATCATCGATTACCTCGTGTTCGCGAAGCAGTATCTGAGTCAGTGCGAAGAGCGCCACGGCGTCGAAGAAGTCGAGAAGGTCCTCGATTCGTGCCACGCGCTGATGAACCACGGCGTGGACCGCTACAAGCGTCCGCACCCGGTGTCGCCGGAGGAAGAGCGGCGCCGTCAGCGCGAACGCGCGGAGTACATTCAGCGCAATCTGAACGACCTGTGGCGCACCGTGCCGCGCGCGCGAGAAATGAGCGAGCGCGACGACGAACAGTTCCCGAAAGATCCGCAGGAGAACCTGCTGTACTTCATCGAGAAGAACGCACCGCTGCTCGAGCCGTGGCAGCGTGAGATCGTGCGCATCGTGCGCAAGATCGCGCAGTACTTCTATCCGCAACGTCAGACGCAGGTGATGAACGAGGGCTGGGCCACGTTCTGGCACTACACATTGCTGAACGCGCTGTACGACGAAGGCAAAGTGACCGAAGCGTTCATGATGGAGTTCCTGACGTCGCACACCGGCGTCATCTATCAGCCGAGCTACGACCATCCGTACTACCGCGGCATCAATCCGTATGCGCTCGGCTATGCGATGTATACCGACCTGCGCCGGATCTGCGAGCACCCGACCGACGAAGATCGCGAGTGGTTCCGCGACTTCGCCGGCGCGCCTTGGCTCGAAGTGCTCGATCACGCGATGCGCAATTTCAAGGATGAGAGCTTCATCCTGCAGTTCCTGTCGCCGAAGGTGATGCGCGATCTGCGGCTCTTTGGCGTCGTCGACGACGATGAAGAGTCGGAACTCGAGATCGCCGCGATTCACGACGCGAGTGGCTATCGTCGCGTGCGCGAACTGCTCGCGAGCCAGTACAACCTGAGCGAGCGCGAGCCGAACATTCAGATCGTCGCGGCCGACATCCGCGGCGATCGCAGTCTCACGTTGCGGCACACACAGCACCAGCGCCGGACGCTGAATGGCGGCACTGACGAAGTGCTCAAGCACATGCACCGGCTGTGGGGGTTCCCAGTAAACCTGGAGTCGGTCGCGAACGATCAGGTCGTCAGCAAGACGACGTGCCCGACTTAGCAATCGTTGGCATGCACGCGCGTTCGTGGTAACACAGCGCGCAATCTCGCTGCGGCATCATTGAGTGGAAATCTATCTGGTCGGCGGCGCGGTTCGCGATGCGTTGCTCGGCTTGCCAGTTCGCGAGCGCGACTGGGTGGTGGTCGGCAGTACGCCCGAGGACATGCTGCGGCTCGGTTATCGGCAGGTGGGTCGCGATTTTCCGGTCTTCCTTCATCCGCAGACGAACGCCGAATACGCGCTCGCGCGCACTGAACGCAAAGTCGGCCCCGGGCACACCGGATTCGTCTGCCACGCAGGACCCGAAGTCACGCTGGAACAGGATCTGAAGCGCCGCGATCTCACGATCAACGCGATGGCGCAGGCGGACGACGGAACCTTGATCGATCCCTGGGGCGGTACCGCCGATCTGGCCGCGCGTCGTCTGCGGCATGTCTCGGAAGCGTTCGTCGAAGATCCGCTGCGTGTTTTCCGCGTCGCGCGGTTTGCCGCGCAGCTCGCCGCGTTCGATTTTCGGGTGGAACCCGGAACCGCGCAGCTGATGAGCGACATGTGCCGCGCCGACGTCGTCGCCGAACTCGCGCCCGAGCGGGTCTGGCAGGAAGTATCGAAGGCGCTGGCGACCACGTCGCCGGGCAGATTCTTCGAAGTGTTGCTCGATTGCGGTGGAATGACGCGTTGGCTTGCCGAACTCGCGGCGGTGCATGGCGTTGTGGCGTTCACGAACGGGCGCGCGCGAAAACTATCCGATCCGCTCGACCGTTTCGGCGCGCTGGGCTGGTTGCTCGGCGCGCCCGAAATTGAAACGCTCGCGGACCGACTAAGGTCGCCGAACGATCATCGGCGTATCGCGCTCGATGTTGCGCGACACGGCAGAACCCTTGCCGGATGGCGCACCGTCGCTGCCGAAGGATTGCTGGAAGCGATGAAAGCGACCGGAGCGCTGCGGCAACCGGAGTGGTTCGCACGAGTGGTGTCGGTCGTAGCGGAGTGCGCCTCAGTGGATCTGTCGGCACTCGTCGAGTTGAGTCGACGCGTTGCGGCCGTGTCGTCAGAGTCGTTTCGAAATGCAGGTCTCGAAGGACAGGATCTCGGAAAGGCGATCGATGTTGCGCGCACCGACCTGATCCGGGTGCTTCAGGCCGCTAGCTAGCGCGGTTCCGCTCGATTTCGATGCTGATATCGCGTGCGCCGGGCACCGCGCCCGGTTTGTGGACGCAGACGCTGAGCTTTGCAACCGGAAACCCCGCGAGCACGCGCTGCGCGATGCCCTCCGCCAGCGTTTCGATCAGCCGACACTCCGAGGTGCTGACGTAATCGGCGACGTCGCGGGCGATGATGCCGTAATCCAATGCGTTGGCGATTTCGTCCGATACCGCCGTGCGTGCCGCGTCGGTCTCGAGTTCGAGGTCGATCGAGAGGCGCTGCCGCACCTGCTGCTCCCACGCATGAATCCCGATGCGCGCCGACACTTCGAGACCGATGATCCGCAGCTTATCCAACGGCGCGTCCATCCAGAGGGGCCAGGTCGTCTAGCGGCCAGCGAGCGCGCGTCTCGATTTCCAGCGCGGTGTGTTGACCGGCCGCGAGGCGCAGATAGCCGGCGAAAGCCACCATCGCGCCGTTGTCGGTGCACAAGGCCGCCGGCGCGTAGTAAACGTTGCCCGGAAGGCGCTCGCCGAGCGCTGCGCGCAGGCGCGCGTTGGCCGCGACGCCGCCGGCCATGATCAGACGGCTGAGTCCAGTCTGTTCGAGCGCGCGACTGCATTTGATCACCAGCGTGTCGACCACAGCGTCTTCGAACGCGCGTGCGACGTCTGCCTTGTCCTGATCGGTCGCCTCGCCGAGCCGTTGCAGCGTGTTGAGGGTGAAGGTCTTCAGGCCGCTGAAGCTGAAATCGAGGCCGGGCCGGTCTGTCATCGGCCGCGGAAACCGGAAGCGTGACGGGTTGCCGCGCTCGGCGAGCCGCGCAACCGCGGGTCCGCCGGGATAGCCAAGGCCGAGCATCTTGGCCGTCTTATCGAACGCCTCGCCAGCCGCATCGTCGATGGATTCGCCGACGATTTGATACTTACCGATCGCGTCGACGCGCACGAGTTGCGTGTGGCCGCCCGACACCAGCAGCGCGACGAACGGCACTTCCGGCTTCGGGTCGGACAGCAGCGGTGCGAGCAGATGGGCTTCCATGTGATGTACGCCGATCGCCGGAACATCCAGCGCCCACGCGAGCGATCGGCCGATCGAAGCACCCACCATCAACGCGCCGATCAGCCCGGGGCCGGCGGTGTATGCGATGGCGTCGATATCCCACAGGCCGAAGCCGGCGCGCGCCAGCATCTCCGTCAGCAGCGGCACCGTTTTGCGGACGTGATCACGCGACGCGAGTTCCGGCACCACGCCGCCGTACTCGGCGTGCATGGCGACCTGGCTGTAGAGCGACTCGGCAACCAGCCCGCGGGTGCTGTCGTACAGCGCAACCCCGGTCTCGTCGCAGGACGTTTCGATACCCAACACACGCATAGGGCGGCGATGGTAGCACCCGTTCACGATGCGGTCCGATAGACGCTCCGCGGCTTTGCGTCCATGGCAGTAACTGAGTAGAATCCGCGTCCCTTTTGGGTCAACCAGCATTGAACAGATCAGGATTGGAGGACGAGTTCGGGTGCCATCAGTCAAAGTAAGAGAGAACGAACCTTTCGACGTCGCGCTGCGACGTTTCAAGCGGTCCTGCGAGAAGGCAGGCATTCTGTCCGAGGTACGTCGCCGCGAGTTCTACGAAAAGCCGACGTCGGTCCGCAAGCGTAAAGCCGCCGCGGCGGTCAAACGCCATCAGAAAAAGCTGCAACGCGAATCCCGGCGCTTCGAGCGCAGTTTCTAAGCCTGCTCACGTCCATGTCCGATCTCCGCGGACGGATTGCAGAAGCAACCAAGGACGCCATGAAGTCCCGGGAAAAGTCCCGGGTCGCGGTGTTGCGGCTGATCGGATCCGAGATCAAACGGATCGAAGTAGACGAGCGCCGTGAACTTCCCGATGCGGACGTCCTCGCGGTGCTCAACCGCATGCTGAAGCAACGCAACGATTCCGAATCGCAGTTTCGCGCCGCAGGTCGAACCGACCTCGCCGACCAGGAAGCGTTCGAGATCGGACTGATCCGCGAGTTCATGCCGGAAGCGCTCGGCGAATCGCAGATCGACGCCGCCATCCGCGATGCAATCGCCGCGTCCGGCGCAACATCGATGCGCGACATGGGCAAGGTGATGAGCGCGTTGCGTGACGCGTTGCAGGGTCGTGCCGACATGGCTGTGGTCAGCACACGAGTAAAAGCGCTGCTCGGCGCCGCCCAGTAAAAATCTCCGTTATCCGACGGGCGATTCGTTCATGTGGGAACGGATCGAACGCGAGAGATACACTGCCGCATGGCCGGCCGGATTCCCCAATCGTTCATCAACGATCTGCTGACGCGGATCGATATCGTCGACGTGATCGATGCGCGCGTGACGTTGCGCAAAACCGGGCGCAACTTTCAGGCGCTGTGTCCGTTTCACGACGAGAAGACCGCGTCGTTCAGCGTCAATCCGGAGAAACAGTTCTATTACTGCTTCGGCTGCGGGGCCACCGGCACCGCGCTGACGTTCCTGATGGAGCACGATCGATTGGATTTCGTCGCGGCGGTGGAAACGCTCGCGTCGATCGCCGGCGTCGAGGTGCCTCGCGAGCGGGGCGCGCGCACCGACGACGAACTGCACGGTCGGTTGCTGAAGGCGCTCGAGGAGGCGAACAAATACTTCCGCAAGATGTTGCGTCAGCACGACGAGGCGCCACGGGTCGTCGACTATCTGAAGTCGCGAGGTTTGACCGGTGTCGTTGCCCGCGATTTCGGGATCGGTTTCGCCCCGCCTGGATGGGACGGTTTGAAGACGGCACTCGCGAGCATTGGGGAAGCCGATCTGGTGGCGGCGGGTTTGCTGGTGAAGAACGAACAGGGTCGCACGTACGACCGGTTTCGCGACCGTGTCACGTTTCCGATCCGCAACTCGCGCGGTCGCGTGATCGGATTCGGCGGTCGCGTGCTTGGCAACGAGCAGCCGAAGTATCTGAATTCGCCCGAAACCGAGGTCTTCCACAAGGGTAGGGAGCTTTACGGTCTGTACGAAGCGCGGATGGCGCTTCGACGGATCGATTGCCTGCTGGTGGTCGAAGGTTACATGGACGTCGTCGCGCTCGCGCAAGCCGGACTGCCGAACGCCGTCGCGACGCTCGGCACCGCCAGTGGCGTCGCGCATTTCGAGAAACTGTTCCGCGCCGCGCCGGAGGTGGTGTGCTGCTTCGACGGCGACAACGCCGGACGCGAGGCGGCGTGGAAGGCGCTCACCGTCGCGCTGCCTACGCTGACCGCCGGACACCAGCTGGCGTTCATGTTCCTGCCGGATGGCGAGGATCCGGACTCGCTGGTGCGGAAGGAAGGCAAGGCGCGTTTTCTCGAGCGGATGGGAGGCGCGATCAGCGCGGCGGAATATCTGTTCCAGGGCCTTGGGCGCGGACTCGATTTGAATTCGCTGGACGGTCAGGCACGCCTGGCTGACCTGGCCTTGCCCTACATACGAACCATTCCAGATGGTGTATTGCGGGAGATGACTATGGAGAGACTCGCAACGATCACGAAGACATCGCCCGAGGCGCTCAAGCGCGGGGCGAAGATGTCGCGGGCGCCCTCGCCCGGCCGTCGCGCGATTCCGGAGGGTAGGGGTACGTCGCGGCTGAGCGAGCGGCTGTTGACGATTCTGCTGAAACACCCTGAGTTTCTGGCGAAGCTCGACGACCACCGCCGTGCCCGCCTCATCGGCCTGGGCGATACCTTATTGGGCAGAGTCGTGCGTCACCTGGCCGAACAACCCGAAGCCGATCTGGCGTCGCTGCTCGGCTATTGGGCCGGTCAGCAGGGTCACGAGACCCTTGTGGAACTCGCCGACCGGCCGCTGGTCTTGAAGGATGAAGCTCTCGCGGGCGAGTTCGACGACGCCGTCACGCAGTGTCTGTCTGCGGTCGAGCGGGCCAATCGCCGGGCGTTTCTCGAGGTGCTGAGAGAGGAAGGTTCGGCAGAGGCGCTCGCGCAGTATTGGCAGCTGAAACAGAAAGCTGACTAAGCTTGAAGCCGTCCGCAAGGAGCTTGTTTCCAGCTAGTTGTGCCCCATCAATGCGGATATACTGCCGCGTTTTTTCGCGGCAACATGGCGGGTGCGTTCGTGCATGCGTTCGCGTCCGCGCAACAGTCTCAACAGTAGAGGTCTCATGAGCACTGATACCACGCAGCAGCAGTCCCGTTTGAAAGAGCTGATTGCCAAGGGTAAGGAGCAAGGATTCCTGACTTACGCGGAGGTCAACGACCACCTGCCGGACGACATCTCCGACCCGGATCAGATCGAAGACATCATCGGCATGATCAACGACATGGGGATCACCGTATACGAGGTGGCCCCCGACGCCGACGATCTGCTGACAGGTGGCGAGAGCACCGCCGACGAATTGGCGGCCGAAGAAGCCGCCGCCGCACTGGCCGCAGTGGAAACCGAAGCGGGTCGCACCACCGATCCGGTGCGCATGTACATGCGCGAGATGGGTACGGTCGAACTGCTCACGCGCGAAGGCGAAATCGCCATTGCCAAGCGCATCGAAGAGGGCATCCGCGACGTACTCACCGCGCTTTCCTACTATCCGGGGCCGGTCGACTACATTCTCGAGACGTACGCCGACGTCACGAAGGAAGCACGTCTATACGACCTGCTGGTCGGTTATCTCGATCCCACCGACGAGGTGCCCGAGGCGGCGCAGGTCGACCTCACGATGCAAGCCGTCGAGAAGGACGAAGACGAGGAAGAGGAAGAGAAAGGACCCGATCCGATCGAGGCAAAGCGCCGCTTCAACATCCTGAAACGTCAAGCCGCGAAAACAGTAAAGACGCTGGCTAAAGGTCGCACCAGCGCCGCTGCGAAGAAGGATCTGGAGAAGCTCGGCGAAGTGTTCTCGGTGTTCAAGCTGGTGCCGCGCCACTACGACGAAATCGTCGAAATGCCGCGCGAAGCACTCGCGCGGGTTCGTCGCCAGGAACGCGCCATCATGATCGCGTGCGTGCGCCGCGCGCGCATGCCGCGCAAAGTGTTCCTGAAGGAGTTCCAGGGCAACGAGACCAGCATCGCCTGGGTGAACAAGCACACCAAGGCGAAGAAGGACTACAGCGCGGCGCTCGAAGAACAACGCGACGAGATCATTCGCGCGCAGAAGAAGCTGAAGGCGATCACGCAGGAGACGGGGCTCAGCGTCAGCGAGATCAAGGACATCAACCGACGCATGTCGCTGGGCGAAGCGAAGGCGCGCCGCGCGAAGAAGGACATGGTCGAGGCGAACCTGCGGCTCGTGATTTCGATCGCGAAGAAGTACACGAACCGCGGTCTGCAGTTCCTCGACCTCATCCAGGAAGGCAACATCGGCCTGATGAAAGCGGTAGACAAGTTCGAATACCGCCGCGGCTACAAGTTCTCGACTTACGCGACGTGGTGGATCCGTCAGGCCATCACGCGTTCGATCGCGGACCAGGCGCGCACCATCCGCATTCCGGTGCACATGATCGAAACGATCAACAAGCTCAACCGCGTCTCGCGGCAGATGCTGCAGGAGATGGGCCGCGAACCGACGCCGGAAGAACTCGGCACGCGAATGGAAATGCCAGAAGACAAAGTCCGCAGGGTGTTGAAGATCGCGAAAGAACCGATCTCGATGGAAACGCCGATCGGCGACGACGAAGATTCGCATCTGGGCGACTTCATCGAAGATGTCACCATCGGTTCGCCGATCGATCTCGCAACCGGCGAAGGTCTCCGCGAAGCGACGCGCGAGGTGCTCGCGGGTCTCACCGCGCGCGAGGCGAAGGTTCTTCGTATGCGCTTCGGCATCGACATGAACACCGATCACACGCTCGAAGAAGTGGGCAAACAGTTCGACGTGACCCGGGAACGCATCCGGCAGATCGAAGCGAAAGCGTTGCGTAAACTCCGCCATCCGAGCCGTTCGGAGCATCTGCGCAGCTTCCTCGACGAAACCAACTGATCGGTTGAGTCGCACACGTCGGCGCCACGGACGGCGCCGACGCGATTTGTTCAGGGCCCATAGCTCAGTTGGTTAGAGCAGTCGACTCATAATCGATTGGTCCCAGGTTCGAGCCCTGGTGGGCCCACCACACCGATTCGCGAGGATTGCATGGCTTCGTCTGACGCGCGACGAGCGCAAGTGAAGCGATCGCTGAAGAAGTTCGTCGACAAGGGACTCGCCAAAGCCGGCTTCCATTTGTCCCGAGCGACCTACGCTCACGACGGACTCGCGACCATACACAATGACCACTTTCGACAGCTCCCCGGTTTTCGGGCGGCTTATGGTCGTGGTGTAGAGGCCGGACATGGTGTTGACCCCGCATTCGAGTGGCGTGTGCACGTTGCGCTATGGGCTGCGAAGGCGAGTTTGCGAGCTGCTGGAGATTTCATCGAATGCGGCGTGAACGCGGGCGTCATCAGTTCGGCCATCATGCATAGGCTGGGATGGGACCATCTCGACCGAAAGTTCTATCTTGTCGACACTTGGAAGGGCCCCCCAACGAATCAGTACAGCGAGGCGGAAGTCATGCTCGGCAGACGCGGTTTAGCCGATGCCGCGCTTGCACAGGGAGCGTACGTAACCGACGTGGAGCGCGTGCGCAGGAATTTTGCCGAGTGGTCAAACGCAGTTATCGTGCAAGGGTCCGTTCCCGACGTACTTCCGACCATTCCGTCGGTCGAAGTCGCCTTTCTGCATCTCGACATGAATTGTGCATATCCAGAGACAGCGGCATTCACCTTCTTCTGGGGTCGTTTGTCTCCAGGCGCAATGGTGCTGCTTGACGACTACGCGTATCACGGACACGAACAGCAAACCGTTGCGCTGGACGCTGCGGCGAATGCGATTGGGATCGAGATCTTGTCGCTGCCGACGGGCCAGGGCCTCATCGTAAAGTGAATCGAATGACATTGGGGCACGTGCGCGGCGGGTCGGGCGACGTTGTGGCCCTTGGTTCGTACCGCGCTCCACCTCATTCGTTAGGCGGTGGGCACAAGACGACAACACTGGAATCGGAACTGAGTGATGGTATCCCGGATTGCCCAGCAGACAACGACACTCGATCGGGTCGTCGGGCTATTGGTTGCGCTCTCATTGTTCAGCGTGTTTCTGATGCCGTCTCAGAGCGGCGCGAGCTTCCCGACCTATGTGGTCGCAGTGCTCGCGCTCGTCGCCGGCGCCGACCGGTGGCGCCCGTTCCTCGAGTCGCGGCTCCTGGGCGCACTATTCGTGGCATTGCTCCTCTATTTCTCGTCATCCGTCTGGTGGTCGACGGAACATCCGATGCGAAGCGCTCTCTCGGTTTATTCGCGCTGCCTGCTGATTGTGACGTTCGTCGGCGCGTTGTCGTCGTCACTGGCGCGAATTCCGAACCTCATGCAATGGCTCTCGCGCGGCCTCGCCGTGAGTGGTGGCATTGCCGCAGTGGCTGCGCTCATCAACTTGCGCTTGCATCCAACCTGGGATGGACGGCTGACCGGCCTCGGCCAGCTGGACAACAGCGTGGTTGCGGCGCTGGCCTTTGATGGAGGCATGCTGTTCGCATTGAGTTGCGCGATTGCAGAAGTTACGTGGTGGCGTGCGATTGGCACGGTGGGTGTTGCGGTAATCAGTTTGGCCGTCTACGCCACCGGTTCGCGCAATGGCTACCTCGCGGGCGCAGTGGGAATCTGGATTTTGATTGTCACGAACTTGCGCCCGGCTTCGCCAGCCCGGTTACTTTGGCTTGCCGCTCCGCTGCTGGCTGCAGCCACGCTTGGTATTGCCGTGTTCGTTGTTCGTCCCGAATGGCAAGGAGCACTGCTTCCCCGCGGCGACAGCTTCAGGCTGGAGATCTGGAATATCGAGTGGCAGCGGCTGGTCGAGAACGGACCGTGGTTTGGCCTGGGCATCCTTACGCGCGACGACGTCGCACTCGAGGGCCATACCTTTCTGCACTCCCACAGCCTGTATTTGTCGAGCGCGTTGCAAGGCGGACTGGTGGGCCTGTTACTCTTACTGAGCTTGCTGAGTTGTGCGGGTTGGAGGCTGCTGCAGGCGGCCCACCGACCTGAAGCCAAACTGGGAGCGGCCCTGTTGGCAACAGGCATGAGTGCCTATCTGTTCGACGGTTGGGAGCTGATCGACAAGGTAGGTCTCAGTTGGTTGTTGTTATGGGTGCCTGTTGCGATTGCGATGGTTGTTGGGGTGACGTCGAATATGATCGGGAAAACACGCGAAAGCGTGGGATTGAACTCGGCTGCGCGCGCCTCTGAAGTGGTCGGACGTAAGCCGTGACGATACTGGGCTCCGTTGCAATAGTGGTTGTCAACTTCAATGGCGGCAAATATCTGCCACGGTGCCTGCTCGCGATCGACGCGCAGTTGCGCCGACCCGATCACGTCATCGTCGTGGACAATGCGAGCGAAGACGGATCGCTGATCGATGCGCGCTCCCGATTTCCGCAGTTTCGATACATCGCCAACAGCACCAATGTCGGTTTCGCAGCGGCGAACAATCAGGCATTCGACGTCTGTTCGAGCCTGGGCATGGAGTATGTTGCGCTGTTGAATCCGGACGCTTTTGCCGCGCCGGACTGGCTGGCGAAATTGCTCGCCGCAGCGAATGGCGGAGCGGGTTACGCGTCGTGGGCGTCATGTCTGCTGCGTGCCGACGCACCGACCGAGGTCGACGGCTTGGGCGATGCGTACCACATCTGCGGCTCAGCGTGGCGCCGTCGGCACGGGCAACCGCTCGATCGGGCCTGGCTCGTCGACCGCGACGTCTTCTGCGCCTGTGCGGCAGCCGCGCTTTATCGACTTGATGCGGTGCGTAGCGTCGGTGGATTCGACAGCGATCTGTTCTGTTACATGGAAGATGTAGACCTCGGGTTTCGTCTACGCCTGAAGAGTTACGGGTGTCGTCTCGTAACAGCGGCAACGGTGGAGCACGTGGGCTCGGGCCTCTCGGGCTATCGCTCGCCGACGGCAACCTACTACGGCCAGCGCAATCTCGTTTGGGTCTTCGCCAAGAACATGCCCGCCGGCTTGATTTGGCTGCTGCTGCCGCTGCACGTCGTCATGAACGCGATGATGATAGTGGTATGCGCGCTCAGGGGGCAGTTTGGCGTCGTGGTCCACGCGAAGTTGGATGCATTGAAGGGGCTCAAAGGGCTGCCCGCCAAGAGACGTGCGGTACAAATGGGTGCGATCGCGCCAACAGGTATGATCTGGCGAGCGTTGAGCAAATCCCTGGTGCCGGGAAACTGACGCCTATGCGCCTGTCCGCCAGTATCGTTACATTTCGGTCCAACGTGGCGCTCTTCAGCGCCCTTGTCGAGAGCCTCATATGCGCGCTGAGACGCACCCGAACCGAATACCCCGTGGTCGCCGACCTCGCGGTGGTCATTAACGACACGCGCGAGGAGGACATTGCTGCGATCGAATGCGCGGTCGAGAAGATCCGCGTATGCGCCCCCGAGTACGTTCGTCTGCGCGTCGTAAAGGGACACGGCAACGTGGGCTACGGTGCGGGCCAGAACCGCGCGCTTGAAACCGTGTCATCCGACTATCACCTGATCCTCAACCCGGATGTGTTCTTGGAAACCGATGCAGTCCTCGAAGGGCTGCGGTATCTGGACGAGCACGCCGAGGTCGCAATGCTCGTTCCGCAGGGTTTCGATCCGCAGAACGAATATGCGCGCCTGTCGAAGCGACATCCGTCGTTGCTCGTATTGTTGCTGCGCGCCCTCGCAGTTCGCAGTTCGGATGGACTGTTGGGGCGCCGTGTGGCGCGGTACACCTACGGCGGTGAGTTGCCGTGTGACGCACCGAAGTCGGTCACGCTCGCGAGCGGCTGCTTCATGCTGTGCCGCACCGACACGTTGAAGAAAGTGAACGGGTTCGACGAACGATACTTCCTGTACTTCGAAGACTACGATTTGTCGTTGCGCGTCAAGAACTACGGCAGGATCGTCGAACTGCCACAAGCCCGTATCACGCACTACGGCGGTCACACGGCGCGACGTGACCTCCGCCGGGTCGTTCATTTCCTGCGATCCGGTGTGAGGTTCTTCAATCGATACGGCTGGCGGATCGTTTGACCGATCGCCGGCAATGGAGCAGCACTACATGAAGTCCGTTCTTCCAGTGGTACTCGCCGGGGGCGCAGGTACACGTTTGTGGCCGTTGTCGCGCGAGCTGTATCCGAAACAGTTCCTCAGGCTCACCGGCCCTCATACGATGCTGCAAGACACGTTGTTGCGTATCGAGGGTCTCGACGCCGCTGCTCCGTATCTGATCTGCAACGAAGAGCATCGCTTCATCGTTGCGGAGCAGTGTCGCGCGATCGGAGTGGAGTGGGGCGCAATTGTGCTGGAACCTGCTGCGCGCAACACGGCACCTGCCATCGCGTTGGCTGCGCTCCAGGCCATGTCGGGCGGTGACGATCCGGTGATGTTGATACTCGCCGCCGATCACCACATCGCCGATCCCGCAGCGTTTCGCACCGCTGTCGCGACTGGTGCAGACCTGGTTCGCGAAGATCGGTTGCTGACGTTCGGAATACTCGCGGAAGTTCCAGAGACCGGCTACGGCTACATCAAAGCCGGCGCGGGAATCGGCGCGGGCGCGCACGAAGTTGAGCAGTTCGTCGAAAAGCCCGATGCCGATACGGCACGCAGTTACCTCGCCGCCGGCGGATACTACTGGAACAGTGGCTTGTTCATGTTCAAGGCCAGCACGTACCTCAAGGAACTCGAGAAACATCGACCGGACATCTTCAATGCTTGCCAAAGCGCGGCTCGGAACATGTCGAACGATCTCGACTTCATGCGCCCAGGCGCCGAGTTCAGCAAGTGCCCTTCCGAGTCGATCGACTATGCGGTGATGGAGAAGACGCGCCGTTCCGTGGTGCTGCCGATCAATGTGGGCTGGAGCGACGTCGGGTCGTGGAAAGCCCTGTGGGAAGTCTCGCCGCGCGACAGCGGCGGCAACCACATTCGAGGAGACGTCGTCACAGTCGACACGTCGGGCTCGCTGCTGATATCCGAGGGACGACTGCTCGCGAGCGTGGGCGTGAAGGACCTGATGGTCATCGAGACTGCTGACGCCGTCTTGGTGGCGCACCGCGACCACGCGCAAGACGTCAAGCGGGTGGTAGAGAAGTTGCGCGCGACGAAGCGGTCGGAACATCAGACGCATCAGCGGGTATATCGCCCGTGGGGAACCTACGAGACGGTCGAGCAGGGCGACCGCTATCAGGTCAAACGTCTGACCGTGAATCCGGGTGCGACACTGTCGCTGCAGATGCACCATCACCGTTCCGAACATTGGATCGTCGTGCAGGGAACTGCGACGGTCACTTGCGGCGACAAAGAATTCGTCGTGCACGAAAACCAGTCGACCTACATTCCCATCGGCAGCAAACACCGGTTGGCGAATCCCGGTAAGATTCCGCTGCATCTGATGGAAGTTCAGGTTGGGTCGTATCTAGGGGAAGACGACATCGTTCGGTTTCAGGACGCTTACGGTCGCGGATAGACGGGTTCAATGGCTATGCGAGTGCTAGTTACGGGCGGCGCCGGGTTCATCGGCTCCGCGCTGGTTCGTCACCTCGTGCTCGAGCGCAGCGCGCAAGTCTGTACGATCGACAAGCTGACGTATTCGGGCAGCCTCGACAATCTCTCTGAGGTTTGGGAAAAGCCTGGGCATCGCTTCGAACAGATCGACATCTGCGACGCCGCGCGACTGCGCACCGCGTTTTTCGATTTTGCCCCCGATGCGGTCATGCACCTGGCCGCCGAAACACATGTCGATCGCTCGATCGACGGCCCGGGCGACTTCATTCAGACAAATGTCGTCGGGACGTATCGGCTGCTCGAGGTCGCGCGCGAGTATGCAATTGCCAAAGGAGACTCCTTCCGCTTCCTGCATGTGTCGACGGATGAGGTTTATGGCAGCCTCGGAGCCACAGGTCGATTTACCGAAGACACTCCCTATAGTCCAAATTCGCCGTATTCCGCGTCTAAGGCGGGGTCAGACCATCTGGCGCGTGCATGGTTCGAGACTTACCGTCTTCCGGTGCTCGTGACCAACTGCTCGAACAATTACGGTCCGTATCAGTTCCCCGAGAAGTTGATCCCGTTGACCATTTTGAAGGCTCTCCACCACCAGCCGATTCCGGTTTATGGCGACGGAATGCAAGTGCGCGACTGGCTGCACGTTGACGATCATGTGCTCGGACTGCTTGAAGTACTGGAAAAGGGGCGCCCCGGGCGGACATACAACATCGGCGGCGACTGCGAGCAAAACAACATCACGGTAGTAGAAACCATCCTTCGATCGATCGCGCGCCACACTGGCGAGAGTGAGCAACTGATGCGTCGCCTGATTCAGTTCGTTACCGATCGCCCAGGACACGACCGACGCTACGC
>DATJGR010000196.1:0-4874 GCA_035494855.1 Pseudomonadales bacterium | reverse complement strand
CTCAACCCGATTGGTGTACGGAAAGTCGTCGCTTCAAATGAGGTCACCGCGGGCTATTTCGTTTCGTCGATGCCGCCGCTCGGGATTCGCGATCGTAGAGGCAACTTTGACGCTTCGTTTCCGGCGCTGCTGATACGAGTGTCTCAGGGGGCGGCGGAGGCGTTTGCGGCGACACTGGTTGAGACGCCGGCCCGATCTGAAACGTCGTAACGTGGACATCACGGCTTTCTGAGCATCGACACATCAACCCAGTCGCGTCAGAACTACCCGAAACGAAACGCCTGCGAAAAACGCAGTTGGCGCTGTTCGGGTTGCCGGAGTTTGCGACTTACCTCGCCGTCATTCCGATATCGCTCTACATACCGTTCTTCTACTCGCGCGATCTGGGACTGAGCATCACCGCAGTCGGATTGGTGCTGATGGTCGCGCGCATCAGCGACGTGGTCATCGATCCGCTGATCGGGGTTTTGAGCGATCGCACGAAGCTGCGGTGGGGACGACGCAAAATCTGGATGGTCGCCGGCGCGCCGGTGATGATGGTCTCGGCCTGTGCGCTGTTCGTCGCGACGAGTCCGGTCACCAACCTGTATCTGCTGGGCTGGTCGATGTTGCTGTGGTTGGGCTGGACCATGATCAACATTCCCTACTACGCATGGGGCGCAGAACTGTCGAGCGACTTCGACGAGCGCACGCAGATCACCGGATGGCGACAAGCGTGGGGATTTGCAGGGAACATCAGCGTACTGCTGGTGCCGGTCGCCGCTGCGAAATTGTTCGGCTACGGCGGAGTGGCCCGCGAAGCGCTGGTGATCATCGCCGGCATGGTGGTCGTTCTGTTGCCGCTGCTGATCGGATTGACGGTCTGGAGGTTGCCCGAGCGGACCGTCGCGGCGCCCGCTCGTCAGGCCATCCTTCGCAACGCGCGCGCCATGTTCGCGAACGGTTCCTTCCTGATCCTGTTTTTCGGATTCACGCTGATGTCGCTGGGCACCACGATGATCGGCACGCTGTTCATGTTGTTCACCACGTTCGCGATGGATCTGGAACGTCACGCCCAACCCATTCTGTTGGCGTACTTTGCCGTCAACCTGGTCGGCCTACCGTTCTGGGTCTGGTTGTCCCACCGCATCGGCAAGCGCGAAGCGTGGATCACGGGAACGCTGATCATGGCGCTGGTCACGCCGGCGTATCTGTTCCTGAGTCCCGGCGATCTGTTGCCCTTCGTGTTGATCACGGCGGTGATCGGCTTTGCCGGCGGCAACTACATAGCGCTATCGATGTCGATGAAGGCCGACGTGATCGAGGTGGCCTCGCGGCGGCAGCGCGAAACCGTTGCAGGCACCTACGTGGCCGTCTGGTCGCTCGGATCGAAGGCAACGCAGGCGCTCGCTCTGGGCGTGTGTCTGCCGTTGCTCGGCCTGTTCGGCTTCGACCCGCGCATCGAAAACGGGCCGGACCAGATCGCGGCGCTGCGATATACGATCGCGCTGCTGCCGTCGGCGTGTTACCTCGGGGCGATCCTCATCATCAGCCGCTACGGAATTTCGAAGGCGCGGCTCGACCGACTGCGACTGGCATTCGACCGTCGCGAAAACCGACGCATCCACGTGCTCCCGCAACAATGAAAGCGCGCGCCTTCACGCAAACCGGTCTTCGTCGTACGTCGCGCCTCTGACGTGCGCCGCGAGGTTCGCGTGCAGCGCGCGCAGCACGCGGCGCGTGGTCTCGAGGTCGGCTTTCGCAATCCCCTTCTCGGCGATGGCGTGCACCTCGGCGACGTATGGAATGAGTTTCGATTCGAGTCGCCGCGCGCGCGGCGTCAGCACTATGCGGAATTTGCGGCGATCGTCGGCGTCATCGCGACGTTCGACGAGAGCGCTCTTGAGCAGGCTGCGAATTGCTCTGACGGTGGTCGCCTCGGTCGCACCGACGCGTTCCGCCAGTTCCCGCTGCGTCAGCCCATCGCGCTCCCACAACACGCGCAGAAATCGCCACTGCCCGCTCGTCACGTCATGACGGTTCAGCCGCTCCGCGAGCACGGCGGAGAACTCGCGAAACGCGATGCGGGCGAGGTGCCCGAGGCTCTGCCAACGGTCCGCATAAGGGCCTAGCGACTTCTTCGAGTGCATGCGCTTCCTGGATCGATTGCGGGTACTTTGCACGCTAAGCTTTCCGTGTGTAACATTTCGTCGCAAATTGTAACTGGCATCGACCGAGGGGGAGCTCGTGAGAATTCAGTTCGACATTTCATTGCTCGCGATTGCTGCTGCGTTTGGATCTGCCGCGGTGACCGCCGAAGAGACAGGTGAGGTGACCGCCGTCGAGAACATCGTGGTCACCGCCCGATACAAGACCGAAAACCTGCAGGAAACACCGCTGACGATCAGCGCGTATGGCGAGACCGATCTGCAGAAAGCCACTGCGCTCGACCTCCGCGACATCGGTCCGCCGACCCCGAACATGCACATCCAGCCGGTGGTCACGTTCCGCAATTCGGCCGCTGTTCACATCCGCGGCATCGGCGGGCAGGGAATCGAATCGACCGAGGAGAGCCGTGTCGGTATTTCGCTCAACGGCGTGTTCATCGCGCGCCCCGTCGCAACGTTGTTAGACCTGTTCGACACCGAGATGATCGAAGTGCTGCGGGGGCCGCAAGGCACCACGTTCGGCAAGAACTCGCTCGGCGGCGGCGTCAGCGTCACGACGAAGAAACCGAGCGGCCAGTTCGGCGCCCAGACCGAGATCACGATGGGCGACTACGGCCGCCAGGACTATCGGGCGGCGGTGGAGTTTCCGGTGCTCGAGGACAAGCTGTCGGTGCGGCTGTCGGGGATCGCGCAGAACTTCGACGGGTATTACGACAACATTTCGACGCATCGTCACGGCGACAGCCACCTGCAGAGCGAGGACCTCAACAGCGGCCGCGTGACGGTTCGCTTCACGCCGAACGACAAGTGGGAGTCGCTGTTCATCGCGTCCGTTCTCGACGAGAACGCCACCTCCGCGGGCGGCGATGCAATGAACGATCCGACGCAGATCATGTGCGGTCCCGCATTCCGCTGGTGCAACGACGTGAACCACGGGCCCAGCCCCATTCCGGGCTACGCGTATGTGGGGCCGAACAAGGACCCGTACAAAATCACGCGCGACGCGCTGCCCGACGCCAACACGCATCAGACGAACTACACGCTGATCAACAACGTCGAGTTCGACCAGTTCACGCTGACGACGGTCAGCGGCAGCATCGAGACCGACGACTTCTTCTCCAGCGACTTCGACCAGACCGAAGTACCGTTCTTCCCGACGTTCCGCGAGCAGGACCACTCGCAGTTGAGCAACGAAATCCGGCTGCACACGAACTTCGCGGATCGCAACGACGGCCTGGAGAAGTTCGACATCGTGACCGGCGTGTATCTTTTCGACCAGCACCACAAGATCGTGCAGTCGTTCCCGACGCTCGGCGCCCCGTCGTCTGCCGACTACACGCACCAGACGAACACGCAGCGAGCGGCGTTCGGTCAGGTGATCTACGAGATCACCAGCCGCGCACATGCCAGCTTCGGTATCCGCTACACGGACGAGCAGAAGGAGTTCAAGCGCAACCCCGGGATCCTGTGCGGCAACCCGCAGGTGCCGAACGGCTGCGAGCGGATTCTGCCGTACAACAAAGCCACCGTGCCGTCGATCACGTTCATGTCGGGCCAACCGAAGCCGTTGTCGGACGACCTGCACAACAACAACTCGAGCATCCGCGTGGGCGTCGACTACCAGTTTACGGACCAGATCTTCGGGTATGCGCTGTACTCGCAGGGCTATCACGGCGGCGAGTACGGCGCCCGCGCGAGTTCGGAGCTGACCATGGGCCCGACGAAGGACGAAGACGCCGACAACTACGAAATCGGCGTGAAGTCGGAGTGGTTCGACAGCCGCCTGCGCGTCAACATCGCCGCCTTCGAGGCAGAGTACAAAAACCTCGCGTTCGGCGTGTTCTTCCCCGCACCCAACAACCCGACCGGTCAGGAGACCGCGAACCAGAACATCGGCGAAGCGACGACGTACGGCGCCGAGATCGAAACTGCGTGGATTCCGATCGACAACCTCACGCTGACCGCAAACATCGGATACCTGCACGCGGAGTACGACGAGTTCTGCGCGGACCTCAACGGCCCGCAGGTCTACCCGAGCCCGCCGACCGCGAGTTGCGGCGTGGTCACCGCGCTGCCCAACGGCACCTTCCTGGTCGACGAAGACCACACGAACCTCGACCTGTCACGCGCGCCGGAGAAGACGTACTACCTGGCCGCCGAGTACGTGATCCCGACTTCGATCGGCCCGTTCAGCGCCCGCATCGCGACGAACTACGAAGACACGTTCTTTTCGGACGGGGTGACGAACGCACCGCAAGCGAAGACCGGCGACTGGTGGATCTGGTCGTCGAGCGTCGCGTGGACGAGCAACGACGACGCGTGGCGCGTGCAGGCGTGGTGCAACAACTGCGGCGACCGTCAGTCGACCAACGGCCTCACGCCGACGGCGAACTTCTTCAATCAGCACTTCTACACCGACCCGTTGACTTACGGGCTCACACTGGCGTACCGCTTCGGCTCGCCACCGCCGGCACGGTGAGATGCGTATCGAGCTGCACGCCAGGCGGAACCAACGCGGGCGCATGGAAAGACACGGCCGGGGCGAGCATGATCTGCGTCAACGAGACTCATCGTCCAACCTGTGAGGACACAACATGAATACGTCGACCATGAAGAGTAAGGCCAGTAAGCGGAATACGAAGTTCGAGATTCGCGGCGTCAATCACCTGGCGCTGACATGCAAGGACATGAAACGCACGGTCGATTTCTATTCCGGTGTGCTCGGCA
>DATJGR010000195.1:0-24867 GCA_035494855.1 Pseudomonadales bacterium | reverse complement strand
CGCGCAGCACGGTGTTGCAGCTCGCCGGCCACGAGTTCACGCTGTTCCGCGTGGGCCGATTGCTGCAGGGCGTGATAGTGCTCGTGTGGGCGTCTCAGCATCTGGCACTGGATTGGGACGCAACGCGTGTCGCGCTGCTCGCGTTCACGATGCTGGCGACGTTCTTTTTTTTCTACGGCCTCGTCATTCTCGGTGCGGTGATGTCGTTCTGGACGACCGAATCGCTCGAGATCATGAACATGCTGACGTACGGCGGCGTCGAAACGGCGCAGTATCCGATGGCGGTGTATCAGAAATACTTCCAGCGCTTCTTCACCTTTGTGGTTCCGTTAGCGATGGTGACGTACTTCCCGATTCTTGCCGTGCTGGACATTCCCGACCCGCTCGGAACGACGCGCACGTGGCAGATCGTCGCGCCGACAGCCGGCTTCGTTTTCTTCGGCGCTTGCCTGTTGATGTGGCGCGTTGGCGTACGGCATTACACCTCCACCGGCTCGTGATACGCTCGCCGACTTCGTTCAGGAGACCTCGATGAATCGGTTCGTCAGCATTACGCAAGCGCGCGGCGGGTCGGGTTTGCGCCTCGCGTGTCTGCGCGGCGTGCCGAGTCCGTGGACCGAGGCCGCGAAGGGGATCTTCTACGTGAAAGGTCTCGCGTGTCAGTACGCAGCGCAGAGCAAGGACGAACCGGACGGTGCGCTGACGGCCTGGGCCGGCGACGTCGGTATTCCGGTGGTGGCGTACGAAAACGAAAAGCTGCGCACCGGCTGGGCGGAAATCCTGCTGCTGGCGGAACGACTGAAGCCGGAACCGGCATTGATTCCGCAGCAGGCGTCCGAGCGCGCTGCGATGTTCGGCTTGTCGCACGAAATCTGCGGCGAGATGGGCTTCGGCTGGGCGTACCGATTGTTGATGATCCAGCAATCCCTCGGTCATGGCAGTGAGACGGGATTCTCGCCGAGCGTCGCCAACTACCTCGCGCCGAAGTACGGCTTCAATCCCGCGCACGTGCGCACCGCGAAGGCGCGCGTGCTCGATCTGCTGCGGATGTTCTCGGAACGGATTGCGGGCCGGCGCTATCTGCTCGGCAACTCGCTCACCGCGCTCGACATCTATTGGGCAACCTTCGCAAATCTGATCATGCCGTTGCCCGAAGCGGAACTTCCAGCCGCGCCGATGATCCGCACGGCGTACACCTGCCATGACGGAGAGATTCTCGGCGCGGTATCGGACGAACTGCGCGCGCTACAGCGGCGCATTTACGAAACTCATCTGGAACTGCCCGTTCCGCTCTAACGATTCAGTCAAGGGGAAACACATGCTGTTCAAGAACCGCGTGACGGAGATGCTGGGTGTCGAGATTCCGGTCGTTCAGGCGCCGATGGGATGGATCGCGCGGTCGCAGCTCGCCTCCGCCGTGTCGAACGCCGGCGGGCTCGGCATCATCGAGACGTCGTCGGGCGAACTCGACGCGATCCGCGAAGAGATCAAGAAGATGCGCCAGCTCACCGACAAGCCGTTCGGCGTGAACATCGCGCAGGCGTTCGTGCGCGATCCGGGCATCGCGCAGTTCATCATCGACCAGGGCGTGAAGTTCGTGACCACGTCGGCAGGCAGTCCCGAACGTTACACCGCGCAGCTCAAAGGCGCAGGGCTGACGGTATTCCACGTGGTGCCGAGTCTTTCGGCCGCGCTGAAGGCGGTGGAATGCGGTGTGGACGGGCTGATCGTCGAGGGCGGCGAGGGCGGCGGCTTCAAGAATCCGCGCGACGTAGCGACGATGGTTCTGCTTCCGCTGGTGCGATCGAAGGTAACGGTGCCGATCGTCGCGGCCGGCGGCTTCGTGGATGGCGCCAGCATGGTCGCGGCCTTTGCGCTGGGTGCGGAAGGCATACAGCTAGGCACGCGGATGGTGTCATCGAAGGAATCTCCGGTGCACGACAACTGGAAGAACGCGATCGTCAACGCGAAGGAAACCGACACGGTGTTCCTCAACCGTTTCCATTCGCCTGGGCTGCGCGCACTGCGAACCGAACGAACGACGCGTCTCGAGAAGAACCCGGAAGTGAACGCGATGACGGAGTTCGGAACGGCGCGCGATCTCTACTTCGGCGGCAACATGGAAGCGGCGATTCCGCTGACGGGACAGGTGGCGGGACGGATCGATGCCGTGCGCCCGGTCGCGGAGATCATCGCCGAAATACGCGAGGAGTTCCGCAGCGTCGTACGGGATCTCGCGCGTCAGTATCCCGGCTAGCGCCGGCTGAGCTGCAGCGACGAGTCAGTGGCGCTCGAAACGCAGCGCCATTGCCGGCTCGTTGGATTCGAATACACCGTCGTGATACATCAGGCGGCCGTTGACGAAGGTCGCGCGCACGCGCGAGCGGAAGACGAATCCGGCGAACGGCGTCCAGCCGCATTTCGCGTAGATCGGGGTCTTGTCGACCTCGGTCACCTCGTTCGGATCGATCAGCACCAGATCGGCCCAATACCCTTCGCGGATGAAACCGCGCTCGGCAACCTGAAACAGACGCGCGGGTGAGTGCGCAGTCTTCTCCACCACCCTCTCGATTGTCAGCCTTCCTGCGTGGACGTGTTCGAGCAGCGACAGCAACACGTGCTGCACCAGCGGCAACCCCGACGGCGCTTGCGCATATCTGCGAGCTTTCTCCTCGGCCGTGTGCGGAGCGTGGTCGGTGGCGATCACGTCGATACGGCCGTCGTTCACAGCGGAGAGCAGCGCCTGCTGGTCGGCGGCGCTCTTGATCGCCGGATTGCATTTGATCGCGTTGCCTTTTGTCGGGTACCACGTGTCGTTGAAGAACAGGTGGTGCGCGCACACCTCGGCGGTGATGCGCTTCTTCGGGCTCGATCCGGGTTCGAACAGCGACATCTCACGCGCCGTGGTCAGGTGCAGGATGTGCAGGCGCGTGCCGTGGCGTTTCGCGAGGTCGACCGCCAGCGACGACGACTTGAAGCACGATTCCACCGAGCGGATGTGCGGATGCTCGGTCACCGGAATGTCGTCGCCGTAGCGCGCGCGGGCGCGCGCCTCGTTCGCCTGGATGGTCGGCGTGTCTTCGCAGTGCGTGGCGATCAGCAGCGGCGTGCCGGCGAAGATGCCTTCGAGCGTAGCCGGGTCGTCGACCAGCATGTTACCGGTGGACGCGCCCATGAACACCTTCACGCCGCATGCGAGCGACGTGTCGACCGACTTGACCACGTCGAGATTGTCGTTCGTCGCGCCGAGGTAGAACGCGTAGTTCGCCAACGATGCGCGTGAGGCGCGACTGTGTTTGTCGCGTAGCGCCTCGTGCGTGATCGTCTGTGGATTGCAGTTCGGCATTTCCATGTAGCTGGTCACGCCGCCGGCAACAGCCGCCTTGGACTCGGTCGCGATCGTGCCTTTGTGTTCGAACCCCGGTTCTCTGAAATGCACCTGGTCGTCAATCATGCCCGGCATCAGATACGCGCCCGCCGCGTCGATCTCTCGCGCACCGGCCGGCGAAGCAATGCTCGACGCGACAGTGTCGATGCGTCCGTTGCGGATCGAAACGTCGCCTTCGGCGATCGTGCCTTCGTTGACGATGCGGGCGTTCCTGATGACGGTGATGGTCATGGCGGGCCTGAGTATGAGGTGCGGCATTCTGGCACGGTGCGTCGGATCGGACGACCCGCGAGGCCGATTTCGCGCGCTCGCTATCGGAGCCGGCGCCTGCGCGCCGATTGACGCGAGCGATAGCTTGAGCGACGTCGCATCCTGAGTTGGCTTCCATGGCGAAGGTTCTGGTCTGGGTCAGCGCGGTCGTGTTGGCGTGTGCGGGCGGCGCGTCGGCGGCGAATTGCGCGTGCCAGTGTATCGAGGGCGTCGCGCGCACGCTGTGCACCACAGTCGCCGAGGCGCAGGCGAATCCGAACGCGTGCGGCGTCGGCGAACAGAGGGTGGCATGTGAAATCGCGCCGCCGTCCAGCGTCCCGGTTCAGCGATACGAACCGCCGGAAGGGGCCGTCGACTGTCGTGGCGCGCGGTTGTGGGACCCTCGTTCGAACAGCTACGCGGTGGTGGCCAAGGTGTGCAACCTCGACCGGGATGCGGCCGGCGGCGGCTAGTTGATCTGCGGCGGCGTCGCTGTGGACGCGGCCAGCGGCGCAGGAGGTTGCGTCTTCATCGGGGTTGTCCTGAAGGCGGGTTGGGATCGGACCCGCGCTGGGGTAGATTCACGCGAAGCCTTTGCCGAATTCGCGCCCATGAACGAACCGATCATCTCGGCGGACGGTCACGTCAACGAAGCACCGGAAATGTGGGCACGCATTCCCGAACCGTTCCGTAGTGCCGCGAAAACGCGGGTGAAACGCCGCGAAGACGGATACATCACGCTGACGCTGATGGGAAGCGACATCGTCGTGCCGCCACCGGCGGTCGAGATGGACGACGAGTTGCGCGCCAAGGAGTTCCGCAACGACCCGACCGGCGGCAGCGATCTGGCGGTGCGAACGCAGAAGCAACTGCTCGACGGTGTGCACGCCGAAGTGGTGTTCCCCAACACCCTCCTGTGCATCGGCAACCGGCCGGAGGTCGACCTGAATCTGGCGGTGGCAACCGCGTACAACGACTGGGTGCACGAACTGTTCACGCCGGAGCCGGAGCGATACGTCGCCGCGGCGTTCGTTCCGGTGGACGACGTGGCGCTTGCGGTGGCCGAGGCGGAACGCTGCATCGCGAAAGGATTCCGCACGCTGATGCTGCCGTGTTCCTACCCGTGGCGGCCGTACGACCGCCGCGACTACACCCCGCTGTGGTCGCTGGTCGAAGCATCAGGTGTGGTGCTCAACTTCCACGTCTTCACCGGCAACGTTTTCTTCGGCACCGATTTCGCATCCGTGGACGGCATGAGCGTCGAGGAATTCGCGATGCGTCGCGAGTCGGCGCGCGTCATCGAAGATCGGATGGAGCGGCTGTCGACGACGGTCATCGGTATGGCGGCCGGCATGGGGCCGATCGTGCACCTCACCGGCGGCGGTGTGCTGGAACGCCATCCGCGGCTGAAGTTCGTAGTCACCGAAGCGGAAGCGGGCTGGCTGGCGTGGACACTGCATGCGATGGACGCGATGCAGCATCGGCGCCGCCTCGGCTTGAATACGTTGTCGATGCGCGCCAGCGACTACTTTCGTCGGCAGGGCGCGGTAACGATCACCGACGATCCGATCGCGTTGAATAACCTTGGCATCACCGGTACGGACTGCATCATGTGGGGTAACGACTACCCGCACGACGAAGGCACCTATCCGTCGAGCCAGCCGCATCGCGACGCCATCGCCGCGGTTACCACGCCGGCGCAGGCGCGCGCGATCTTCGCCGGCAACGCCGCGCGGATCTACGGCTTCGATCTCGATGCGATCGGCGCGAAGATCGATTCGCTCGCGGCTTAGGCGTGTCGGAAGTGGCGGCTTGCTGCGCCTGACCCTGGCGCCTGGGACGGCGCCGACGCAGCGCGCAGGGATGGCTCGAGCGAGGCGGGTGCATTAAGCCGCCACCTCCGCCGAGATTCGAAGCGCAACGAATGCTAGAGTCCCCGCACCTTGAACGCAGTTACCCCCAACGATTCCGGTGTGGTGAAGCAGTTGCTGGCGATTCTGCCGCCACACTGCGTCATCACCGATCCGCGCGCGAAGAAGCCGTTCGAGACCGACGGCCTGACCGCCGTGAGGCAGATGCCCTGGGTGGTGGTATTGCCGGAGACCGTCGAGCAGGTGCGCTCGGTGTTGCGCGTGTGTCGCGAAAGTCGCGTGCCGTTGGTGCCGCGCGGCGCCGGCACCGGCCTTTCGGGCGGTGCGCGTCCTTCATCCGACGGGGTGCTGCTCGGCCTGTCCAAACTGTCGCGCATCATCGAGATCGATCCCGAGAACCGCATCGCCCGCGTCGAACCCGGCGTGCGCAATCTCGCCATCTCCGAAGCAGCGGCGCGCTACGGGCTCTACTACGCGCCCGATCCGTCGTCGCAGATCGCGTGCAGCATCGGTGGCAACGTCGCCGAGAACTCCGGCGGCGTGCATTGCCTCAAGTACGGACTCACCGTTCACAACGTGCTCGGGCTCAAGTTGCTGACCATCGAAGGCGATGAGCTGACGATCGGCGGTGCGACGCTCGACAGCCCCGGCTACGACCTGCTCGCATTGTTCACCGGCTCCGAAGGAATGCTCGGCATCGTCACGGAAGTGACCGTGCGTCTGCTGCCGGTTCCGGCGACGAAGCGGCTGATACTCGCGGCGTTTGCGAGCCTGGAAGCGGCCGCCGGCACGGTCGGTCGGATCATCGCGAACGGCATCATTCCGGCGGGACTCGAAATGATGGATGCGCGCGCGATCGCGGCGGCCGAGGCGTTCGTCGGCGCCGGCTATCCGACCGACGCCGCGGCGATCCTGCTGTGCGAACTGGACGGCACGCACGACGAAGTGGAAGAACAGGCCGCGCAGGTGGTGCGCCTCATGCGCGCCCAACAGGCGACCGAAGTGCGTGCGTCGCGCGACGATGCAGACCGAGAGCGGATGTGGCTCGGACGCAAGGCGGCGTTCCCGGCGGTGGGACGGCTGGCGCCGGACTACTACTGCATGGACGGCACGATCCCGCGCGCGCGCCTCGCCGAGGTGTTGCGCGCCATAGAGAAACTGTCGGAACGGTTCGGGTTGGCCGTGGCCAACGTGTTCCATGCCGGCGATGGCAATCTGCACCCGCTGATCCTGTACGACGCGAATGCCGAGGGAGAACTCGACCGCGCCGAGAAGATGGGCGGCGAGATACTCGCGCTGTGCGTCGACGTCGGCGGCACCGTAACCGGCGAGCACGGCGTGGGTGTAGAGAAGCTCGATGCAATGTGCGGCCAGTTCGCCGCGCCCGAACTCGAGCAGTTCCACCGTCTCAAATCCGCGTTCGATCCGGCGGGGCTGATGAATCCCGGTAAAGCGATACCGACGCTGGCGCGGTGCGCCGAAGTCGGCGGCATGCACGTCCACAAAGGGAACATCGCGTTCCCGGAAATCGAGCGCTTCTAATGGCGCGCGATCGCGACGATTCCGTACGACTCATCGCAGCTGTCGCCCTGGCCGCGGCGCAGGACCGACCCCTCGCTATCTGCGGTCGCGGCAGCAAGACGTTTCTCGCGCCGCCGGCGATCGGAAGCATGCTCGCGGTCGGCGATCACAGCGGCGTCATCGACTATCGCCACGACGAACTGGTGCTCACGGCGCGCGCCGGCACGCCGCTCACGGAGTTGCGTCGGATACTCGCCTCGCAACGACAGATGCTGGCGTTCGATCCGCCCACCTTCGCCGGCGATGGCAGCCTCGGTGGGGCGATCGCGACCGGATTGTCCGGTCCCGGACGACCATGGTATGGCGCGGCACGCGATGCGGTGCTCGGGATAACGTTGATCAATGGTCGCGCCGAGCGACTCGTGTTCGGTGGGCAAGTGATGAAGAACGTTGCCGGCTACGACGTGTCGCGCTTGATGACTGGTGCGTTCGGCACGCTTGGCGTGTTGCTCGACATCAGCGTGAAAGTGCTGCCGCGTCCGCATCACGAAGCCACGCGCGCGTTCGCCGTCGATCGCGACACTGCGCTTGCCAACGTGGTCACCTGGGCGCGCACGCCGTTACCGCTCGCCGCGACGTGCCATGTCGACGGTGTACTGTACGTACGGCTCTCCGGCACGGAAAAAGGCGTGCGAGCCGCGGCGACGCAGATCGGTGGCGACGAACTGCCACACGGGGCGGAGTTTTGGGACTCGCTTCGCGACCAGACACATCCGTTCTTCGGTGAAGGGCACTGCTTTCGAGTGGCGCTGCCGCCGGCGGCGGCGTATCCGGCCCTTCCAGGTGCGTGGCTAACGGAGTGGGCGGGTTCGCTGCGGTGGTTCCGCACCGAAGCAACCCGTGAGCACGTCGACCTCGCGGCGCGCCGCCTGGGCGGCCACGCAACTGAGTTCCGCGATCCGCAAGTTCCCCAACCGTTCGATAAGGGGGCGCTGAAGTACTATCGCCGCCTCAAAGACGCGTTCGACCCGAAGGCGATCTTCAATCGGGGTCGACTATTTCAGGAGATCGGCCAGGAAGCCGTTACGGAGGCTAATCCGTAGTGCAGACGCAACTCAGCTCGGTGATTCTCGCCACGTCGTCCGGCCGTCGCGCCGACGAGATCCTCCGCGCGTGCGTGCATTGCGGTTTCTGCAACGCCACGTGCCCGACGTATCTGCTGACCGGCGACGAACTCGACGGACCCCGCGGTCGCATTTATCTGATCAAGGACATGCTCGAAGCGGACACGCCGACGCCGATTGCCCGCGAGCATCTCGACCGGTGTCTGACGTGTCGCGCCTGCGAAACGACGTGCCCGTCCGGTGTCGCGTACGGCGAGCTCGCAGAAATCGGCCGCAACTTCATCGAAGCGCGGGAACCACGTGGTTTTGCGGAACGTTTCGTGCGCGGATGGCTGGTTCGCGTGTTGCCGGTACCGGCACGGCTCACTCTGTTCGCGCGCCTTGGCCGTCTCGTCAGGTGGGCGATGCCGGACTATCTGGCTCGGGCGGTGCCGCAGATCCGCTTGGAACCCGCGGTTGCGGTGAAGAATCATGCGCGTCGCGTCGTGGTGCTCGAGGGATGCGTGCAGCGCTCCACCACGCCGGAAGTGAACGCGGCGCTAACGCGCGTGCTCGACGCCGCGGATGTGAAAGTGATTCGAGCGGCGGGCGAGGGATGCTGCGGCTCGCTCGAACTGCACCTCGGCCAGGAACGGCGCGCGCGCGCGACGATGCGCGCCAATGTGGATGCGCTGTTCGAAGCGGCCGCGGACGCCGAGGCGATCATCTCGACTGCGAGTGGCTGTGGCGTGACGGTGAAAGACTATGGTCGCCTGCTCGCCGACGACCCGCGCTATGCCGATCGGGCGAGGTCGATTTCGGAGCGGACGCTCGACGCGTCGGAGTATCTCGCGCAAATCGAAGCGCCGCTCCGGAAGATCGACACAGCGACGACCGTTGCGTGGCATCCGCCGTGTACGTTGCAACACGGCCAGCGCGTGAAGGGCGTCGTCGAGGATCTGTTGCAGCGAGCAGGTTACGCGCTCGTTCCCGTTGCGAACGCGCACCTGTGTTGCGGGTCGGCCGGCACGTATTCGGTGCTGCAGCACCGGCTTGCCGACGAACTGCGTGCGCAGAAGCTCGCGGCGTTGACCGCGGCGCAACCCGACGTGATCGCCACGGCGAACGTCGGTTGCCAATTGCACCTGCGCGACGGCGCCGCGGTTCCCGTGCGACACTGGCTGGAACTGCTCGGATAACGAGCGCCGCAACGGAGCGCATCGATGCAGGATTTTCCACATCACTATCGCGTTGGCACCCGTCTTACGGCCGCCGAAGACGGCGTCGTACTGGCGGCCGATGGATTGCCGGATCTCGATACCGCACCACCGATGGAATTCGGCGGAAAAGGCGATCGTTGGTCGCCCGAAACGCTGCTGGTCGCCGCGGTGTGCGATTGTTTCGTGCTGGGTTTCAAAGCGATCGCCGCCGCATCGCGGCTGACCTGGACTGACCTCGACGTGCGCGTTGACGGAACGCTCGATCGCATCGATCGCAAGATGCGCTTCACGCATTTCGTGGTCTCAGCGCGGCTGACCGTACCCGCCGGGCAGGAAACGCGTGCCCCGCGCATCCTCGAGAAAGCGGAGGAGGCCTGCCTGATCACGAATTCGCTGTCTGCGGAGGTGCAGCTTTCGAGCGAAGTGATCGTCGGCTGACTGACTGCGGTTGGGGGGAGGAGGGGAGAATGGCCAACAGCTCATTCGAGGGGCGACACCATGTGTTCCTCGTCTTTCTGACGTTGCTGAACGTGATGAACTTCGTGGATCGCCAGCTTCTGGCGAGTTTTGCGAACTTCATCGTGCCCGATCTGGGCCTGACCAATGCCGAGTTCGGTCTGCTTACGGGGCTCACGTTCATCACGTTCTACGTGGTCATGGGTCTGTTCATGGGCATGCTCGCCGACATGCTGCATCGGCCGCGCCTCGTTGCCGTGGGTCTGCTGTTGTGGAGCGCGTTGACGGCGATTTCCGGCGCCGCGCGAGGATTCTGGAGCCTCGCGGTGCCGCGCATGTTCATCGGCGTCGGCGAGTCCATCCTCACGCCCACGTCGATGTCGATGCTGGCCGATCGATTTCCCACCGCTCGGCTCGGCTTCGCGGCGGGCTTCTACTACATGGGCGTGCCGATCGGCGTAGGTGTCAGTCTGCTGATCGTGGGGTATCTCGGGCCGACCCTCGGCTGGCGCAACTGCTTCTACCTGCTCGGCGCGGTCGGTCTGGTGTTGGCCGTGGTGATGTGGTTCGTCAAAGAGACGCCGCGCCGTCACGTGCTGGCCGATGCGGCGCGCACGCGGCCGAATCTGCGGCTGATACTCGCGACGTCGTCGCAGGCGCTGCGCGAATCTCCGGCATTGCGCTACACGATCCTCGGCGGCGTGTTCCTGCACTTCGCGATCGGCGCCGCGGCGTACGAGCAGCTCTGGTTCGTGCACGAACGCGGTTTCGAACGGGCCGAAATCGCGCGGCTCACGGGCTGGATCAGCATGATCGCCGGCGTGCTCGGTAATCTGTTCGGCGGTATCGGCGGAGACGCGCTGCAACGCCGCACCGGGATGGGCCGGGCGACGTTCCTGTGCTGGATCATGCTGATTCTCGCGCCGGTGAATCTGGCCTATCGCCTCGTATCACCCGAGAGCATGTGGTTCTGGGTCGGTGTTTTCTTCGGCATGTTCCAGCTCGGCAGCTTCTACGGACCGACGTTCTCCGCGGTGCAGGAACTGGTGCCGCCGCAGATCCGCGCAACGGTGGTGGCGTTCTACATCCTGACGCTCAATTTCATCGGTCTCGGTTTCGGGATTACGGCAGGCGGCTTCCTCATCGACTATCTGGCCGCGCATTCCGTAGCGGAGCCTTATACGTGGACACTGGTCGCGTTCACCGTGCTGTCGATGCTCTGCATCCCCTGCTTCTACATGGCCGGCCGCCGTTTCCAGATGGACCGCGAACGGCTTTACCTCGCCGCCGAAGCGAGCTAGAACGCTCAACAGGTCAAAGAGCGGTGCCGGGCACCATGGATTGCGTAGAGCCGTTGTTGATCGAGTTGCCGACCGAGCTGCTCACGCCGCGGTTGCGCCTGGTGGCGCCCGCGCCCGGTGACGGGCTGATGCTGAACCGGGCCATTGCAGAGTCGTTTCCGGAACTGAATCGATGGATGGATTGGGCGACGACGATGCCAACGATCATCGATTCGGAACGGTTCGTACGCGACTCTGCGGCGCGCTTCATGCGCCGCGAAGATCTACCGCTTTTCCTGCGCCGGCGCGACACGGGCGAATTGGTCGGGGCATCCGGAATGCACCGTATCGACTGGCGGGTGCCGCGCTTCGAAATCGGTTATTGGTGCCGCACGTCACTGGTCGGCAACGGCTATGTGGGTGAAGCGGTCGCAGCGATCACGCGCTTTGCGTTCGAGAAACTGGGTGCGGCTCGCGTGGAGATCCGTACCGACAGCCAGAACACGCGGAGCTTTCGCGTGGCCGAACGGCTTGGGTTCAGGCTCGAAGGCACCCTGCGTCGCGACGCCCGCACGCCGCAGGGCAACCTGCGCGACACGCGCCTGTATTCGATGGTGGATCTCTCGGACCTGCAGCCGCATTGAACGATGTCGTTTACACCCGACGGCTGCGGCTGCGGCGCTATACCGCGGAAGACGGACGCCTGCTGATCGCGCTGCTCGGCGATCCGGTGACGATGCATCATTGGCCTGAACCGCTAACGACCGAACAGGCCCGCGCGTGGCATCAACGCGCAATGGACGCCTACGCAACGCCGGGCCTCGGACGTCTGGCGGTGGAACTGCTCGACGGAACGTACATCGGCGACGCAGGAATCGTGCGCGGGCAGATTCTCGAGCGTACCGAGAATGATCTCGGATACATCATCGACCACGCGTTCTGGCGCAGCGGATACGGTTTTGAAGCGGCGCACGCGTGCTTCGAACGCGGCCGCGATAGCGGGCAGCGACGCATCGTCGCGAACATGGCGGCCGATAACGTTGGTTCGGAGCGCGTTGCGCAGCGGTTGGGCTTCACCCTCGAATGCCGGTTTCGTAATCCACGCAACCGCGACATGGAAACGTTGCTGTACGCCTGGAACGCGGATTAGGCGGCCGCGATCGGGGGCGGCGGCAATGCGCCCAGCTCGCGTTCGATCGCAAGGCCGAGTGCAAGCAAGCGCCGGTCGCTGCCGGAAGGCCCGTCCAGTTCGATGCTGACCGGCAGCCCGCTTCGAGTGAGTCCCGTCGGCAGCACGAGGCCGGGCAGGCCCGTAGTGCTGCCGCTCGCGATGTTCCTCGAAATCGCCTCGCTGAATGCAACCTGTTTGCCGCCGATATCGACAGGATCCTCACCGATTCGCGTAGCGGCGATGCGGGTGGTCGGGAAGACCATCGCCGTCGCCCCGGTATCGGCGAACCAGCGCTGAAACGTGGCGCGCAACTCCGGTAAGTGAACGTTGCGAGCCGCTTCATATGCGCCTTCGCTGACG
Source organism: Pseudomonadales bacterium (assembly GCA_035494855.1). Taxonomy (GTDB): domain Bacteria; phylum Pseudomonadota; class Gammaproteobacteria; order Pseudomonadales; family Azotimanducaceae; genus DATJGR01. Next base: position 12,248 of record DATJGR010000195.1, on the reverse strand, counting down.
TGTATCGGAGAACCCTCCGGCACGAAACTCTGGAATTCCTGGCGGACATCCGGGCTCATCGAAGCGATCAGCTCCTCGAAGCTGACGTGCGTGTCGTACTGCGCCAGATAACGGATCAACGAAGGCGCTACGTCGTGCAGTTGCACTTGCGCCGTGGTCAGCGCGATCAAACGGGCGAGCTCCGGCACCGGCATTTCGACCAGCACCGCGCCGGCTGCTTCGAGTTTCTCCAACGCTGCCGAAGTGATCCGGCCGACCTCCGGATCGAGACCTTCGTAGAAGCTGCGGTCGATACCGAGCCGCGTACCGCGTAGCGAGATGTCGGCAAGCGGTTCCACCGCGCCCGCGACGACGGTATCGAACAACACCAGGTCGGCCACCTTTCGCGCGTGCGGACCGATCTGATCGAACAACGGCGTAATCGGAACGACGCCAGTCGTCGGGTAGCGTCCCGTGGTCGGGCGGAAACCGGCGATGCCGCACAGCGCGGCCGGAACTCTGATGGAACCTTCCGTGTCTTCGGCCACGCCGAGTGGCGCGATGCGCGCCGCGACCGCGGCCGCGGTGCCGCCGCTGCTGCCGCCGGGAATGTGCGTGGGATCGTACGGATTGCGGACCGCGCCGAAAGCGAGATTGTTGCTGGTCCAACCGAACGACAGTTCGTGGATGTTGGTTTTACCCATGACGAGCGCGCCGGCGTTGCGCAATGCCTTCACTGCCGGCGCGTCCGAACTCGGACGGAAGTTGCGCAGCGCGGATGTGCCACCGGTGGTCGGCAGATCTTTCGTGTTGATGCTGTCCTTCACCGGAATCGGCAGACCGTGCAACGCACCGAGTGCCGCGCCGGCGGCTCGCGCGCGGTCGGCGTTGCGGGCCGCTTCGAGTACCGCCTCCGGCTCTATGCTGATGAAGGCGTTGAGCGATCTGCATTGCGCCGCGCGCGTCAGCAGTGCGTTCGCATACGCTTCAGCGCGGAGATCGCCGCGCCGCATCGCGGCAACCGCCTCGACCGCGGTCAGATCGGTCAGTTCCGATGCGCGCGTCGCGCTCGCCTCAGCCCAGCCGTCAGCGCGAGCGAAAGCGGTTACGGCTGCAACCGCGCCGCCGATCGCTTCGCGACGCGTCCATCCGCGCAGTGCAGATTCGTCTGTTGCGCTCACACCTTTCTCCGAAGGAGGCTCGCCAGCCGTCGGCGGTCGCGACGATGCAGCTCAGTGCTTCTCCGCCCGTGCATCGGCGATCACCACCCAAGCCTGCTGCTCGAGATCGTAGCGATTCCCGGTGAACAACAGCGCCTTACGCGCGAACTGTTCGGCTTGCGCGGCGTTGCCTTCCTTCAAGTGGCAGCGGGCGAGTTCGATCCACAGCTGCGCGCTGTCGGGTTGGATGCGGATCGCGCGTTCGAGAATCTGGATCGCTTTCGGGAGATCGCCTGCGGTGGCGGCGCGTTGTGCTTCGTCCTGCAGCGCCAGCGTCACGGTCGATTGTGGCTTCGGCTGCTGCGGCTGAACCGGTGCCGGCGCTTGCGGGATCGGTTGTGGCGACGGTTGCGTCGGCACCGGATATTGCGACGGCGGGCGCGTCTGAGACGTCGGCGGTATCGGGGCCGGCGTGCGCGGATACGGCGTCTGCTGCTCGCTGACGCAACCGGCGAGCACGACGACGAGACCGACGTGTGCCAGCGCGCGGTCGAACGTGTGGTTCAGTCGCTGAACCATTGTCTGAAACGCTCCATGAAACCCGTCCCGCAGCCGGGTACCGCGGGCAGGCGCGCATTGTACGGGATTGGAACCGTGACCGGTTCGCCGCAATCGGCTCGCGTCAGGCCGCCGGTTGCGTAGTCGATCGTCTGCAGATCGAAACCGGTCGGCGTCGTCAGCGTGATCGGCGCCGGATGCAGGCTCGCCATCAACGCGTCCCACACCTGCAGACCGCCGGCGCTGCCGGTCAGTTTCGTGTCGCGATTGTCGTCGTAGCCGACCCAGACCACCGCGAGATGCGTTGCGTCGAAGCCCGCGAACCAGCTGTCGCGGAAGTCGTCCGAGGTGCCGGTCTTTCCGGCTACGCCGTGCATCGCAAAGCGCGATGCGCGTGCTGTGCCGTGCTGCATCACCATCGTCAGTCCGTAGGTGAGCTGGGTGACCGCTTCCGGCTGCGCCACCTGCTGCATCTCGAGCGGATACCGGTTCAGCGTGGCGCCTGCTGCGTCCTCCACGGCAAGCACGGTTTTCACCGGCGTCGCGAATCCGCCGCTCGCGATTACGCCGTAGAGCCGCGTCATCTCGAGCGGCGTGAGGTCGATGGCGCCGAGCAGCAGCGACGGATACGCCGGTGGTTGCTCGATGCCCGCGAATGTCGCAACGCGCGCAGCCACTTTCTCCACCCCGACAGCTTCACCAAGGCGTACGGTCGCGAGATTGAGCGAGTCGCCGAGCCCGCGCACCAGAGGCACAGGTCCGTGAAATTCGTTGTCGAAGTTGTGCGGTTCCCAGGGTGGCGCTTTGCCGCGAACGTCGGTCTGCAACAGCGGCGCGTCTTCGACGATCGACGCGAGGTTGTAGTCGCCGCTCTCCAGGGCCGTTAGATAGACGACCGGTTTCAGCAGCGAGCCGACCGGGCGGCGCGCGTTCAGCGCGCGATTGAATCCCTGGAAGCCGGCTTTGCGTCCGCCCACTACCGCCGAGATCTCGCCGGTCTGGTTGTTCGCAACGAGAACGGCGGCTTCGAGATCGCCGCGCGGGAGCTTGCGATCGATTTCGATGCGGTCGAGCGTCGTCGCCACCGCCTGTTCTGCGGCGTCCTGCACGCGCGGCTCGAGCGTGGTGAACACGCGATAGCCGCGCGAGGCCAGTTCGGTGGCGTCGTAGTTGGTTCCGAGTTGGTCGCGCACGAGGTCGAGGAATGCCGGATAGTAACCGCCGCCTTGCCGCGCCGAGCGCGTCAGCGCCAGCGGTTGTCGGATCGCTTTCGCGTGCTGCTCGGCCGTGATCAGGCCGAATTCGCTCATTTGCCCCAGCACGAGGTCGCGGCGCGAGCGCGCCCGTTCCGGATGCGCGAACGGGTTGTAGTACGACGGCCCACGAATGACGGCTATCAACAGCGCGATCTCCGCCGGGTCGAGTTCCGACAATGGTTTGTTGAAGTAGAACTGGCTGCCGAGACCGAAGCCGTGCACCGCACGCTCGCCATCCTGGCCGAGGTAGATCTCGTTGATGTAGGCGTTCAGCAGATCGGCTTTCTGATAGCGCGCGTCGAGAATCACCGCCATGGCGATTTCCTTCAGCTTGCGCCACACCGTGCGACGGTTGTCGAGGAAGTAGCTCTTCACGAGCTGCTGCGTGAGCGTGCTGCCGCCCTGCGACAGATCGCCGGAGCGCAGATCGGCGATGGCCGCGCGCGCGATGCCTTTCAGGTCGAAACCGGCGTGCGTATCGAAGTTGCGGTCCTCGACCGCTTTGAGCCCTTCGCTGAGCAGCGTCGGCGTTTCTTCCGGCGTGATGATGAGCCGGTCTTCGCCGTGCGATGCGAAGAAGCTGCCGATCAACGGAGGTTCGAGGCGCACCAGGCTCGCCGGTTCCCCGTTTTCGTACAGCGTGTCGATCGCATGATCGGCGACGCGCGCGCGGACGTCGATCGGTGCGCGCGGTCCGTCGCTGAACGTGAATGCGCGCAGCGTCGCGCGGACTTCGTTGCCGGTGTGCGTGTAGTTGCCCGGTGCGTTCAGGTTCAGCGGACCGCGCCGATAGCCCAGCCGCTTCAACTCCACCTCGATCTCGTTGGCCTCGACCACGAGTCCGGGATACAACTCGAGCGGTTGCGCATATACGCGCGCCGGCACCGACCAACGGCGGCCGTCGAACGTCGACGTGATCAGATGATCGAGGTACAGCAGATAACCGGCGATCAGCGCGATGCCGAGGCAGCCGACGATCAGCACGTTGCCGATGAGCTGGCGCCTGGTACGACGCCCCGCCGGCGGGTTGGATTTCTTACGCGGCATACGCCGTCGGGTTTACACCGGCGACGGATTCTCCGGACGCCGTCCGAACAGCGACGCGATTTTGCGAAACACGGCTTTCACACCGCGCCAGACCTTGGGCAGCAACCACCATAGAGCCAGCAGGAAGAGGAAAAGGAGGATGAGGAATATAACGGGATGTGCCAGTGCTGCCCAGAGACCGGCGAACACGGCCAAATCTTCGCCGATCGACGCGAACCAGTTGCTGAACGGTTCCGGTGACGTGTTGATCAGCATCCGTGTACCGGCTTTCGTAGCGTGGGTCGCCGCGGTAACACTTCCGCCGACCAATCCTGCCGCCACCGCGAGTGCGGGCGTGACGTCGCCCACCGCGCCGGCGGCCAGCATGGCGCCGGCCGGAATGCGGATGAACGTGTGCACCGCGTCCCACGTGCTGTCGACGCCCGGCACCTTGTCCGCGAAGAATTCGACGCAGTACATGAAGCACGCCGCGAGGATCACCAGCGGGTCTTCCACGATGGCCAGCGTGTCCGGCAAATGGACATAGCCGGCGTTGCCGGCAAGACCGAGAACCGCGACCGCCGCATAAAGGTTGATGCCGCTCGCCCACGCGACGCCCATCGTCAGCGCCAGCGTGTGGATCAAGGTCTGGTACTCACCCATCGGGCTACTCCGCAGCCAGTGTGGCCGCCCTTAATAGAGCTTGGTGGCTGAATGGAACCTGAATGCCTACGGCGCTCCGGCCTTGGCCGGGCGCTCGGCAAGGGTCTTGGCCACGAGGAAGTTCACCACGTCGAACGCCTTTTTGCGCGGCACGGTATCCATGTTCACGGCGTAGTGATCGGCCACCGTCAGATACGGCACGCTGTTGACGCGCAACGCGCGCTCCCGCTTGGCGGCATCCGCCATCGCGTGCGCGACGCCCGGTGAATTGAACGCGGTCAGAAAGGCAGCGCGCGTAACCCCGTGACCATCGACGAAGTCGGCCACCATGTCGGCAGTGAGAAACTGTTTGTGGTTGTCGTGGATCGCTTTGAAGATGCGGTCGTGGTTGTCGTCGAGCGCGTTGACGCTCTGCAGCGCGAAGTACGACTGCGCGAGCAGGCTCCACTCCGGCGAGAACGACACCGGATTGCGGTCGAACGACGTGCCTTTCGGCACGTTGTGCAGCCAGTCGTTCACGATGGGATCGAAGTTGCGACAGTGCACGCAACCGTACGAGAAGAACTCGGTCACGTTGATCGGACCCACGGTGGGGACGACCGTTCCGTCGATCACCCTGTAGTGCGTGCCCTCGACGAACTCCCCCGAGACGTCGATTGCCGTCGATCGGAATAGTCCGTAACCGCCCACCACCAGCACGATCAACACCACGAACGCGATCACGCCGTTGCGAATCGTCATCAATCGCTTATCGGGTTTCGACTTCGCCAACTCGAGCCTCGTCTGCCCTTTGATCTGGCGCCGCAGTGTACCGTTCCACACCGCGCCGGCATAATCTCACCGACCCTACGAAGGTGCACCATGAGCGAACGCTACACGCTGTACCACTTCCCGAGCTGCCCCTATTGCGGGCGCGTACGCGACTTTCTCGACGAGGCCGGCATCGACATCGAGATGCGCAACATCCACGCCGACCCGCAGGCACTGCACGACCTGCGTACGGGCGGCGGCAGCACCACCGTGCCGTGTCTGCGGATCCGCCGCGAGGGGCGGGAAGAGTGGATGTACGAGTCGCTCGACATCATCGAATACCTGAGGAGCAAGCGGGTCGCTTGAGCTTCGGTTCGAGTGGGGTGGAATGGAGCTTCGGTCCGCGGCGGAGGTGCGTGCGTATTGTCGCGGACACGCTCGAGCCGTCCTTGGGCGCTCCATTCGCGCCATCCATGGCGCTCCAGGGTCCTCGACAACACGCACGCACCTCCGCCTCGAGTCGCGTCTCCCTCGACAGTGATCGGAGACCCTGAACCCTTGCCGCGTTCATCCAAGAACAAAGTCGACCTGGTTGGGGGTCTCGAGGACGTGAGCGGCGGGCGATCGGTGTGCACGACCCTGGAGCGCCAGCAACCGTATTTGAGCGATAGCGGGATTCCAAGGGGTTTGGTGACGGAAGATGGCGTTAAGAATGGCTCGAGCGTGTCCTGCGCACCGATTACCCGCCGCTCACGTCATCACAACCAGCACTTCTCCGTGATCACCCGCCGATCGGGTCACACGCACCATCACACGGCGAGACGCGTGGCCACGAACTCCCCGATATCGTCGAGTGCCTGGCGTCCTTCCGGAAGGAAGTCGGCGAACATCGGGAAGACGTGCGGCATGCGGTGCCAGCGTTCGAGTTCGGCCGAAACGCCGTGTTGCTTCGCCCGTTCGACGAGGCGCTGCGAATCGTCCAGCAGAATTTCGGTGGTGCCAACGTGGATCGAGAGGGGCGGCAGGCCCGTAAAATCGCCGAACAGCGGCGACACGTCGGGGCTGTCGAGCTGCGCTGTGGGTGCATACAGCCGTGCGGCTTCGTCGATCCGTTGGGCGGGCAGCATCGGGTCGAGCTTCGCGTTCACCCGCATCGAGGCCCCGCTGCCGGTGAGGTCGGTCCATGGTGACAGCAGCACGGCACCGCCCGGTAATGGAACGCCTCTGTCGCGCGCGCGCAACAACGTGACCAGCGCGAGATTGCCGCCGGCCGAATCGCCCGCGATGACGATCGACGACGCGTCCATGCGCGACAGCAGCGCTCGGTAGGCGGCGATCGCGTCGTCCGGCGCGGCCGGGTAGGTGTGTTCCGGAGCCAACCGATAATCGATCACCGCGACGTCGCAACGCGTGAGCGTGGCGAGGCGGGCCGCCATGCCGCGGTACGCGCGCGGCGAGCCCACGAGATAGCCGCCGCCGTGACAATACAGAATCACGCCGCGCGGTGGATGGTTGCCGCGCGTCCATTCGGTGGGCACGCCGCCGAGGTCGTCGGTGTGGCGCGTCAGCGATGCCGCGAGTGGAACACGATCGCCGAGGCGATCCATGCGTGCGCGCGATGCGGCGATCGCTGCCGGTGTGAATTCGAGGTCGGCCAGGCGGCGCTTGCCGGCGTAGCGGATGGCGGCGTTGAGGATGTGGCCGCGGAAGCTGGCCATTCGATCTCCAGGAGGATTGCACATTTGGGAACGGGTCACGCAATTGTCGCGAGCGCGCGCGGGCAAGTCCAACCGGTCTGATTTCCTTGTTGGCGACGCCCTGCGTTTGTTAGCCTGCAACGCTCGCATCACAAGCCGCATCAACAGGGAAGCAACCATGAAACTCGGTCTCATCGCCGGCTATTCCGGAAAGAAAATCAGCATTCCGATCGATACCATCAAACACGCCGAAACGCTCGGCTACGACTCGGTGTGGACATCGGAAGCGTACGGCTCCGACGCGGTGACGCCCGCGGTATGGATGCTCGCGAACACGACGAAGATCAAAGTGGGCACCGCGATCATGCAGATGCCGGGCCGTACGCCGGCGCTCGCGGCGATGACCGCGATGACCGTGGCGCAGCTGTCGAACAACCGCTTCATCGTCGGCCTCGGTGCGTCGGGTCCGCAGGTGGTGGAGGGTTGGCACGGCGTGCCGTACGGCAAGCCGGTGACGCGCCTGAAGGAATACATCCAGATCATGAAGCAGATCTTTGCGCGCGAAGAGGCACTCCACTTCGAAGGCAAGGAATATCAGATTCCGTATCGTGGCCCCGGTGCGACGAACCTCGGCAAGCCGCTGAAGAGCATCATGGTGTGCGAAGACAAGATTCCGATTTACGCTGCCACGTTGACGCCGGCCGGCGTGCAGGCCGCCGCAGAAGTGGCCGATGGTTTCTTCCCGATCTGGATGGATCCCGAGCAGTTCAGCGTGTTCAAGGATCCGATCGAGAAGGGTCTGAAGGCAGCGGGCGGCGGCAAAACGCTGGCCGACTTCGACGTGGCGCCGTTCGTGACGGTGATCATCGGTGACGACGTGAAGCAGTGCATGCAGATGATCCGCGGCAACATGGCGCTGTACATCGGCGGCATGGGCGCGAAAGGCAAGAACTTCTACAACGACTACGCGACGCGTCTCGGCTTCGGCGCCGCGGCGGAGAAAATTCAGGACCTTTTCCTCTCCGGCAAGAAAGACGAGGCGATGGCCGCGGTGCCGGAAGAGCTCATCGATGCATGTCATCTCGTCGGCCCCGCCGCGCGCATCAAAGACCGTGCGCAGCGCTGGTCGGCGGCCGCAAAGAAAGGGCAGGTAGGCTCGATGCTGATAGGCAGCGGTCAGCCGAAAGCGTTGGAGCTGATGGCGGAGATCATGCTCTAGGGTCAATCGGGGAACAGTCGCGCTAACGATCCTGTTGGCGCGCCTTCCTCTCCAGGGCCCCGGATGACAGCCCCAATGTGGAACGCGCCTCCCGCGCGACCGCAACCATGCGCGACAAGGCTGCTTCGGTTTCCGGCCAACCTCTCGTCTTCAACCCGCAGTCCGGGTTGATCCACATTCTCTCCGCAGGGATCACGGTGAGCGCGCGCTCGAGCAGTTGCTTCATTTCGGCATTCGCCGGAACGCGCGGCGAGTGAATGTCGTAGAGTCCGGGACCGATGTCGTTCGGATAGCGGAAGTCCGCGAACGCATCGAGCAGCGCCATGCGCGAACGCGACGTTTCGATGGTGATGACGTCCGCATCCATGGCGGCGATCGACGGCAGGATGTCGTTGAACTGCGAATAGCACATGTGCGTGTGAATCTGCGTCGTTTCCGCGACGCCGGACGCACTGGTGCGAAAAGCCCGCGCGGCCCAGTCGAGATACGCGGGCCAATCGACCTGCCGCAACGGCAGTCCCTCGCGAAATGCCGGTTCGTCGATCTGAATGACATGGATGCCGGCCGCTTCCAGATCGCAGACTTCGTCGCGAAGCGCGAGGGCCAACTGCATTGCGATCTCGCGACGCGGCAGATCGTCGCGCGCGAAGCTCCAGCACAGCATCGTCACCGGACCGGTGAGCATCCCCTTCATCGGCTTGTCAGTGAGACTCTGGGCGTAGACCGCCCATTTCACCGTCATTGGCGCCGGCCGCGAAACGTCGCCGTAGATCACCGGTGGCTTCACACATCGAGATCCGTAGCTCTGCACCCAGCCGTTCTCGGTGACTGCAAAGCCGGCGAGTTGCTCTCCGAAATACTCGACCATGTCGTTGCGTTCGGCTTCGCCATGCACCAGCACGTCGAGACCGAGTGCGACCTGAGTGTCGACGGCGTGGCGGATCTCCCGATGCATCGCATCCGAATACTCGGCTTCGGCAATCCGGCCCGCCTTTAACGACGCGCGGGCCGCACGGATCTCGGCGGTCTGCGGGAAGGATCCGATGGTGGTCGTCGGCAACGGCGGTAGCCCTAAAGCGTCGCGCTGCAGGCGGATTCGCGTGTTGAACGGTACACCGCGTTCCGCGTCGCGCGGCTGCAGGGCAGCGACGCGCGCCCGAACCTCGTGACGGTTTGTCGACGCGGCATATCGTCGACTCTTGCTCGCGACATCGGCGTCCCGAAACTGTGGCGAAGGGGCGTCACTGACCAACGCCCGTTTCAACAGCACGATCTCGTCGAGCTTCTGTGTCGCGAACGCCATCCATCGTTTCAATTCGGGATCGAGAGAGCGTTCTTGTGCAAGGTCGGTAGGCACGTGCAGCAGCGAGCAGGAGGCCGACACCCAGAGTCTGTCGCCGAGGGCAGCGTGCGCGGGACGTAGACGTGCGAGTAATGCAGACAGATCGGCACGCCAGACATTCCGTCCGTCGATGACGCCGAGCGACAGTACCTTGTCGGCGCGCCAGTCGGCGAGAAACGCGTCGAGTTGTTCCGGCGATCGCGCCAGATCGAGATGGAGTCCGTCGATCGGCAACGCTCTCAGCAGCGCCGCGTGTTCGGCGACGCTGCCGAAATACGTAGCGAGCAGAATCGGCAGATCGGCGCGCGCCAGTGTGCGATATGCGACCGCGTATCGATTGAGCCAGGTTTCCGGCAGGTCGAGCGACAGGATCGGCTCGTCGATCTGCACCCACGCGACGCCGAGGTTCTTCAACTCGTCGAGCAGTGTCGCGTAGGCGTTGAGTAACGGCGGGAGCAGGTGAAGCCGGTCGAAGCGCTCGTGGGCAGACGCCAGCCAGAGCCAGGTCAATGGACCGGGCAGCGCCACCTTGACCGAATGACCGAGCGCCAGCGCCTCGCGCACTTCCGGCAGCAGCCAGCGCCGATTCAGTGCGAACGTCGTGTTCCAGTCCAACTCCGGAACCAGGTAGTGATAGTTCGTGTCGAACCATTTCCGCATCGCGAGCGCCGGCGCATCGGGCGTTCCGCGCGCCATCGCGAAGTAACCGTCCACGTCGATCGGCTCCTTGAATCCGAAACGCGCAGGCGCCGAGGTGAACAGCGCGGTCGCATTGTGCAGGTGGTCGTACCAGGCGAAGTCGCCGACCGTCACGTAGTCCAGGCCGGCCCGTTGCTGCAGCGTCCAGTGCCGGGCGCGCAGGTCGCGCCCAACGGTCTGCAGCTCGGCCAGGGTGGTCTTTCCTTTCCAGTAGGATTCGACCGCCGTTTTCAGTTCACGTCGGGCGCCTATGCGCGGGAATCCGAGAATGTGGGCAGCGCACATGAGCAATCGGCCAGCAAAGATCGGTTTGCGCATGGTCCGATCCTGCCCGCATCGGCTCAATCGCAGCTTTTTCCGGATGCGCGTGAAAGTCATTCAACAGTCCAATCGGCCCCCCATTAACACGATCAAACCCATCGAGATAATGTTTGTTAAGTTATAGCGCTAGAATTTTAGATTCCTTCCAGCGGCGCTGTAGTGCCGTTAGCATGCCGACCGCTCGACATCGACTGTTCGACATCGACTGTAGTTGCCATCCGAGGTTACCGTCATGCCCATTGCTGCCATCAACGCGCGCAACCAGTTCGCAGGCACCGCCATCGAGATCATTCGCGGTCCAGTGCTGTCCGAAGTTGAGGTCGAGACCGACGCCGGCATCGTCACATCGGTGATAACCACCCGCTCGATCGACGCGCTCGACCTGCGCGTCGGCGCCGAAGTACTGACGGTGTTCAAGTCCACTGAAGTGATGATCGCGAAGCTGCAGTAGATGTGCCTGATCATTCACAAGCCGCCGCAAGCGCGCGTGCCCGAAGAACTGCTCGCCTCGGCGGCCGAATTCAACCCGCACGGGTTCGGCCTGATGACGTTTGGTGCCGATGGCCGCATCACGTTGCGCCGCCGTTCACGCACCCGGTTGCCCGAGTTGAAACGATTGTGCCGCGAATACGAAACGGCTGAATGCGTGATACACCTGCGCTATCGCACGCGCGGGACGATCGAGCTGGAGAACACGCAGCCGATGCGAATCACCAACGAGATCTGCATGGTGCACAACGGCACCGTTGCCTTGGAGCCCCATAGCCCGAATCGCTCGGACACGTGGCATCTGATCAACGACTATCTGCGTCCGATCCTGCGCAACCGGCCGGAAACGCTGTATGAGCGGTCGTTCGAAAACCTGATCAGAACCTGGGCCGGCGCGCACAACCGATTCGCGTTCATGGATGCACGGCGTAGAAAGACGGTGATCATCAACCGAGAGGCCGGCGTACCGTGGGATGACCTGTGGCTGAGCAACGCGCGCTGGTTCGACCCGACGCAGTTCGACTGGCATCGGTTGTGGCAGGGTCCGGCGGAAAGCCCCAGGAAGCTGACGTTCCTCGCGTAATGGCGCTCTGCGATCAGCCCGAGAAACGTTGCCGCGACTAGGCGCGTTTTCGCGGCGAGGTCTTGCGCCGGCGGGCCACCGGTTTTTCGATCATGCTGGCGACGCTGCGGTTCTCGAGTATGTCCGCCGTCGCATCGCGCACTTCGAGCAGCACTTTGCGGATCGGACACGTGTCGGCATCGAGACAGTCGTCGCACTTTCTATATGCCATGCGACTGGCGCACGGCGACAGCGCCAGCGGTCCGTCGATGGTGCGGATCACCTCGGCCAGTTCGATTTCGCTCGCCGGTTTGCCTAGCGTGTAGCCGCCGAGTTTCCCACGCGTACTGTGCACGAGTCCGCGCTTCTTCAGGTCGAGCAGAATCTGTTCCAGGAATTTTCGCGGCACGCGCGCCTCGTCGGCGATTTCCGCGATTTGCGCCTGCGCGCCGGGTTCCAGTTCGGCGAGTGCAGTGAGCGCGCGCAGTGCGTATCGGGCTTTCTGGGAAAGCATCCTGTCGGTCCTA